>DWWL01000008.1 GCA_019119775.1 Candidatus Lachnoclostridium pullistercoris | reverse complement strand
TGAACGCGGCTGTCAGCCGCCTGAGCCCCAGGGAGAGAAAGATCGTGGAGCTGCGCTTCGGCCTGGGAGAGGGAGAGCGGGAGGAGATGACTCAGAAGCAGGTGGCCGATCTGCTGGGGATTTCCCAGTCCTACATATCCAGACTGGAGAAGAAGATCATGAAGCGGCTGAAAAAAGAGATCGTGCGATTTGAGTAAAACGGGAGCCTGCTGCCCGGGAGTTCCCGCGCGGAACGGGAGGTTTCGGCGCGGGCGCTTCGCCCGGGACGGGATGCCCCGGCATGACTGATTTCCCGGCAACTGATTTTCCGGCGGGGTCACGGCAGATACCGGTCCCCGCCGGTTTCCATAAGTCCCTCCCGGTCGGCGATGCGGTAGCGGGAGCCTTCTTTTTTTAAGTAGCCCTTCTGCACAAACTCGGTGAGGATGCGCAGAAGGTGGCGGTAGCTGATGCCCAGATACTCCGGCGCTTCTGTCAGCGGGCCGGAAAAGAGACCGTTTTTTTCGCTGGAGAGCAGGTAGGAGGCGACTCTGGCGGCGGGAGATGCCGTCTGGCTGATGGGAAAATTGGTGTTGGAGACGTAGGTGATCTCTGCGTAATTTTTCCCCAGAAAATAGAGAAAATCAGGGTCGCGGCTGAGGGCCTTTTTCCAGGGCTCAAAGGGAAGATAGAGAAAGGCTGCCGGGACTGTGACCAGGGCGGAGACGGAGGCCGGCAGGTCCAGGAAAAACTCGGCGCCGCCGTAGATCCTGGGCGCTTCCAAATGGCGGATGACAGTCTCCTTCCCGCTCTGAAGGGTGCGGACCAGCTTGATCTGCCCTTCCAGCTGAAAATAGAAGCCGCAGATCGGGTAGCCCTGGAGAAAGAGGAATTCTCCCCGGTCGAAAAGGCGCAGCTCCATATCTTTCTCCGCGGCAGAGGGAAAGATGGAAAAAACGCCGTATTCACGGATAAGGGACTGATATTGGGAGAGATCTTTTGTGGATTTCATAAAACCTCCTGTTAAATATGACAGCTGTCACATCGGACAGAATCTGAAGGGAGTATACTATGATATGAGAGAAAAAACAAGAAAATACATAAGGAGGAAATTATGGAAAAGAAGAAAATGATTCTGGATCTGGACACGGGAATCGATGATGCCCTGGCCATCGCCTACGCGGCGGGGAGAACGGATATTGAGCTGCTGGGAATCACCAGCGTGTTCGGAAATGTGACGGCGGACAGAGCGGCCGAAAATTCCCTGGATATTCTGGCTCTTCTGGGAAGAGAGGATGTTCCCGTCTATCAGGGAGAGGGGGCGCCTCTGGGGGAGGAGACGTACGCCCCGGCGGCCATCAGCCGCCAGATCCACGGGGAGAACGGCGTGGGGGAGATCAGGCTGGCGCCGTCGGGAAGAAAGACAGAGACAGAGAGCGGCGTGGATTTTCTGATCCGGTCGATAATGACTCTGGGAAAAGAGCTGACCATTGTGGCTACCGGGCCGCTGACCAACCTGGCGGCCGTTTTCAGGCGCTGTCCCCAGGCGGCCGGACAGCTGGGAAAACTGGTGATCATGGGCGGGGCAGTGACAGTCCCCGGCAATGTGTGCCCCTGGGCAGAGGCCAATATTCTGGGAGATCCGGCCGCGGCGAAGACAGTGTTTGAGAGCGGGGCCGATATTGTGCTGGTGGGTCTGGACGTGACCATGAGGACTCTTCTCACCAGAAAAGAGACGGCCCAGATGCGGGCCTGGGGAACAGAGACGGGAGAGAAGCTGGCGGATATGACGGAATTTTACCTGAAAGCCTATGAGCGGCTGGCCCCGTGGATGGGAGGCTGCGCCATCCACGATCCGCTGGCGGTGGGGATCGCCGCTGATCCCTCTCTGGCGGAAACATTCTCCACTTATCTGACGGCGGAGACGGAAGGACCGTTAAGAGGACGCACCATCGGGCGTCAGGAACTTTTAAGAACGCCTGGGGGCAATACGGCGGTCTGCTTAAACGTGGATGCCGAAAGATATCTGAAGGGCTTTATGGAGGCGGTGGGCCGGTCAGCGAAAGCGCCGGAAATGAATGGGCCGGAAAGAGGCGCTGACGCCGGCGCTCCGGCTGAGGGCAGCGCCGGAAAGGATAACCTGTGAGGGCGGCGGGCGAGCCGGACCGCCGGAAACTGATCGCAGCGGTGCTGGGAGAACGTCCGGCAGATTTGTCCATTGAGAATGTCCGCCTGGTCAATGTGATAACGGGGGAGATCTATCCTGCGTCTGTGGATATTGCGGAGGGGATTATCATTCTGGTGAGGACAGAGGGAGAGCCGGGCCCGGAGGCGAAGGAGCGGTTTGACGGCGGCGGAAATTACCTGATCCCCGGCTATATCGATACCCACGTCCACGTGGAGAGCACCATGATGACGCCGGAAAATTTTGCGCGGGCGGTAATCCCCTGGGGGACCACCACGGTGGTGGCAGATCCCCACGAGATCGCCAATGTGATGGGGGTGGCCGGCGTTCAGTTTATGCTGGAGAGCGGCCGCAGATCCCCTCTGCGCCATTTTGTGCTGGCTCCGCCCTGCGTGCCGTCGGTGCCGGGATTAGAGGAGAGCGGAGCCGTCTTTACGGAGAAGGAGATCGGCCGGCTGTTAGATGAGCCGGGAGTCATCGGCATCGGAGAGCTGATGAATTATCTGAAGATCAGCCAGGGGGATGAGCGGATGAGCCGGATCATCGCCGAGGGGATCTCAAGAGGCAAATTCCTCCAGGGACATGCCCCCAGACTTCAGGGCAGAAGGCTGGCGGCCTACCGTCTGGCCGGCCCTCAGAGCGATCATGAATGCAGGAGCAGCGGGGAGGCGGCGGAGAAGGCGAGACTGGGGCTGCACATTAATTTAAAGACCAGCTCTCTCTCCAACCACCTGCCGGAGGCCCTTATGGGGATCCAGGGGCAGAGGTGGCGTGACAATGTGTCTCTCTGCACCGACGACGTCCATGCCGGGGTAATCTGCCGGGAAGGCCATTTGAACCGGGTGGTGGCAAAGGCGGTCGGCTACGGGGCAGACCCGCTGGAGGCTGTCCGCTTTGCGACCTACAACGGAGCCAGAGAGTACGGGTTTGAGGACCTGGGGGCGATTGCTCCCGGATTTGCGGCAGACCTTCAGCTGGTGGAAGGTTTAAATGGATGCCGTCCTCTGGCTGTCTGGATCGGCGGAAAGCTGGCGGCCAGGGAGGGAGAGATGGTGATGGACTGGGAGAGCGGCCCGGCTGAGCCTTTCTGCCCGCCGAAGCTCGCCTATATCAGGTCTGAGGAAGATCTGGAACTTGCTGCGCCGGCGGAGGGTGGAGAGACACTGGTGATCCAAAGCCGGGCAGACGGTCCGTTTAACCGCGCCGCATACGAACGGCTGCCGGTGAGAGGCGGAAAAGTGGTCATAGAAGAAGATCCGGACCTGGCCTGGATCTGTGTCTGCAACCGGTACGGGAAGGAGCAGAAGACCATTGCCCCCATTCGTGGCTTCGGCTCAGTGTCGGGAGCATTCGGCGCCACGGTGGCCCACGACAGCCACAACCTGGTCCTGATCTACCGGGATCCGGCGGACGCCCTGCTGGCGGTGAAGAAGATCCAGGAGATGGGCGGCGGCATGGCGCTTGCGGAACATGGCAGGATCTGCGCCTCCCTTCCCCTGCCGGCCGGAGGGCTTATGTCTTTCTGCCGGTGTGAGGAGGTGGCGGCCCAGGCGGAGCGGCTGGAGCAGGCCCTTAAGGAAAAGTGGGGAAATGTGTGGCTTCTCAAGCACGCCACCGCCGCTCTGCCCGTTCTTCCCGGCGTTCTGATCACGGATCTGGGAATTGTGGACGGGGACAGACAGGAATTTCTTCCCCAGTTTCGGATCCCAGGCTGATTTTTTCCTGCTGTCTGCACGATTTTGTAATAGACGGGCATCTTCTTGCCCGGCCAATAGGCCGGACAAGAAGCACCCTCTGTTTCCCTGCCGTCTGAACTGTTACACGATTTTTACGGACAAAAAGAGAAATAAAATCCTTTATATAGACAATATCACCAAAATCACGTATAATGAAAGAGAATCGGCAAAGAACTAATTTCATAAAAAGAGGGAATCAGTATGGAGAAATTGGAACTTCAGAAAATTGCAAACGAAGTGAGAAAAGACATTTTGACCGAGGTCTACCATGCAAAGTCCGGCCATCCGGGCGGCTCCTTATCAGTAGCAGATATTCTGACCTGCCTGTACTTTGAGGAGATGAACGTAGACCCGAAGAATCCCGCCTGGGCGGACCGGGACAGACTGGTGCTGTCCAAAGGCCATGCCACGCCGGCTCTCTATGCGGTGCTTGCGGAGAAAGGATATTTCCCGAAGGAGGAGTTAAAGACACTCCGCGCTCTGGGCAGCCGCCTGCAGGGTCATCCCAATATGAACGATACTCCCGGAGTGGATATGACTTCCGGATCCCTGGGACAGGGCGTTTCCGCCGCGGTGGGAATGGCGCTCTCCGCCAAGCTGACGGGGGACTCCTACCGGGTGTACGCAGTGCTGGGAGACGGCGAGCTGGAGGAAGGCCAGGTGTGGGAGGCCATGATGTTTGCCGGCAATAAGGGCTTGGACAACCTGGTAGTCGTGGTGGACAGCAACGGAATCCAGCTGGACGGAACTGTGGAAGAGATCAACTCTCCCCAGCCTATTGATGAGAAGATGAAGGCATTTCATCTCCATCCCATCGTGGTGGACGGCCACGATTTTGACCAGCTGCACCGGGCGTTTGAGGAGGCTAAGACGGTGAAGGGCTGTCCTACAGCCATCATCGCCAGAACCGTAAAGGGCAAAGGCGTTTCCTACATGGAGAATCAGGTGTCCTGGCACGGAACGGCCCCCAATCAGGAACAGTATGAGAAGGCAATGGAAGAACTTGAGAAAGCAGGTGAAGCACTGTGTCAGATGTAAAGAAGATCGCGACGAGGGACAGCTACGGCAAGGCTTTGGCAGAGCTGGGAAAGGAACATGAGAATTTATACGTGCTGGACGCAGATCTGGCAGCTGCCACCAAGACGGTGACGTTTAAAAAGGCATTTCCGGACCGTCACATTGACTGCGGCATCGCGGAGGCAAATATGATCGGAATGGCAGCCGGAATGGCGACCACGGGAAAGATCCCGTTTGTGAGCACTTTCGCCATGTTTTTGGCGGGAAGAGGCTTTGAGCAGGTGAGAAACAGCGTGGGCTATCCCCATCTGAACGTGAAGTTCGGTGCGACCCATGCGGGAATCTCTGTGGGACCGGACGGCGCCACCCACCAGTGCAACGAGGACATTGCCCTCATGCGCACGATTCCGGGCATGACGATCATCAATCCTTCCGACGACGTGGAGGCGAGAGCGGCGGTAAAGGCTGCCTATGAGATGAACGGCCCTGTGTACATGCGGTTCGGCCGTCTGGCAGTGCCGGTGATCAATGACAATGAAGATTATCATTTTGAGATCGGAAAGGGAGTTACCTTAAGAGAAGGCTCTGATGTGACGATCGTGGCCACCGGTCTGGAAGTGGCAGCCAGCCTGGATGCGGCAAAGCTCCTGGAGCAGGACGGCATTTCCGCCAGGGTGATCAACATTCACACCATCAAGCCTATTGATGAGGAGCTTCTGGTGAAGGCGGCAAAGGAGACCGGAAAGATCGTGACGGTGGAGGAGCACTCCATCATCGGCGGCCTGGGCGGAGCAGTCTGTGAGGTACTGGCAGAGCAGGCTCCCGTTCCGGTGAAGCGTCTGGGAATCCGCGACGAGTTCGGCGAGTCCGGCGTGGCAGAGGAGCTGCTGCACAAGCACGGCCTGGACAGCGAGGGAATTTACCATGCTGTGAAAGAGTGGCTTGGAAAGTAAACAGGCAGATATAGAAAAGAAATATGGAGAAGGAACGTTCAACTGGCATAATAAGAGCCGGGGGAACGTTCCTTTTTTTGTGCATTTCTGAGAATTCATATTAAATATATAGGAATAGTTGACAATGAGAAGGCCCATCCATATAATTGGAAAAAGATGGGCGTTCGCCCATGGCACTTATCCACTGCATGATGAGAAATGAAGGAGTGAATCAATGAAAGGAGCAAACAGAAAGAGGCCGGCCCTGATGACAAAGGCGCTGGCGGCGGCATTAGCCGGAGCAATGGTCAGCAATGGCATAGGAGCGGGAGCTTTGGAGAGCTACGCAGCGGAGACAGCCGTTGAAGAAGTGAGAGAGACGGCAGGAAACGAGACTCCCGCAGCAGAAGAGGAAACTGTGACGGGAACCGGCGCGGCAGAAGGAGGCGCTGAAAACTCAGGGGAGGAAACCGGCAGAACAGAGACAGAAACCGGAAGCTCAGAGGAGGAAACCGGCAGGGAAGAGACGGACTCTGAGAGAGAAGAAACTGACGGAGCGGCGGAAGAGACAGATGCAGCAGAGGAAGTGACCGGTGAGACGGAAGAAGAGACGGACGCAGCAGGGGAAGTGACCGGTGAGACGGAAGAAGAGACGGACGCAGCAGAGGAAGAAGCCGGCGGGACAGGAGAGACGGATTCAGAAAAAGAAGAAGCCGGTGAGACAGAAGAAGACGCAGATGCCGGGGAGGAAGTGACCGGCGGAGCGGAAGAAGAGACAGAGGCGGCGGAGGAAGAAACTGACGGTGCCGGTTCTGAGGAAGAAGAAACTGAAAAGGCAGAAGAAGAGACAGACGCCGCAGAGGGAGAAGCGGACTCTCCGGAGACAGAAACGGGGAAGACGGAAGAGACAGGAGGAGCCGCGGACAGTCAGACGGAAGAGCCGGAAAAGGCAGAATCCTTTACAGTCGAGTACAGCTACGACGAAGAGATGGGAACCGTAAAAGGCCCGAAGAGGATTGACAGGGGAGACAGTCTGTATTTCACAGTATTCCCGAAGGAAGGAAACGTGATTTTAAGCGTGACGGCAAACGGGATGGATCTGGAGCCGGTTGGGGCAGCGACGCCCGGAGAACTGAACGCCGGGGACGGCAGACAGAGCTACCTTGTGATTGAGGCGGAGGAAAACCTGGAGATCGAGGTTGACTTTGCAGAGGCCCGGGCGATGAAGCTGGCGGAGATTCCGGAGCCGAACAGTGTCGGGGCTGGGGTGGATTATAAGGAAATGTCAGAGTTCGTTGTTCCGGATATGGAAAATATTGAGTATGACGAGTCCAACGGAACGATGAACTTTAAGATGAACTTCCAGATCCAGGAAAATGACGAGGATGAACTGACGGTTGTGCTGGATGACGCCATGCTTTACGGGTTGGAGAACTATCCGCCGTACCTTGTGCCGGGAATGGTGTTCAACTGGGATTTTACATTTGACAATCAGTCAGGGAACAGCTACCGCTATAAGGAGGGAAGCCTGGTGGTGGCCCCGGCGGACTTGAGCAGCCTCATAGAGGAGGATTACGAAAAGTACGGCCCGGATTTCCCCCATGCGGCAGGATACGACGGGCAGCTGATTCCCTCCATATATTCAAAACACAGATGCAAAGACAGTGAAGCTCTGGGAGCGCTGTTTGAAAAAGACACGAAAAAGATCAGCCTGGAAGATATGCTGCAGATCTACGACAGGCTGGCGGAGAAGGGGTATGCCGGCGATGAGGCCCTGACCGATTATTATCTGGATTTCTACAATGAAAAATACGGGACGAGTGCAGAGAAAATCATTGAACTGCCGGAGGCGGCGCAGGACGACATCATGGCCCGCTATGGAGGCTATAATGGTATTTTCGGCGTCAGCGGTATGGAAGAGATAGAGAGTCTGAATGAAAAGTATGAATATTTCCAGAAATATGCGATGGTCAATACCAGCGAAATGGAGGTTGAGCTGCTGGAGATCGAGCCGCAGCTCGCGTCCCTGATTTATGACGACTGGTATAATGTCAGCCTGGGAATGACTGTTGGAGAGCGGGCGGACGCGGATATGTCCAAGGATCCGGCAGGCTGCGGAGATTTTGGAATCGGCAAATATATGACCGGTCTGTCAGATGTCTGGGATGAGGCGGACAGCCGATTGGCGGAGGCCGCTTTTCTGGAGGAAATGGGCGCGTTTGCTCTGCCTGTCGGGTTCGTACTGAGCGGCCCTAAGATAGGAAATGTGAACCAGAACTATCCCGTCGATTTCTATGTGGCATTTGAGCTGGAGAGAGTGATCACCGAAGGTTCCCTCACCATCAACAAGGTGGACGATGACGGAAACCTGATCGACCTCCCGGCGGCGTTTAAGCTGTATAAGCTGGATGGGGACAGAAAGCTGTTCTATACGGGCAGCAAGTGGAGTGAGGATGAGGCTCAGGGAGCGGAGTATGTGACTTCCGCGGGAACTGTGACCATCCCGTCTCTGGACCTGGGAGTCTACTACATCCAGGAGGTGAAGGCGCCGGAGGGATATGAGCTGGTGTCAGAGCCTTATCGGGTGAACCTGGACAGCGAATCTGTGACGGTGAACTTCTCCAATAAGATCCAGTATACGATCATTATTAATTATTATGAGAAAGACACCGGGGCAAAGCTGGCGGATTCCTACACAAGCGAAGCCTACACCAGGAGAGAAGCCTACGATGTCACTGAGCTGATCGGAAAGGTCATCGACGGGTATGACTGGGACAGCTGTGACCAGAGCGTATATGCCGGGGAGATGAGCGGGAATCTGATCTTTAACGTATATTACACGAAGAAGCCCAGCGGCAGCCACGGCGGCGGAGAAAACAGCGGCGGCAGCGGCGGAGGCGGCCCCAGGAATCCGTACAATCCCGGAGGCGGTCCTGGAGTGAATATGGAAATTGATCCGGAGGAAGTGCCGTTAGCAGATCTGCCGGAGGAGGCTTCTGCGGAAACACCGGTGGAGATCCCGGGCGGAGAAGTGCCCTTATCCAGTCTTCCGAAGACGGGTCAGGACAGCAGCGCAGGAAAATGGATGATGATGATAGCAGGACTGATCGCGGCGGTTTACGCGCTGGCTGAAGGAAAGAGAGAGCGCAGCCGGAACAGATAAACCGGGAAAGAACAGAAAACCGAAAAAACAGAAAACCGAAAAAGAATAAAAACCGGAAAAAAGCAAAAACCCAGCAGAGGCGGATGAGGAAAAGAGATATTCCCATCCGCCTCTGCTGGGTTTTGTCCGGCGGAAACGGCCGTTTTCACATAAGATTGTAGGAGAAATGCTCCAGATCCTCCGGGAGGATCAGATCTTTTTTGCTGTCGGCCTCTGTGATGGGCCGCACCGGGCGGCAGGGGTTGCCGAAGGCTAAGTATCCGTCGGGGATGTCCTTTGTGACCACGCTGCCGGCGCCGATGACCACGTTGTTTCCAATGTGGACGCCGCCCAAAACGACGGCGTTGCAGGCGATCCATACGTTGTTCCCGATGTGGATGTCGTGGGCGTATTCAGCCATGGTGGTATGTCCCTCCTCGTCCATTCCCATCCGCTCTTTCGCGATCAGAGGATGGGTAGTGGCCATCAGGGATACGTTCGGCCCGAAGCAGACGTTGTCGCCGATGAAGACGCGGGCGTCGTCCATGACCGTCAGATTGAAATTGGCGAAAAAGTTTTCTCCGATAAAAGTGTGGCTGCCGTAGTTTAACTGGATGGGACCCTGAAAATAAAACGTAGATCCGGTCTTTCCCAGCATTTCGCGGATGATCTCCTGTCTGGCCGGGTCATTTTCGTCCATCTGGTTGTATCTGCGGCAGAGCTCGTGGGCCTTATGCTTGATGGAACGCAGTTCCTGGCTGCGGGGGTCAAACATACGGCCGGCAAAGATTTTCTCTTCTTCTGTCATGTTCCATTACCTCCTGTTATCCCCAATATAGCAGAAAGAAGATGGAGAAGCAAGAAGAAAGGGTTTGACAGAATAAATAATTTGAATTATAATAATTAGCATTCTAATAAAAAGAAAGGCAGGTTTTCAGATGGAGAATTCCTTTCACTATCTGCTGATGGCAGACCAGGCCATGCTTCAGAAGCTGTTCTTCGGAGCGGTGAAATCAAAGGGACTGACGGCCGGCCAGCCCAAAGTGCTGGATTATCTGAAAGATCACGACGGGGCGGGGCAGAAGGAGATCGCCGCCGGCTGCCACATCGAGGCGGCCACCCTCACCTCCGTGCTGAACCGGATGGAGGAGAAGGGGATGATCAGGCGGCAGATGAAAAACGGCAACCGCCGGTCCCTTTACGTGTTCCTGACAGATTACGGGCGGGAGCTGGCCGGCTTTGTGGAGCAGGAATTTGCGCGCGCGGAGCAGGCGGTTTTTTCCGGCTTTTCTGAGGAGGAGCAGGAGGAGTGCCGGTCCCTGCTGGGACGGATCTATGAAAACCTTGCGGAGAAAATTAAGGAGTGAGACAATGGAAAAAGCGAAGAGATACCTGATATTTCTGATCGGACTGTTTATCAATTCCATGGGGGTGAGCCTGATCACAAAGGCGAGCCTGGGTACCTCGCCCATTTCCTCGATCCCCTATGTGCTCAGTCTGAACTTCCCTATGACACTGGGAGAATTCACAGTTTTGTTCAGCGTGCTGCTGATTGCGGCCCAGCTGCTGATCCTGAGAAAAAATTTCCGGCTGGAGCACTGGCTGCAGCTCCCCATATCGGCGGCGTTCGGCTTTTTTATTGACCTGACCATGGTGATGTTTTCCGCGGTCAGCCCTCAAAGCTACGGGGAAAATATGGTGTATCTGCTGATTGGCTGCGTGATACTGGGGTTCGGCGTGTATACGGAGGTGCTGGCCGATGTGGCAATGCTGCCGGGAGAGTCCTTTGTGCGCGCGGTGTCCTCCACGTGGAAGACGGATTTCGGCACCACAAAGGTGGCGTTTGACGTGTCCATGACAGTGATCGCCGGCGTTTTGGCGCTGGTGTTTTCCCGCCGCCTGGAAGGCGTGCGGGAGGGAACCATCATCGCGGCCCTGCTGGTGGGCTTTTTGGCCAGAATGTTTGGAAAAAAGCTGGAATTTTTAAAGACGATCCTGCTGGCGTAAGCTGGAAAAAGGGATCCGTCCGGAGCTGTCTGTCAGACAGTCGGGCGGGTCCTTTTTGCTTGGAAGAAAACCTGCTTTTGATGAATAAACATTTTATGAGAATATTTATCAAAACCCATTGACAATTATTTCCAATTAGGCTATACTAATCGAGGATTAAAAATAAATGATATTCATTATCATTAAAGAGAAAGGTGGGCCAAATGATGCCGTTAGCATTTCTGAAACCGGGAGATTCCGGCGTGGTAAAGCGGGTGGGAGGTACAGACGAGGTGAGACGTTTCCTGGCAAATCTGGGATTTGTGGACGGGAGCGCCGTGACGGTGGTCTCGGAGATTCACGGAGATCTGATCGTGAACATTAAGGATTCCAGAGTGGCGATCAACCGGGAGATGGCCGGCCGCATCATGGTCTAGCCCGGCAGGCGGTGACAGCAGCCTGCAGCGGGAGAAAGGAGAAAAAGGTTATGCAGAAAGCATTGCGTGACGTAGCTGTTGGAAAGACGGTGACAGTGGCAAAACTGACCGGCGAAGGAGCGTTTAAGCGCCGCATCATGGATATGGGCATCACCAGAGGCAGCAGGATCTATGTGCGGAAGGTGGCGCCTCTCGGGGACCCGGTGGAGATCACCATCCGCGGGTATGAACTGTCCCTGCGGAAGGCGGATGCGGAGAGCATCCTGGTGGAAGAGTAGGTTTTGACAAAAGGGAGGAGAGGAAAATGGCTATCAGAATTGCGCTGGTCGGCAACCCAAACTGCGGGAAGACGACCATGTTCAACGCTCTGACGGGAGCAAATCAGTACGTGGGCAACTGGCCCGGCGTTACGGTGGAAAAGAAGGAAGGAAAGTGGAAGGATTCCAAAGGGGAGGAGATCATCATCACCGACCTGCCGGGAATTTATTCCCTGTCCCCCTATACGCTGGAGGAAGTGGTCAGCAGGGATTATCTGCTGAAGGAGAGACCGGATGCGGTGATCAATCTGGTGGATGCCACCAACATTGAGAGAAACCTGTATCTGACCACCCAGGTGCTGGAGGTGGGAATCCCCGTGGTCATCGCCCTGAACATGAGCGATCTGCTGAAGAAAACAGGCGACCGCATCGACACGGGAAGACTGGGAGCGGCTTTGGGCTGCGAGATCGTGGAGACTTCCGCCCTTAAGCGCACCGGCTTAAAAGAAGTGGTGGAGAAAGCAGTCAGCCTGGCAAAGACAAAGAAAGAGATGATTCCGCAGCCGATCTTTGCGGCCGATGTGGAGCAGGCGGTGATTGAGACGGAGCGTCTTTTGCCGGAAGACATTTCCCCAGTCCAGAGACGGTGGTACGCCATCAAGCTCTTGGAAAAGGATGAGAAAGTAAACGGACAGCTGGCGCTTCCCGCCGGGGCAAAAAGCGCGGTGGAGAGCCGGATCAAAGAACTTGAAAAAGCCCATGATGACGATACGGAGAGCATCATCACCAATGAGCGGTACGAGTACATCACCAAACTGGTGAAGAATACGGTGAGGAAAGCCGGGAAAAAGATGTCTGTCTCCGACCGGATCGACCAGATCGTGACGAACCGGATTCTGGGCCTGCCGATCTTTGCCCTGGTTATGTGGCTGGTCTACTACGTGTCTGTGTCCACAGTGGGAACTATGGGAACGGACTGGGCCAATGACAGCTTTGTGGCCGGGATCCAGGAGGCGGCATCCGCCGCGCTGGCCGCGGCCGGAGCGGGAGAGCTGACTACCGGCCTGCTGGTGGACGGCATCATCGGCGGTCTTGGAGCTGTGTTCGGCTTCCTGCCCCAGATGGCGATCCTCTTTATCTTCCTGTCCATTCTGGAAGACTGCGGGTATATGGTCCGCATTGCCTTTGTGATGGACCGCGTGTTCCGCCATTTCGGGCTGTCGGGAAAATCTTTCATCCCGCTGCTCATCTCCTCCGGATGCGGGATCCCCGGGATCATGGCGTCCAGAACCATTGAAAACGACAATGACAGGCGGCTGACCATTATGACGGCTACCTTCGTCCCCTGCGGCGCAAAGCTCCCGGTAATCGCCCTCATGGGCGGACTGATCACCGGCTGGGCCACAGGAAATTACTCTGACGCCGGGTCCTGGGCCTTTATCATGTACGTGATCGGCGTTGCGGCGGTGCTGATTTCGGCCATCATGCTGAAGAAGACGAAGCCCTTCGCCGGAGAGGCAGCTCCCTTCGTCATGGAGCTTCCGGCTTACCACATTCCCTCCCTGCGGACCGTGGCCATCCACGTGTGGGAGAGGCTGTTCAGCTTTATCAAAAAGGCGGGCACTATCCTGTTTTTAGCCTGCGTGGTGATGTGGGTATTGTCCACTTTCGGATTTACCGCTGAGGGCTTCGGCATGGTGGAGGACAGCGCAGACAGTCTGATGGGCATTATAGGCGGCGTGATCGCGCCTCTCTTCCATCCCCTGGGCTGGGGAACGGGCGAGTACGGTTTTGCCCCGGTGGCAGCTTCCATCTCAGGATTCAGCGCGAAGGAAAATATTGTCACTACTATTGGAATCCTGGCCGGAGTGGCCGGGGAAGCGTCTGAGGACGCGCCCACCGTTGCGGCGGCGATCCGCTCCTGGTTCCCGAGTGTGCCGGCAGCTGTGTCCTTCTTGGTGTTCAACATGTTAAACTCCCCCTGCCTGGCAGCAATCGCCACCATGGCTCAGCAGATGCAGTCCAGAAAATGGTTCTGGTTTGCCATTATCTTCCAGAATGTTTTCGCTTACCTGGTGAGCCTGATGATCTATCAGCTGGGCACTTTGCTCATGGGAGGAGCCTTTACTCTGGGAACGGCAGCCGCTCTCCTGGTGCTCATAGGCATGCTCTGGATGCTGCTCCGCCCCGATCCCAACAAAAGCAGGCGGGTGGCAGTGAGAAGATCTGTGGCCATGTAGGAATTTCTCTGAAAAATAGAAAAGAACGGATAACGGCCCCGCCGGTCTGGAAATCACACCAGACCGGCGGGGCCGTTTTTTGCTGAACAGGAAACTTCATTTTTCAGGCGGCTGCCTAGGGCGTCTTCACCTCAAACAGATATTTCTCGTAGGCATTGATGATGGTGGTATCGTGGTAGCGCAGGATCCTTTTTGCCAGCGGGTCGTAGGAGAGATGAACGTGGCCGTGGACGAAGAAGGGAGGCCGGTAGGCTTCCATCAGAGTCCGGAACCCCTTAAATCCCTCGTGGGGCAGGTCGGCCCCGTCCCCCAGCCCGTAGGCGGGGGCGTGAGTCACCAGCACGTCAAATCCCCGGTGGATCTTTAACTGGAACCAGAGGCGGATGATCCGCAGGTTCATCTCCATCTGAGTGTACTGATGGGAGCCGGGCTTGTAGCGCACGGAGCCGCCCAGCCCCAGGAAGCGGACCCCGCCGTATTCATAGATCCGGTCCTCGATGGAAATACACCCTTCCGGAGGCGTTTTCTCGTAGCTGCCGTCGTGGTTGCCGTGGACGTAGAGCACCGGGCCGGAGAAGAAGGTGGCCAGAAAGGACAGGTAATGGGGATCCAAGTCTCCGCAGGAGATGATCACGTCCACATCTTTCAGCCGGTCCGGATGGTAGTAGTCCCACAGGGCTTTGGACTCTACGTCCGCGATTGCCAGGATTTTCATGTCAGACCATCCTTTCCCATAAAGAAGCCCTGAGTCTCCATCATCCCCGCAGCTTCCTCGTTCAGTTCTTCCGGCCGGGGAATGCGGCCTTCCACATTGGAAACCAGCCAGTCCATGCGCACGATCTGGGCGGGGGTGAGAGAGGAGCCGCCGGGAGTTTTTAAGTTCCCGGCCTGATCCCTCACATCCCCGGAGAAGATCTGGAAATTGCCGCTGACGATCTGGCCCTTTACCAGCTCCATCAGCTGGAGGGAGCGGGGCGGGATGGTTTTGGAGGTGATCACGTCGATGATGCCGGAGGAGATGCCCCACCAGTAGTTGATGGAATCTCCGGAGAACTCATAGGCGGAACGGCTCCAGTTGCCGTTTAAGATCGTCTGCAGGATCCGGTGATAGAATTTGCCCCAGTGCCAGATGGAGGAGGCCAGGCTCACGCCTCCCTGTTCCTGCGGCCGGTACAGGCCGTAAGGCCGGGGAGAGGAGGAGGGGGCCAGCATCTCAGGACCGGAGATCAGGGACACGCCCTGGTCTGCCAGCCGTTTTTCACAGCTGCTGTCCTGCAGGGACGACCAGTCCAGGATCACTTTCGCCTCCGGACAGACCATCTGCACGCCCAGGGCGAAGGCGTTGACGGCGGCTGCGGTCCCGAAGATGGGAAAATCGGCGATGTATCCGATGCGCCCGTCTTTGGACAGGATGCCCGCCAGCATTCCCACCAGGAATTTGGCCTCGTAGAGACGGCCGTAGTAGGTGCGCAGATGGCCGCTGTAGGTGTTGAGGGAGCAGTTTAAGATCTTGGTTCCGGGAAAGCGGATGCAGGCCCGGATGCTGGAGTCCAAAAACCTGGGGGAGGTGGTGAAAATCACCTGGCAGCCGTCGGAGACGGCCTGCTCGATGGCTTTCATGGAGTCTTCTTTGGAACCGGCTCCGTCGTACACGGCGGTGGTGATGGAGCTGCCCATGCGGTCCTCCAGATACAGCCGCCCCAGATCGTGGGCGTAGGTCCAGCCGGAGGTGTGGATGGTGCCGTGGTGGACAAATCCCACCTTGAGCCTGGGCCTGGCGGCAGGGATGAGCTTCTGGATGATGGCCGCCGTGTTGGCCTTTTTCTCCTCCGGGCGGGTAACCAGTCGGACCGTTCCGCCGGATGAGAGAGATTCCAGGTCCGGCCAGAGCAGGGTGATCTCTCTGCGGAGCTGGTCCATGGATTTGTCCAGCATTCCCTCCCAGCCGTAGACGTTTAAGTACAGCAGAAAACAGTCTCCCGGGGTGGAAGAGAGTTTCTCCCCGCCTTTTTCCCGGAAAATCTCAGAAAACCGCAGGAAAGCGGAGGAAAAACGGCTTTTGTCCTCGTCAGACCAGGGGGAGGAGGCGTCCTTTCCCAGAAGCCGCAGGAGCCTGGGAAAGCCCCCTTCCTTTGAAAAATAGATGGTGTTGATGCCGGATACCCGGTAAAAATCCATGTATTCATAGTAGATCTTCACTTCCGGCTGGTCCGAGGGGGCGGGGATGATGCGGGTGACGTAGCCGGAGACGGAGACGGCGCCGGAGTATTTCAGCACGCTGACCCGCTTGTTTCCCTCTATAATATAGTAGAAGTTCATAAATTCGCAGGCGATCACCGGTTCCCTTATGCCCTCGGAGATGTGGGAGAGATATAAGGAGGACCATTTGTCGGCAAATTCAGAGGTCTCCGGGAGCAGGGGCATGAAGTTGCCGGCAAAGGCCCTGGTCCGCCCGGCAGTCTTTGTGCCCACGACCCGGGACAGAGGGATCTCCACCAGCCCCAGATCGCTCTCGCCCACGGTTTCCGCCATGGGAAGAAGCTCATCCAGAACCTGAAGATAGGGGTTCTTCCCGGCAATTAAGTCCTGGCGGTAGGCTTTCTGCGCCAGCTTCCGCGCCTTGGAGTATTCTGCTGCAGCCATGTCATTTGCTCCTTTCTGATGGGTTCTCCGGCTGTTTTCCCAGACGGGGCAGGGTGCGGTTCTGGTCCCGCCAGCGGCCGGGGGAAAGGCCGAAGATCGTCTTGTATGCTCTGGAAAAATGAAGCTGATTGGGATAGCCGCACATTTTGCCGATTTCGCTGATGCTCATGTCGGAAAACTTCAAAAGCTCTGCCGCCCGGTTCATGCGGTAGTACATGAGAAAATGCTGTAGGGTCTGGTTAGTTCCCTCCCGGAACAGCTTGCCCAGATAATTCCGGTTCAGGTTGCAGAAGGCGGCCACGTCCTCCACCGAGATGGGGCGGCTGTAGTTCTGCTCGATGAAGGAGATGGCTTCTTTTATATAGAAGTCCTTCATCTTTCCCGCAGGCGTGGTCTTGGCCTGGGCGGAGCAGCGGATCAGGCAGTCGAAAAACAGGTACAGGTGGCCGATCTGAAAAATGGGAGACTGGCCGGTGTTGTCGATGATGGTCATGAGCTCGTCCCGGATCAGGGGGGCGTACTCCCGCTTTTTTAAGCGGTACACGGGATTGTCATAGCTTAAGCCGGCCATTTCCAGAAATTCCATGGCCTTGACCCCGTCAAATTCCACCCAGGCGTACTCCCAGGGCAGATGCTCGTCCGCGTAGTAGGTGTTGACCTGCTCCGGACAGATGAGAAAGCCCTGGCAGGCTTCCAGACGGTGCAGGTGGGTGGTGCCGGAAGAGTCGTTGGAGCTTAAGTAGCCCTTCCCCGAGAAGATAAAGTGAAACAGATAGTGGTTTCTCTTGGCCGGACCGTAGGAGTGAAGGGGAGCGCACCGCTCCCAGCCGTACTGAAAGATTGTCAGGTCAATATTCTTGTCATTTTGAAAAACTCCAAATTTATAATTCTTTTCCATAGTCCCTCCTATATACCAAAATGATAGCATATTATACGAAAAATGTACAGAAGTTACATTTTGGTATATGAATATTCTTCTTGTTCATATCACTTGCATTAGTGAATTGCTATAATCATCTTACAAACTAAATTTTAGTTTCTGTAATAAATTCACAAAAAGGAGGGAAAGATGTGAAAAAACTGAAACGATTGGTTCCGCTGTCCATTGCCTGTGCGGCAGCAGTTATGCTGGCGGGCTGCGGAGCCGGGTCATCCGACGGAAAGACCCACCTCACATTCCAGATCTGGGATGTGGCCCAGCGGGACGGCATGCAGGCCATGTGCGACGCCTACACGGCAAAGCATCCGGATGTGGAGATCGAGGTGCAGGTGACGAGCTGGAGTGAGTACTGGACAAAGCTGGAGGCGGCGGCCATCTCCAACCAGATGCCGGACATTTTCTGGATGCACACCAATGAGATCTTAAAGTACGCCGACTACGGAAAGATCGCGGACCTGACGGATCTGTACGACGACACAGACCCGAACTACTTTAAGGACCACTTCTCGGAAGTTTCCTTAAAGAACATCCAGGGCAGCGACGGCCGGTATTACGGAGTGCCGAAGGACAAAGACACTGTGGGCCTGGTGTACAACAAGGAAATGTTTGACGCGGCGGGAGTATCCTATCCCGACGAGACCTGGACCTGGGACGATCTGTGCGAGGCGTCTCAGAAGATCTACGACGCCACCGGCAAGTACGGCTACATGGCCTACGGGGATGACCAGCTGGGATACTGGAACTTTGTCTACCAGAAGGGCGGCTACATACTGGCGGAGGACGGCGTGACCGGCGGTTTTGACAACCAGGCCACCAGGGATGCCATGAAGTTCTACATCGACCTGCAGAAGGAAGACTGGTGCCCGGATCAGAACTACTTTGCGGAGACTTCTCCCGGAACGGCGTTCTTCTCCGAGCAGGGATCCATGTTCCTGGAAGGAAACTGGAACATCCTGTCCGAGATGCAGAACTATCCGGATATGCAGGGAAAATGGGATGTGGCAGTTCTGCCCAAGTGTCCCGACCCGGTGAGCGGGGACGGACGGGCCACCATCTCCAACGGCCTGTGCTACGCCACCTCTCCGGAGAACAAGCACCTGGACATTGTAAAGGATGTGCTCCGCTTCTTCGGTTCTGAGGAAGGACAGAGGATCCAGGGCGAGTCCGGCGCGGCGATCCCGGCCTATGAGGGGCTGGAGCAGACGTGGATCGACGTGTTCGACCAGTTTGACTATCGGCTGAACGTGGAGTGCTTCGTGGACATGTTCGACTACAGCGTGCAGTCAGTCAACAACAAGTACCGCTCCGTGTGGAAACCGGATGTGACGGATATTCTGCTCAGCATTTATTCCGGAGACATGGACTTTGAGGACGGCATGGACGCCATGCAGAATGCCTTGAAGGAAGCAGCGGAGGATGATTAAAGGAGGGGGATTATGGCAAATGTGACTGGAAAGGCCAGCAGACACGCGAAGTCCGAGAGCAAGTGGGCCTACATTATGGTGGCTCCCACGGTGATCGGCCTGCTGGTGTTAAATATTTACCCGTTTCTGGAAACCATTGTGATGAGCTTTTCCAAGACAAAGCCCTTCGGACTGTTTGAACTGCAGGGAATTGAAAACTATGTGGAGATGTTCACCAGCGCGGAGTTCTGGAGAGCGAACTTAAACACCCTGTATTTCTGCATTCTGACTGTGCCGCTGGGACTGTTTCTGTCCCTGGTGGTGGCGGTGATGCTGAACGCGAAGATCAAGGGCAGAACCTTTTTCCGCGCCGTGTTCTTCCTTCCCATGGTAGTGGCTCCCGCCGCGGTGGCCATGGTGTGGAAGTGGATGTTCAACACGGAGTACGGCATTATCAACAGCCTGTTTCACTCCGGCATCAGCTGGATCACTGACCCCAACGTGGTCATGGTGACCTGCGCCATCGTGGCGATCTGGTCCGCCATCGGCTACGACGCGGTGCTCCTCCTGTCCGGTCTTCAGAACATTTCAAAGTCCTATTATGAGGCGGCCAGCCTGGACGGGGCCACGAAGCTGCAGCAGTTCTTCTACATTACGCTGCCCATGGTTTCCCCCACTCTGTTCGTGGTCATGATCATGAGACTGATGTCGTCCATCAAGGTCTATGACCTGATCTACATGCTGGTGGAGGAGTCCAACCCGGCTCTGACAAAGGCACAGTCGTTGATGTACCTGTTCTACCGTGAGTCCTTCGTCACCGGCAACCGGGGACTGGGCTCCTCAGTAGTCATCTGGACGGTGGCGGTCATCGGCCTGGTGACGGTGGTACAGTTCTGGGGACAGAAGAAATGGGTTAACTACGAGGTATAGGAGGGAAGCGTATGAATTCATCATTAGAGAGATCCAGACGGATCAGAACCATCGGAATCTATGCCTTTTTCATCATAGGCTGCGTGATCATGATCTTCCCCTTTGTGTGGATGTTCCTCACCAGCTTCAAGACGGTGGAGGAGAGCATGAGGATTCCGCCGGATATTTTGCCGGAGAGCTGGAACCTGGACAACTTTAAGGATGCCATGGCGTCCCTGCCCTTCCTGGCCCTCTATAAAAACACAGCCCTCATGGTGTTCTGGCGGGTTGTGTGCGCAGTGGTATTTTCCTCTATGGCCGGCTACGCGTTTGCGAAGCTGAAATTTAAAGGAAAGAACCTGCTGTTTTCCCTGGTGCTGGTGCAGATGATGCTTCCTTCCCAGATCTTCATCACGCCTCAGTACCAGATGCTCGCAAAACTGGGACTGACCAACTCGATCTTCGCCCTGGTATTCCCCGGCATCGTCAGCGCCTTCGGAACCTTCTTCTTAAGGCAGGCGTACATGGGAATCCCGGATGAGATCGCGGAGGCGGCTTATCTGGACGGCTGCAATCAGTGGCAGACCTTTGTCAAGGTGATGGCACCTCTGACGAAGGCGTCCATGGCAGCACTGGCTGTGTTTACCGCCGTTTTTGCCTACGGAGACCTGATGTGGCCCCTGATTGTAAACACCGACTTGAACATGATGACCCTTTCTTCCGGACTGGCGACCTTAAGAGGACAGTTCAGCACCAATTTCCCGGTGATGATGGCCGGCTCTCTGTTAGCCATGGTTCCCATGGTTGTGCTGTACCTGTTCTTCCAGAAACAGTTTATCGAGGGCGTTGCCATGACGGGAGGAAAATAAAGACAATACAGAACAGGCAGGAAGAGAAGCGATGGCAGTAAGATATAATGCAGATACCAAAACCTTCATTCTGGAGACAAAAAACAGCTCCTATCTCATGAAGGTCAGCAGATATGGAAATCTGCTGCATATGTACTATGGAGACAGGATTCCCGATGAGGACGTGGACTACCTGGTGGTCCTTGCGGACCGGGGATTTTCCCCCAACCCCAACGAGGCCGGGAACGACCGGACCTTTTCTCTGGATTTCCTGCCTCAGGAATTTTCCACCAGCCGCAGCGGCGATTACCGCAGTCCCAGCATAGAGGCCGTCTGGGGGAGGGGAGAAGTCTCCTGCTCCGGAAAGGTGGCCGGGTACGAGATCTGTCCCGGAGCGGAAAAGATCGAGGGAATGCCGGGGCTGCGCCTGATGCCGGGGGAGAAGGGGGAAACCCTCATAATCCGGCTGGAAGATACGGTGAGCGGGCTGGAGATCAGCCTCTCCTACACCGTATTTGAGGAGAAAGATGTGATTGCCCGCTCAGTGCGGGTGACCAACCGGGGAGAGGAGACGGCCAGACTGGAAAAAGTGATGTCCGTCACCCTGGACTTTATGGAGTCCGATTTTGATCTGGTCTACTTTTCCGGACGCCACTTGATGGAGAGAGGCGTAAGGAGGATTCCCGTAAGCGACGGGATCCATTCCATCGGCAGCAGCCGGGGGGCTTCCTCCCACCAGTACAATCCCTTTGCCATTGTCTGCGGGAAGGACTGCGGCGAGGACAACGGCCAGTGCTGGGGCATATCTCTGGTATACAGCGGCTGCTTCCTCATAGAGGCGGAGAAAGACCAGTTCGGCCAGCTGAGAGTGAACGGGGGAATCAATCCCCAGGGATTTTCCTTCCTGCTGGAGCCGGGAGAGACATTTCAGGCTCCCCAGGCAGTCCTGGCCTGGTCCGGCAGAGGCTTTACAGAGCTCAGCCACATTTACCACAGGATCTTCCGGGAAAATCTCTGCCGCTCTCCCTACCGGAAAAAACCGCGCCCGGTGCTCTTAAACAGCTGGGAGGCCGCCTACTTTGACTTTGACGGGGAGAAGATCTTGTCCATCGCAAAGGAAGCGGCTGACCTGGGAGTGGACTTGTTCGTCTTAGACGACGGATGGTTCGGCTGCCGCAACAACGACGACGCCGCGCTGGGAGACTGGACGGAGAACCGGGAAAAGCTGAAAATGGGGATCCGGGAACTGTCGGAGAAGATCCATGACATGGGCCTGCAGTTCGGCATCTGGGTGGAGCCGGAGATGGTATCGGAGGAGAGCGAGCTCTACCGCCGCCACCCCGACTGGTGCCTGCGGGAACCGGGGCGGCCGGCGGTTCGGGGACGGTATCAGCTGGTGCTGGACCTCTCCCGCCGGGATGTGTGCGACTACATCATAGAGGCCATGAACGGCGTGCTGGACATGGGGAAGATCGAGTATGTGAAGTGGGATATGAACCGCAGCATCGCCGAGGCGTGGTCCGCCCTTCTGGACCGGAACCGCCAGGGGGAAGTGCTCCACCGGTATATCCTGGGCCTGTACTACGTGATGGATCAGGTGATTTTAAAGCATCCGGACGTGCTCTTCTGCGGCTGTGCCGGCGGGGGAGGGCGGTTTGACCCGGCCATGCTCTACTATCAGCCCCAGATTTGGTGCAGCGACAATACAGACGCTGTCAACCGGCTGAAGATCCAGTACGGAACTTCCTTTGCCTACCCGGTGAGCACCATGGAAGCCCACGTTTCCGTCTGTCCCAACCATCAGACAGGGCGGATCACCCCCTTAAACACCAGGGGGATCGTGGCCATGGACGGAGTGTTCGGCTATGAGCTGGATCCCACCCGCATGACCGAGGAGGAGAAGGAAGAGTGCCGTGATCAGATCCGGTTTTACAAGAAATATTACCGGCTGATTGCGGAGGGCGATTACTACCGCCTGACAAACCCCTATGAAAACCGGTATTTTACCGCCTGGCAGCAGGTGTCACAGGACCGGAAAAAATCCCTGGTGAGCATTGTGATCACGGACAGGGAAGGCAACGACGCCCAGAGGTATGTGAAATTAAAGGGCCTGGAGGCGGATCGGTTCTACCGGATCGAGGGCTGGAAAGGAAAATACTCCGGAAAACTGCTGATGAGCGCGGGAATCCCCGTTCCGGCTGATCTGACGGAGTATGCGGGGATCCAGCTGATCTTAAAAATGGCATAAAACCGAAAGGCATAAATTTTAAAGTGAGGGATGAAGATGAGAGACGTTGTGTTTGAGTGGTACGTACCCTATGTCCTGAGCCGGAAGCAGCAGCTTGTCAAGGCGGTCATGGTATCGGCGGCCCTGGTATTTTTTGTGGACGCGGTATTTTTCGCGGCGGCCATGCTGTTTCCATCCCTGATCCTGGCGGTGACTGTTTTTTTCCTGTCCAGGAGCTGGAAGTACGAGTACGAATATGTGTATGTGAACGGGGATTTTACCATCTCAAAGATCATCCGCAAATCCAGGCGGAAGGACGTCTACCACGCGTCCCGCACGGAATTTGAGGAGATCATCCCGGGAAGGCAGCCGGCGGGGGGACGCACGGTGAGAGATTTCACCTCCGGCCGGCCAAACGCCCCGGTTTACACTGTTCGCTCCAGAGGAGAGCAGCTCTATCTGGAGTGCGGAGAAGATTTCATCAGTGAGATGAGAAGGTATTATCCCATACAGGCAAGGTGAGAGAGATGGAGAGAGAGACAGTATTTAAACGGAGGCTTTCCAGACATTACGACGAGTTAAAATGGCTCTACTGCGAGCTCTACGAGGGCGGCATCGGAATGTTTGAAGAGCTGGTGAAGACCATGGAGAAGCGCAGCCGGGAGAGGGACCGGAAATTAAAACGGCTGGACAAAAAGCGGGAGGAGGACCCGGACTGGTACAAGAGAAATGATATGGTGGGCATGATGATGTACACCGACGCATTTGCCGGGACGTTAAAAGGGGTAAAAGAGAAGCTGGACTATATTGAGGAGTGCGGCGTGCGCTGTCTCCACCTGATGCCTCTTCTGGACTCTCCCGCCGTGAACAACGACGGCGGCTATGCCGTGTCTGATTTTACAAAGGTGAAGGAAAGCCTGGGAACTATGGAGGATTTAAAGGATCTGGCGGAGGAATGCCACAGAAGGACCATCAGCGTCTGCCTGGACTTTGTCATGAACCACACCTCAGAGGAGCATGAGTGGGCCAGACGGGCCAGAGCGGGGGAAAAAGAATACCAGGACCGGTACTTCTTCTTTGACAGCTACGAGATTCCTGCCCAGTACGAGAGAACCTGCCCCCAGGTATTTCCCACCACGGCTCCCGGCAATTTTACCTGGCTGGAGGACGCGAAAAAATATGTGATGACCACATTCTATCCCTATCAGTGGGACTTGAACTACCGCAATCCCGTGGTGTTCAACACTATGGTGGATTACCTGTTAAACCTGGCCAACCACGGAATCGACGTGATCCGCGTGGACGCCGTTCCCTACATCTGGAAAGAGCTGGGAACCAGCTGCAGAAACCTTCCGCAGGTGCACACCCTGGTGCGGATGATCCGCATGATCTGCGAGACGGTCTGCCCGGCAGTGCTTCTCTTAGGAGAGGTAGTGATGGAGCCGGCAAAGGTGGTTCCCTATTTCGGAACGGTGGAGAAGCCGGAGTGCCACATGCTTTACAATGTGACCACCATGGCTTCAATCTGGCACACGGTGGCCACGGGGAAAGTCTCCCTGTTAAAGCATCAGATGGATGTGATCAACGGACTTCCCAGAGAGTATGTGTTCCTCAATTACCTCCGCTGCCACGATGACATCGGCTGGGGCCTGGAATATGCCTGGCTGCGGAGAGAGCACATGGAGGAAGTGCCGCACAAACGGTTTTTGAGCGATTACTTCACGGGAAAATGGCCGGGGTCCATGGCCAGAGGCGAGCTCTACAACGACGACCCGTCGTCGGGAGACGCCAGGCTCTGCGGCACCACCGCCTCCCTCTGCGGCCTGGAAGGGGCGCTGGAGGCGGGAGATAAAGACGCGGAGGAGAAGGCACTCTCCTGTGACCTGATGCTCCACGCCTTTATGATGACCCTGTCCGGCATCCCCATGCTCTACAGCGGGGACGAGATTGGCCAGCTCAACGACTACAGCTACAAGAATGATCCCGGGAAGGCGGCCGATTCCCGGTACGTGCACAGGGGGAAATTCCACTGGGATGCGGCAGAGAAGAGAAAGACGGCAGGAACTGTGCAGCAGAGGCTGTTTTCCGGGATCGGCCGTCTGGAGAAGCTCAGAAAGAGCCTGCCGGTCTTTTTAAACGCGGCGTCTGTGCGGACGTCGGATACCTGCGACCCGGCGGTCCTCTGTCTGGTGAGAGAGCTGGACGGAGAGAAGTTGGTGGCTCTCTTTAACTTCTCAGGAGAGGAAAAGACGGCCCGCATCAGCGAGCCCGGAATGTATAAAGATCTGCTCTCAGAGGAAAGCCTCGGGGGAGAGAACGTGCCCATGGGACCCTACGGAGCCCGGTGGATGCTGTCAGAGCAGCGGATCTGATGGGAATGGAAGGAAAACATTTCATGTTAGGAGGAAATTATGGCGAGTGTTCAGCTGAAAAATGTATGTAAAAAATATCCCAACGGCTATGAGGCGGTGAAGGATTTCAACCTGGATATCAAGGACAAAGAGTTTATTATTTTCGTAGGCCCGTCCGGCTGTGGCAAGTCCACCACCCTGCGCATGATCGCCGGGCTGGAGGACATCAGCTCCGGCGAGCTGATCATCGACGGCAAGGTGATGAACGACGTGGAGCCGAAGGACCGGGATATTGCCATGGTGTTCCAGAGCTACGCTCTGTATCCCCATATGACGGTGTATGACAACATGGCCTTCTCCCTGAAACTGAAAAAGACGCCCAAGGATCAGATTGACAAGGCAGTGCGGGAGGCAGCCAGGATCCTGGATCTGGAGAAACTCCTGGACCGGAAGCCCAGAGCTCTCTCCGGAGGCCAGAGACAGCGTGTGGCCATGGGACGCGCCATTGTGAGAAACCCGAAGGTGTTCCTCATGGACGAGCCCCTGTCCAACCTGGACGCGAAGCTGAGAGGCCAGATGCGCGTGGAGATCTCCAAGCTCCACCAGCGCCTGGGGGCCACCATCATCTATGTAACCCACGACCAGACCGAGGCCATGACTCTGGGAACCAGGATCGTGGTGATGAAGGACGGCGTGGTGCAGCAGATCGACACGCCTCAGAACCTGTATGACCATCCCTGCAACAAGTTTGTGGCCGGATTTATCGGTTCTCCTCAGATGAACATGATCACCGCCGACGCGGTGGAGGAGGACGGCGAGATCTGCCTGCGCTTTGCCGGCCATAAGATCGTGCTGAATCAGGACAGAGCCGAGGCTCTGAAAAAAGGCGGCTACGTAGGCGGCAAGGTGGTGCTGGGCATCCGCCCCTCTGACATCCACGGAGATCCGGACAGCCTGCAGAGATTCAGCAAGTCCTGCTTCGACGCGGAAGTGCGCGTGTACGAGATGCTGGGAGCCGAGTCCCTGGTATACTTTGACGTGGAAGAGGCCGGCTGGGTGGCGTCCTTAAACGCATCCGCCAAGGTGGCGGTGGGCGATACCATCCGCCTTGCCATGGATACCAGCAAGATCCATATCTTTGACAATGTAACGGAAAAGACCATCGTAGACTGATGGAGACAGCCGGGCTGCGGGCGGCGATGCCGCCCGGCGGCCCCGCGGCAGGCGGAGAGACTGTAAAAAAGCATAGCCTAACAGCAAAGAAGGACCATGGATCCAAAATAAGTCCACGGTCCTTCTTTTGCGTTAAAATCAGCCCGCTGTTTCGCATAGAATAAATCTTAATTGCTTGACAAGTAAACGACTGTTCACTATACTGTAAGAGTGAACGGTCGTTTACTAATTGGAGGCTGTGATGTCGAACACAAAGGAAAAAATATTAGTGGCTGCTTTACGGCTATTTGCTGTTAATGGATATGAGGCGGTATCTGTCAGCCAAATTGCGGGAGAGTTAGGTATCACAAAGGGCGCATTATATAAACATTACAAGAACAAGAGAGACATTTTTAACAGTATCTTTGAATATGTCTGTCAGCTGGATGAAGAGCGTTCTCGAAAAAACGGTGTCCCGGAAAAAGATTATTCGGAAATGCCGGAAGCTTTTTCCAATGTATCAGCAGAGAGCCTGGGCGATTACATGAAAGCACAATTCCGCTATTGGAGTGAAGATGAAATTGCCTGTAATTTTCGTAAAATGCTGACGCTTGAACAATACAAGGCCCCGGAAATGAGTGCCTTATATCAAAAAGTTCTTGTCAGCGGACCTGTGGATTATATCGAAAATCTGTTTCGCGAAATTTCAAAGAAGCAAAAAAAACAGCTGCCATCTCCCCATGTGCTGGCGGTTGAGTTCTATTCTCCTTTTTACCTTCTGCTCAGTATGTCAGATGGCGCAGACTGCAGGGAGAAAAAAGAAGAAATTGCACAAAGCTATATACATTATATTGACGGCTTTTTTCAAAAATATTTTTCATAAGTACTCAAAGCAGAAAGGAATAGATAGTGAAAAACTTAATTAACATAAAAAAGTATGGATTTTCTGAAGCATTTTCAAACGAAATCCCAAAAGATAATCTATTAGAACCGGCACGTGTTCTTTCACAGGAAAAAGGGTTCTATCGGGTGATAACGGATAAGGGCGAGAAATTGGCGGAATTATCTGGAAAGTTCCGATTTCAAGCCACTGTATCTTCCGAATATCCGGCCGTCGGCGACTTTGTACTGGTAAATTGGAACGAATCCGGCGACAGTGCAATTATTGAATCGCTGCTGCCGCGAAAAAGCGCTTTTATCCGAAAAGCCGCTGGCGAACCACAGCGGGAACAGGTTGCTGCTGCAAATATTGATACGGTATTTCTCTGCATGGCATTAAACAATGATTTTAACCTTAGACGGTTGGAGCGGTATATTTCCATTGCATGGGACAGCGGTGCTGTGCCTGTCGTTGTACTGACAAAATCAGATTTGTGTGATGATTTAGAAAACAGACTTTCAGAAGTATCCTCGGTTGCTTTTGGGATAGATATTCTGGTTACAACCTCAATGGAAGAAAATGGGTACAAGGAACTTCTGCCATTTATTTCAGAGGGAAAAACGATAGCGTTCATTGGTTCTTCGGGCGTAGGGAAATCTACACTTATCAATCGCCTGTTGGGGAAAGAACACCTGAAAACAAACGGGCTTCGCAATGATGACAAAGGCAGACATACCACTACCCGCAGAGAATTGTTCCTGCTTCCTTCGGGCGGCATGGTAATTGATACTCCGGGCATGCGTGAATTTGGAATGTGGGACAACGATACAGGAATTGAAAAAACTTTTACGGATATTGAAGAACTGGCTGCTCAGTGTAAATTCCGCAACTGTACCCATACAAATGAGCCGGGATGTGCCATTCAGAAAGCACTGACAACGGGAGAACTGCAGATAGACCGTTGGCAGTCCTATCAGAAGCTAAAGGCTGAAAATGATTATATGGAAGATAAAGAAAGCTACATGACTGCAAAAGGAAAGCGGGAAAAAGAAATTTCAAAGCTGATTAAAAAAATGTCAATCAAACAGTAATAGAAAAGTTTCACTTGCCTTGCCTTTCTGCATAAAATCCGGAAAACGGCCCATTCTATGGAAAAGAATGAGTAAGATGAAGGAGGTCGCGCAGGATGGACTGTGGATTTGACATTGCGGCGGTAAAGGGACGGGAGATTCTGGATTCCAGGGGCAACCCTACGGTGGAGGTGGAGGTGACTCTGGAAAACGGGACCGTCGGCCGGGCGGGAGTGCCTTCCGGGGCATCTACGGGAAAATACGAGGCCGCGGAGCTGAGGGACGGCGATCACCGCTACGGCGGAAAAGGCGTGAAAAAAGCGGTGGAGCATGTGAACAATGAGCTGGCGGAGGCCGTTCTCTTTGAGGATGCCAGGGAGCAGAGGACCATAGACCGGATCCTTAAGGAGGCGGACGGCACAGAGAACAAGGAACGAATGGGCGCCAACGCCATTCTGGGCGTCTCACTGGCGGCGGCCAGGGCGGCGGCCGCGGGGCTGGGACTTCCCCTGTACCGGTATCTGGGCGGACTGACTGCCTGCCAGCTCCCCGTCCCCATGATGAACATTTTAAACGGCGGAGTCCACGCCAGAAACACGGTGGATTTTCAGGAGTTTATGATCATGCCTGTGGGGGCGAAGGCGTTTTCTGAGGGGCTGATGATGTGCGCGGAGATCTACCACACATTAAAGAAGCTGCTGGACGAGGACGGCTATTCCACAGCGGTGGGGGACGAGGGCGGTTTTGCCCCGGACTTAAAAAACGCGGAGGAGGTGCTGACCTATCTGATGGAGGCGGTGAAAAAGAGCGGGTATCAGCCGGGAGCCGACATCCGGATCGCCATGGACGCCGCCTCCAGCGAGCTGTTTGAGCCGGCCACCGGCACTTACTATTTCCCGGGGGAGAGCAGGATGGCTGGAAAAGAGGTGCACCGCACCTCGGCGGAGATGATCGCCTATTATAAGAGCCTGGCAGGCGCCTTTCCCATCTGTTCCATTGAGGACGGACTGGACGAGGAGGACTGGGACGGCTGGGAGAAGATGACGGCAGAGCTGGGCGGCCGCATCCAGCTGGTGGGGGACGATCTGTTTGTGACCAACACCGGGCGGCTGAGCCAGGGGATCGCCCGCCGGGCAGCCAACGCTATTCTCATAAAGGTCAACCAGATCGGCACTTTGAGCGAGAGCCTGGAGGCCATTGAGACGGCGAAGAGAGCCGGTTACCGCACGGTGATTTCCCACCGCTCCGGGGAGACGGAGGATGATTTTATCGCCGATCTGGCGGTGGCGGTGAACGCGGGGCAGATCAAGACAGGGGCGCCCTGCCGCTCGGAGCGGACCGCCAAATACAACCGCCTGCTGAGGATCGAAGAAAGTTTAATTTGAGCTTGTATTTGCAGGAAAACTGTGGTATGATTACAGTTGTTTGACTATAGGAGGTGCGGATTTTGAGAATCGCGTTGTCTATCATATTTGTTCTTATAGCGATTGCGTTGACTGTGATTGTACTGCTTCAGGAAGGCAAGTCTCAGGGACTGGGCTCCATCGCCGGCATGGCAGATACCTACTGGGGAAGGAACAAGGGACGTTCCATGGAAGGAACCCTGGAGAAATTCACGAAGTTTGCCGCGATCCTGTTTGTGGTGCTGGCACTGGTCCTGAATTTATTGTAATAAGACAGCGGATGACACTCTTGGCGACAAGAGTGTTTTTCTTTTTACGGGCAGGATCCGGCGGGAGGCAGGCTGCATATGTGCGGCGGCCGTCTGCCGGAAGGAGATGCCCCGGTCCTGCCGGGATCCGCTTTGCAGACTGAAAAAGAAAAGGAAGAGAAGATTTAAAGAGAAGATAGAAGATATATGGATAAAGAATTGCTGAATGAAAGAAAAAAGAATCTGGAGGAATTGTTTCACAATCCGGCCTACAAACCCATGAAGGTGAAGGAGCTGGCCATTCTCCTGGACGTGCCGAAGTCCAAACGGCCGGAGTTAAGGGAAGTGCTGGATGCCCTGGTGGCTGAGGGAAAAGCCGGGGTCTCCAAAAAAGGAAAATACGGAAAGCCGGAGGTATTTGCCATCGTAGGTACCTTCAGCGGCACGGCGAAGGGCTTCGGCTTTGTAACGGTGGAAGGCTGGGAGGAGGATGTGTTCATCCCGCCGGACAAAACGGGAGGAGCTCTCCACGGGGACCGGGTCCAGATCGTCACGGAGGACGGGAAAAAAGGAAAACGGACGGAAGGAACGGTGGTCCGGGTGCTGGAGCGGGCCAACCGGGAGATCGTGGGGTATTACCAGAAGAGCAAAAACTTCGGCTTTGTCATTCCGGACAACCAGAAGATCGGCTGCGACATATTTATTCCCCAGGGGAAGGATATGGGAGCAGTCACCGGCCACAAGGTGGTGGCGGCGATCACAGATTACAAGGACGGCACCCAGAACCCGGAGGGAAGGATCGTGGAGATCCTGGGCCATATCAATGACCCGGGAGTGGACATCCTCTCCGTGGTCCGGGCTTACGGCCTGCCGGAGGAATTTCCCGATGAGGTGATGGCCCAGGTGAGCGGGATTCCCGACCAGGTGCAGGAGAAGGACATGGCCGGCCGTCTGGACCTGCGGAACGTGCAGATGGTGACGATTGACGGGGAGGACGCCAAGGACCTGGATGACGCAGTGAGCCTTGAGAAGATAGAGAGCGGGGACGGAGTGAAATACCTTCTGGGGGTGCACATCGCCGATGTGAGCCATTACGTGACTGAGGGCAGTCCTCTGGATAGGGAGGCATTGAGGAGGGGCACCAGCGTGTACCTGGTGGACCGGGTCATCCCCATGCTGCCCCACCGGCTTTCCAACGGGATCTGTTCCTTAAACGCCGGGGAGGACCGTCTGGCCCTGTCCTGCCTGATGGAGATTAACGGGAAGGGAAGGATCCTTTCCCACCGCATCGCGGAGACGGTGATCCGGGTGGATCGGCGGATGAGCTACACTGACGTGAACCGGATCATCACGGACGGGGATGAGGCCGCCATGAATGAGTACCGGGAGCTTGTGCCCCTGTTTTTCCGCATGAAGGAGCTCTCCGGCCTGCTGCGGGAGAGGAGAAGAAAACGGGGAGCCATTGATTTTGACTTTCCGGAGAGCAAGATCATTCTGGATGAAAAGGGAAGGCCGACGGACATCCGCCCCTATGAGCGGAACGCGGCCACGAAGCTGATCGAGGACTTTATGCTGGCGGCCAACGAGACGGTGGCGGAGGATTATTTCTGGCAGGAAGTGCCTTTCCTCTACCGGACGCACGATCTGCCGGATCCGGAAAAGATGAAAAGTCTGGCGGTGTTTATCAATAATTTCGGCCGCTCCATCCGTTTCCAGAACGGGGAGGTCCATCCGAAAGAGCTGCAGAAGCTGCTGACCGGAATCGAGGGAACGCCGGAGGAGGCCCTCATATCCAGGCTGACCCTGCGCTCCATGAAGCAGGCCAAGTACTCGGTGGTCAATATCGGCCATTTCGGCCTGGCGGCCAAATACTACACCCATTTTACTTCCCCCATCCGCCGCTATCCCGACCTTCAGATCCACCGGATCATCAAGGAGAATTTAAGACGCGGTCTGAACAAAAAGCGGACGGAGCATTACGAACGGCTGCTGCCGGAGGTGGCAGTGCAGACTTCGGCTCTGGAGCGGCGCGCGGACGACGCGGAGCGGGAGACGGAGAAGTTAAAGAAGTGCGAATATATGAGCCGTTTTATCGGGGAAGAGTTTGACGGCGTGATCTCCGGAGTCACCAGCTGGGGCTTTTACGTGGAGCTGTCGAACACGGTGGAAGGTCTGGTCCGGGTGAACGAGATGAAGGACGATTACTATGTGTTTGACGAGCAGTCCCTGGAGCTTCGGGGAGAGATGACCCGCAGGACCTACAAGCTGGGGCAGCGGGTGCGGGTGCGGGTGACGGGAACGGATAAATTCTCCCGCACCATCGACTTTGCCTGTCTGGGAGAACCGGAGGCAGACGAGGAGGATGAGGTATGAGCAAAGAGTCTGTAAAGCTGGTGGCCAACAATAAAAAGGCTTACCACGACTATTTTATTGAAGATAAATTTGAGGCGGGGATCGAGCTCTTCGGCACGGAGGTGAAGTCCATCCGCATGGGAAAATGCAGCATTAAGGAGTCGTTTATCCGCATTGAGAAGGGGCAGGTCTACATCTACGGCATGCACATCAGCCCCTACGAGAAGGGAAATATTTTCAACAAGGATCCGCTGCGGGTGCGCCGCCTGCTGATGCACAAAACGGAGATCCGCCGCTTAGATTCCAAGCTGGCGGAAAAAGGGCTGACCCTGGTGCCGCTCCAGGTGTATTTTAAGGGAAGCCTGGTGAAGGTGGAAGTGGGCCTGGCCCGGGGCAAAAAGCTCTACGACAAGCGCCAGGACATCGCCAAAAAGGATGCCCGCCGGGAAGTGGAGAGAGATTATAAAATGAAGCTGCGGTGAGAAGATTTCTCCCGAAAAACAGCGAGATGGGAAGCCCGTTTCCGGGCTTCTTTTTTTCGCGCTGATTATGAGAAGATCTGCAACTTTTGGCCGGGGAAAAGAATCTATAAGATAGAAAGACACAGAGGGGACGGAGAGGATGGGAACATGAAACAGAGCATGTACGACAGGGTTGCCGCTTACATAGTGGAGCATCAGGATCAGTTTTACCGGCTGGCCTACAGCTACGTCCGCAGCCGGGAGGACGCGCTGGATGCGGTGCAGAACGCGGTCTGCCGGGCGCTGGAGCACTGCGGGAGCCTGAGAAATGAGGATGCGCTGAAAACCTGGTTTTACCGGATCCTGGTAAATGAAAGCCTCCGGCTTCTGAAGGACAGAAACCGGTTTCCGCTGGAGAGCGGGCAGGAGAGGGAGACGGCTTATGAGGAGAAGGGGTTTGAGGCTTCAGACGACCTGAACAGCTCGATCAGCCGTCTGGACGGGGAGACGCAGACGATCATCCGGCTCCGGTTTTTCGAGGAGCTTTCCTTAAAGGAGATCTCGGAGATCACGAAGCTGAATCTGAATACGGTGAAGGCAAAGCTGTACCGGGGGCTGAGACAGCTGAAGGTGTATGTTCAGGAGGTGGATGTATGAATTCCATGAGAGACGCAAAACGGCGCTATGATGAAATTGAGATCCCGGAGGAGCTGTCAGAAAGGATTCAGGGGGAGATCCGGAAGGCAGATGCAAAACGGCGGAAGATCCTGGCGTTTCGCAGAAGGCTAAAGAGAGGGACGGCGGCCGCGGCTGCGGCTGCGGCAGTGTTTATCACCGCCCTGAACACAAACACCGCATTTGCGGAGACGGCCGGAAATCTGCCGGTGATCGGCGCAGTGGCCAGAGTGTTTACTTTCCGTTCTTACGAGACGGAGGAAGATGATCTGCACATATCGGTGGAAATTCCCAGCGTGGAGATGATCTCCCGGGATTTTGACGGTTTGGCCCAGTCGGTGAACGAGGAGATCTTCCGCCTGTGCAGCCAGTACGCGGACGAGGCGAAGGCCAGGGCGGAGGAATACCGGCAGGCATTTCTGGACACGGGAGGAACTGAGGAAGAGTGGGCCGCCCACAATATCCAGATCCGTGTCTGGTATGAAGTGAAGTCCCAGTCGGAAAAATATCTCTCCCTGGCAGTTATGGGCACGGAGAACTGGACGACCGCCTACAGCCAGACCAGATATTACAACTTTGATCTGGAAAATGGCAGGCTGCTGACGCTTGAGGATGTTCTGGGAGAGAATTTCCAGGAGAGAGCGGACGAGGAGATCAGGCGGCAGATGAAAGAGCGTGAGGAGAAGGGGACAGTGTATTTTGACTCCTTTGAGGGAATTGGAAAAGATGCGCCCTTCTATTTGAATGAGGCGGGAAACCCGGTGATCGTGTTTGAAAAATATGAGATCGCACCCGGCAGCGAGGGACAGCAGGAATTTGAGATCCCGGCGGCTGCCTGTAAAAATAGAATAATGAAATAAAATAATAGTGAAAGAGAGGAATGTATGATGAGAAAAGGGAAAATGCTGATAGCAGCGGCAGCGGTGAGTCTGATGCTGGCAGGCTGCGGACAGGGAGGACAGACAGAAACGGCTCCTTCCGCGGAGACGGAGGCGTCAGAAGAGGTCAGAGCGGAGGAAACAGAGCCGGAAACGCCGGACGAGAACGAGGGCGCCGTCTACGAGGACAATTTTGAGGTGGACAAGGAGGCGGTGAAGGAATTTGGAGAAAAGATCCAGCTGACAGTAGCCGCAAAGGATTTAAAACAGCTGGCGGATCTGACCGCATTTCCGGTGTACGTGGGGCTTCCGGGGACGGAAGGAACGGTGGAAAGCCGGGAAGAATTTATGGATATCGGCGCAGAACAGATCTTCACTCCGGAGCTTGTGGCCTCTGTGACAGCTGCGGATCCGGATGAACTGTCCCCCAGCATGGCGGGATTTGTGCTCTCAGACGGGGGAACGGCCAATGTGATCTTCGGGGTGAGCGGCGGAAAGCTGGCTGTCACGGGGATTAATTACTGAGAGAAAATGTATATCTGCCATATGCTTCGGACAATCCTGGATATGCTCTGATAATTCGCGGATAAACAGATAAAAAATGGATATAAAATTAAATTTGTGAAAAAAGTGTGAAAATTAGCACTCATCTATTGACAGTGCTAATAAACGGTGCTATAACATAGTCAGAACAAAGGAAGAGGGATAAAAAGAGAAGCAGAAGATGCAGATCCTTCCATTCCTCCCCCAACAGTTCCAGAAATCAAGGTTGTAAGACATAGAAGAAAAGGAGAGATGATTTATGTTAATGCCTAGTATTTTTGGAGAGAGTTTACTGGATGACTTTTTTGAGGATCCGTTTGATCATTATAATTATGCAGCAAGTACATCAAACCTGATGAAGACCGATATCAAGGATACGGATCAGGGTTATGAGATCACCATGAACCTGCCGGGCGTGAAGAAAGAAGATGTGAAGGCAGAATTGAAGGACGGCTACCTGACCATCAGCGCTGTGTCGAACTCCAAGAAGGATGAAAAGGACGGAAAGGGCCGCTACATCCGCAGAGAGCGCTACAGCGGTTCCTGCAGCAGGAGCTTCTATGTGGGCGAAGATGTGGGCCAGGAAGAGATTAAAGCCAAATTTGAAAATGGTACTCTGACGCTGCTGGTTCCGAAGAAGGAAGAAAAACCGGCAGTGGAAGAGAAGAAGTACATTGCTATTGAAGGATGATCAGATCAGACAGTACGGGGAAAGGAGATATGACTTATGTTAATGCCCAGTATTTTCAGAGACGATATATTTGATGATTGGATGAATGACTTTTTTGACGACCGCGATATGAAGCGGATGGAAAAGAAACTGTACGGCCGCAGGGGCCGCAACCTGATGAAGACGGATATCCGCGAGACGGACAGCGCCTATGAGCTGGAGATGGATCTGCCGGGATTTAAGAAAGAGGACGTGAAAGTGTCCTTAGAGAACGGCTGCCTGACCATCAGTGCCGAGAAGGGCATGGATCAGGACGAGAACAAGAAAGGCAGATACCTGCGCAGGGAGCGCTACGCAGGAGCCTGCGAGCGCAGCTTCTATGTGGGTGAAGATGTGACTGAGGATGAGATCAAAGGCGAATTCAAGCACGGCATCCTGAAGCTGACTATTCCGAAAAAAGAAGCAAAGCCTGAAGTGCCGGAGAAGAAATATATTTCCATCGAGGGCTGACACAGGTAAGGTAATAATAACGTCACTCCCATATAAAGAGGGCGGGACCGAGGCCGGAAAGGCGGGCGGTTCCGCCTGCTTTTATGCGCACTGGTGTGGGCAGGCAGCCTGTACAGGCGGTCATTTTGAGAACGTCAGACGGAGTTTAAAAATCTTCTGCAAATCTTAAAGATGGAGTAAAGAAGATGGAGAATAATTCTGGTATAATATGAGGAACTTGATAAGATTTATGCGCAAATATGTGCTTAGGTGCCCGGCAGCAGCTTCCATGGGCCCCGCGGCCATGATATAATGGGTGAAAGCGAGTCCGCGGGCGGAAAGGACATGAAAAAACGGCGGAGGAGATGGAGGATGAAGAGGAAAAAGATCCTGGCAGCAGTGCTGGCCGCAGCGGTTCTGACTGGCATCTGCGGCGTTCAGATCGTCACTAAAAGATGGAATGTCAACAGCTGTTTTGCCGGAGCGTATCCGGTGCGGGGTGTGGACGTTTCCCATCATCAGGGAGAGATCGACTGGAAAGAACTGAGCGGGCAGAATCTGGATTTTGCATTTATCAAGGCTACAGAAGGGAGCAGCCATGAAGACGAAAAATTCCAGGAAAACTGGCGTCTGGCTGGCGAGACGGATCTTTTCATTGGTGCTTACCATTTTTTCAGTTTCGACAGCAGCGGAGCAGATCAGGCGGACTGGTATATCCGCACAGTGGGGGAGCTGAGCGGAAAACTCTGTCCGGCAGTGGATGTGGAGTATTATGGAGGGAAAGCGGCAGATCCTCCTCCGAGGAAGGAGACGATCACTCAGCTTAGTCTGTGTCTGGAACGTCTGGAGGAGCATTACGGCAGAAAGCCGATCATTTACACCACCTATAAGGTTTACCGCCGGTATATAGAAGGAAATTTTGAAGATTATCCTCTCTGGATCCGCAATGTGTACTATCCGCCGCAGCTGGATCTCGCCGGAAAATGGCGGTTCTGGCAGTATAGGGATACGGCGGTTCTGGACGGATATAAAGGAGAAGAAAAGTATATTGACCTGAATGTATTTTCAGGGACCAGGGAGGAACTGGAAGAATATCGAATTGACAGCAGCGGGGAGCAGGAGGCGCAGATTCCCGGCACCGTCTGAAAAAAAGGAAGAAATGGGGAACATGTGCTCCCGCTGAAGAGGGTCACATGTAGCCCGCCGGAGAAAATCAGCAGACCTTGACAGAAGAAAGGTTTCGTGATATTCTGTATAAGCAAAAAAGCATAATCAGGGGCAGTACTGGTTTCGACAGGGGCCATGCAGCTGGTGAAGCTATCCGTATGCAATGCGTTAAATGGCAAACCTAAATATAAACGCTGAAGATAATTTAGCAATCGCTGCTTAATTGCAGCTGTCAG
>DWWL01000086.1 GCA_019119775.1 Candidatus Lachnoclostridium pullistercoris | reverse complement strand
TCCCTGCACAGAACCTTCATGGGCAAATTCAGCAACAGCTCGTTGCGGACCAGCTGGTCTACATCCAGATAATTACCACTTATATAGGGCTGCTCGTCGAGAGCCTCCGCCCGCTCCTCCTCCGACAGATTCATATCCACGGAAGAATCTACATCGAGATCAAAATCTACCTTTACCGGCGTCAGACAGCGGTCACAAGGAATCTCCAGGGACAGGCGGATCTCTCCGCTTATCTCCAGTTTTCGTTTCCCAGTATGACGGATCGTCAGCCGGACTGGTTCTTTTTCCACGATCTCAAACTCCCCATCGGGGGCCTGAAACCGGGGCATCTCAATATTCTGGGTGTAGGTTTTCTCTTTTCCATCACTGGAAAACAGCTCTGATAAGTTAATCTGCATATTTTCTCCTAATACGCACTTATGCTATTATACATAGGCGACTTTTCTTTGTCAACCGTTTTTTGCTATTATTTTACAAGGGCCAGAGTCTCTCTTGCGATTGCCAGCTCCTCATCCGTAGGCATTACCATAACTTTTACCTTGGAATCCGGGGTGGAGATCATCTTTCTCTCGCCTCTCACCTTGTTGGCCTCATCATCAATGGAAATTCCCAGATAGCCCAGGCTGTCGCATACATCCTTGCGGATCACTGCGTCATTCTCACCGATTCCGGCGGTGAACGCAATGGCATCCACACCATTCATGGCTGCTGCGTAAGCGCCGATATACTTGATGATCCGGTACTCGAAGCACTTGATTGCCATATCGGCTCTCTCATTGCCTTCCAGCTGAGCGTTCTGCACGTCGCGGCAGTCGCTGGAGATTCCGGAGATTCCCAGCAGACCGGATTTCTTGTTCAGAATATCCAGCATCTCATTTACCGTCTTGTTCTCCTTATTGCAGATGAACTGCAGAACAGCCGGATCCACATCGCCGCTTCTGGTTCCCATCACAAGTCCCTCCAGAGGAGTCAGACCCATGCTGGTGTCCACACATTTGCCGCCGATGGATGCGGAAACGCTGGCGCCGTTGCCCAGATGGCAAACGATTACCTTGCCCTTTTCCGGATCCAGTCCTGCAAACTTCAGCACTTCGCCGGAAACAAAACGATGGCTGGTTCCGTGGAATCCATATCTTCTGATGCTGTATTTCTCATAATACTCATAGGGGATAGCATAGAGATAAGCCTTCTTCGGCATGCTCTGTCCAAACGCCGTATCAAATACAGCTACATTGGGAACGCCCGGCATAGCAGCCTCGCAGGCCTCGATACCGATCAGGTTTGCCGGATTGTGCAGCGGTCCCAACTCAAAGCAGTCGCGGATTACTTTCTTCACATCATCGTTCACAATGATGGAATCGCTGTAATACTGGCCGCCGTGCAGAACCCGGTGTCCCACTGCGGAAATCTCGTCTGTGCTTGCGATCACACCGTGGTCCGGATCCACCAGAGCATCCATAACCATCTGTACAGCTACCTTGTGATCCGGCATGTCCTTCTCTACCACATACTTGTCCTTACCAGCCGGTTTGTGGGTCAGCATAGAACCCTCAATGCCGATTCTCTCGCAGAGTCCCTTTGCCAGAACGCTCTCATTGTCCATGTCAATGAGCTGATATTTCAGGGAAGAGCTTCCGCAGTTGATCACTAAAATCTTCATGTTGTTTTCTCCTTCTTTTATATATTCTCCCAAATCCTGCGGGTTATCCGGACGTTTCCGGCTTCCAGCCCACAGGAAAGCCGGAACAGAGCCTGTCCCGGCATTTGTTTTTAAAACATCAGTCCTGATTCTGAGCCTGTACAGCAGTGATTGCCACAACGCCCACGATATCGTCCGCAGAGCATCCTCTGGACAGATCATTCACCGGTTTTGCGATACCCTGGCACATGGGGCCGTATGCCTCTGCCTTTGCCAGTCTCTGAACCAGCTTGTAGCCGATGTTGCCTGCATCCAGATCCGGGAATACCAGAACATTGGCATGGCCGGCAACTGCGCTGCCGGGAGCTTTGGAAGCGCCGATCTCCGGCACAATAGCTGCATCCAGCTGCAGTTCTCCGTCAAGAGCCAAGTCGGGAGCCGTCTCCTTTGCGATTCTGGTTGCCTCCACAACCTTCGTCACATCGTCATGCTTTGCGCTGCCCTTGGAAGAATGGCTTAACATTGCCACCTTCGGCTCTTTGCCTACCAGCATCCGGAAGCTCTCTGCAGAAGATATGGCGATCGCTGCCAGCTCGTCCGGATTGGGGTTCTGATTCAGACCGCAGTCTGCGAATACGAAGGTTCCGTTCTCACCGAACTCACAGTTCGGAACTTCCATCAGGAAGAATGCGGAAACCAGCTTGGTGCCGGGTTTCGTCTTGATGATCTGCAGGCAGGGTCTTAAGGTGTTTGCCGTGGAATGGCAGGCACCAGATACCATGCCGTCTGCATCTCCGTTCTTGATCATCAGGCAGCCATAGTAGGCGTAATCTTTTAACATCGTCTCTCTGGCAAGCTCCGGCGTCATTCCTTTTGCCTTCCTCAGCTCCACAAACAGATTGACATACTCTTCTGTCTTCTCATAGGTAAACGGGTTCACGATGACAGCTCCGGAAATATCCAAGCCTTCACTGTTCTTTGCTACTTCTTCCGGAGTTCCGATGATGATCAGATTAGCCAGTCCCTCTTTCAGGATCTTCTCCGCGGCCACAAATGTTCTCCTGTCCATGGACTCCGGCAGGACGATGGTCTTTTTGTCGGCCTTTGCTCTCTCCTTAATTACATCAATAAATCCCATGACATAATCCCCTTTCTTATCTTTAAGCATCTGTATTCATTATATACTATAAGTTTATTGTATACAAGATACTTTCCCAAACTTTCTTGTACTTTTTTCCATACCAAAATTTTTCCGCACCGGAAACCGCTGGAACCGGAAACGCGTCAGATCTTCTCGAAGCGCTCCACATCCACCACAAAAATCGTGGCGCCGCCCACTTCTACCGTCATCGGCATGGTGGAATAATTGACCATGGCTGGACCGGACACGTACGGCATGTTCACAGTGATCTTCTGTCTCTCTCCGCACTCATGCTTAATGATATCGATCACCTGCTGCACTTTATCGTCATCGACACCGATCATCAGGGTAGAATTGCCCTTTCTCAAGAATCCGCCGGTAGTAGCCAGTTTGGTAACGGAGAATCTGTGAACGGTCAGCTCATTCATAACCTCGTCTTCATTGTCCTTCCTTACGATTGCATATACCAATTTCATAGCATATCCTCCTTTTGTTTAGCACTAGTTTATATTATACAACAAAAATATGGTTTTGGGTTGTAAAAAATACATAAATTTTTATTAATCCGTGACTTTTCCCCCCTGCGATGTTAGAATAAAGGCCATGTAAAGGAGAAAATCCATGAATGTAACGGGAATCATTGCAGAATATAACCCGCTTCACAGCGGCCACCGGTATCATATGGAACGGTCCAGAAAAGAAACAGGAGCCGACTATATCATAGCCGTCATGAGCGGCGATTATGTACAGCGGGGAGAACCGGCCGTGCTGGACAAACACACCCGGGCGCGGATGGCTCTTTTGTCCGGCGCTGACCTGGTGCTGGAACTGCCGTTTCCTTTCTGCTGCTCTTCCGCTGAAGATTTTGCAGCCAGCGGCACAGGGGTGCTGGACGCGCTGGGAGTGACAGACACTCTGTCTTTCGGCAGTGAATCGGGGGACTTGGAAAACATGAAAAAAGCGGCCCGCTTTCTCGCCCGGGAACCGGAAGAATTCCGCCTGGCGCTGAAAGATGCCCTGGCCGCGGGTCAGTCCTTTCCTGCAGCCAGGCAGACTGCCCTCTCCCAGGTCCTCGGAACAGACGCAGACCGGAAAAATAAAGACCAGGTTTCCGGCACAGGCAGCCTCAGCAAACCACAGGTTCCCGGCGCGGACAGCCTCGGCAAGCCCCAGATTCCTGGTCCAAACAGTCTCGGCAAACCTCAGATCCCCGGCACAGGCAGCCTCAGCGATTCCGGCTTTCTGGCGCAGCCCAATAATATTCTCGGGATCGAGTACCTGAAAGCCCTTCGCCGCCTTGACAGCCGGATCCGCCCCTTCACCATCTCCCGGGCCGGCAGCGGCTACCATGAATCTTCCGTGGAAGAAAGAGCGTTTGCATCGGCCACCGCCCTCCGCCGCCTGCTGAGAGAGGGAGATCTCTCCGGCCTGAGAAATCAGGTTCCGCCGGAGATTCTGCCCCTGTTTTCCCAGGGCCATTTTCTCTTTCCGGAAGACTGCTCCCAAATTCTCAACTATGCCATCCTGATGGCACAGCCGGGCGGATATGTGCGGTTTAACGGCTTCTCGAAAGAGCTTTCAGACCGCCTTGCCTGCCAGGCAGCAGACGGAGGCAGCTGGAATGAGCGCATTCTGCGGCTGAAAACCAGGAACTATACCTACACCAGAATCAGCCGCGCTCTGCTGAGTCTGATGCTGAACCTCACCAAAGAAGAGGCTGACAGCTGGAAAGATGATTTCGGTCCGGCGCCGTTTACAAGAATCCTGGGCTTTCGCCGGACAGCTGCCCCGCTTTTATCCGCCGTCAAAAAGCACTCTTCCATACCGGTCATCGCAAAGGCAGCGGACGCGGAAAAACTTCTCCCGCCGAAGGCCGCCGTCATGTTCCGCAGGGGAATGGAGGCATCTCAGATCCGTTCCTCCATTCTGGCCGGAAAATACGGTCTTTCTCCTGTCAATGAATACCGCCGCCCCATCCAAATCCTTTAATCAGCCATTTTTTGCAGGCGGCAGATAATCCCATCCAAATCCAGGGGCTTCTGCCGCCGGAAAGGAGAACAGCAAATGATCCAACTGAGGCTTTACAGGCCGGAAGATCTCCCCACCCTCGTCCAGCTTTTTACGGCACGGTCACTTCCGTCTGTGCCGGGGACTACTCTGCCCCGCAGATCAGGGCCTGGGCGGCGGGCAGCGAACGCCTTCTTAATGACCCTGAATTCTTTTCCCGGCTGCACACAGTTGTCGCGGAGGCGGACGGCCGGATCGTGGGATACGGCAATATGGACCGGACCGGCTACCTGGACCACCTGTTTGTCCACAAAGATTTCCAGGGAAAGGGGGCTGCCACTGCCATCTGCGATGCTTTGGAGAAATACGCCACATCCCTTTCTGTCCCTGCCGTCACCGTCCACGCCTCCATCACAGCCAGGCCATTTTTTGCCAGCCGGGGCTACCGGACTGTGAAAGAACAGCTGGTTTCCGTGCGGGGCGTCTCCATGACCAACTTCGCCATGGAGCTGCCGTTAAAGCAGAAAGAAAAACAGTAAGAAAAAAGCAGAAGGCCGCGCCGGACTTTTCCTTTCCGGCATCTGGTCTTCTGCTTTTTTGATCGTTCCGTTATACAGGCGCAAACTGGCTGTTGTAGAGCTCCGCATAGAAACCGCCTTTTTCCAGCAGCTCTGTGTGGGTGCCCTGCTCAATAATGCGGCCGTCCCGCATCACCAGGATCCGGTCCGCCTCCTTGATGGTGGAGAGGCGGTGGGCCACAATAAAGCTGGTCCTTCCCTCCATCATTCTGGCAAACGCTTCCTGTATCTTGATCTCCGTTCTCGTGTCAATGGAAGAAGTCGCCTCATCCAGGATCAGCATGGGCGGCAGGCAGAGCATGACTCTGGTAATGCACAGCAGCTGCTTCTGCCCCTGGGACAGGTTTCCGCCGTCCTCCGAGATCACAGTGTCATATCCCTGGGGCATACGCCGGATAAAGCTGTGGGCATGGGACTTCTTCGCCGCGGCAATGATCTCCTCCTCCGTCGCGTCCGGCTTTCCGTAAGCGATATTTTCCCGGATCGTGCCGGACTTCAGCCAGGTTTCCTGAAGAACCATTCCGTAATTTCTTCTCAGGCTCTTTCTGGTAATGGCCCGCACGTCTGTGCCGTCCACCCGGATCGTTCCCGTATCCACGTCATAAAACCGCATCAGAAGGTTGATCACCGTGCTCTTTCCGCAGCCGGTGGGGCCCACAATGGCAATCCTCTGCCCCGGCTTTACCGCCAGGTTCAAATCCTCGATCAGTTTCACCTGGGGATCATAGGAGAAATACACATGTTCCAGCTCCACCTGGCCTTCCGCCTGCGTCAGCTCTCTGGCATCCGGCTCGTCAGGAGTCACCGCCTCCTCATCGATCAGCTCAAAGACGCGGGCCGCGGAGGCAATAGCATTCTGCAGCTCTGTCACCACTCCGGAGATCTCGTTAAACGGCTTCGTATACTGGTTGGCATAAGACAAGAATACGGAAAGCTGTCCCACGGAGAGAGCTCCCCTGACAGCGGCAAAGGCTCCCGCCACTCCCACCGCCGCATACACCAGGCCGTTGACAAACCGGGTGGACGGATTGGTGATGGAGGAGAAGAAGATAGCCTTCAGGCTGCAGTCCTTCAGCCTGCCGTTGATCTCCTCAAAGCGCTTCTGCGCCTCCTCTTCCTGTCCGAATGCCTGCACCACCTTCTGATTTCCCAGCATCTCATCCACCAGAGCCGTCAGCTCTCCCCTGGTTTTTGACTGAAGAGTAAACATGGAAAATGTCCTCTTGGCGATGAACGCCGCCACAAACAGGGAAATCGGCGTCAGGAGCACTACCACCAGAGTGATGAAGGGGTTTACGGACAGCATAAAGCCCAGGGTTCCCAAAATGGTCATCACACCGGTAAACAGCTGGGTAAAGCCCATGAGCAGTCCCTCGGAAAACTGGTCAATGTCAGCGATGATACGGCTGATAATGTCTCCGTGTCTGTGGGAATCCACATACTTTAAGGGCAGCTCTTCCAGACGGTCGAAAGCCCTGGTGCGGATGTCTTTTACCACCCGGTAGGTGATTTTATTGTTGATGTGGTTCATCAGCCACTGGGAAAGGCCGGTAATGGCGATCACCACCGCCACTTTTTCCAGAATGACGAGCAGTCCATCAAAGTCCACCAGCCCTTTTTCCACGATCAGGTCCACTCCGTTGCCGATCAGGATCGGGGCATACAGGGTGGTCGCCACCGTCACCACCGCCAGCAGCAGCGAAGCTGCCACCCAGAATCTGTACTGCCTGATATATGTGAGAATCCGCTTTATGGTCGCTATCTGTTTTTCTTTCATCTCACTGCACCTCCTCCGGAGAAAGCTGGGACAGACAGATCTCCCGGTACACCTGACAGGAGCGGATCAGCTCACTGTGGGTTCCGATCCCTGCCACAGCACCGTCGTCCAGCACCACGATCACATCCGCGCCGCGCACGGTAGCCGCCCGCTGGGACACCAGAAATACAGTCATTCCCTTTGTCTCCTCTTTTATCGCCTTTCTCAATCTGGCATCGGTGGCGAAATCCAGAGCGGAGGCGCTGTCGTCCATGATCAGAATCTCCGGCTGCCGCACCAGGGCCCTGGCGATGGTCAGCCTCTGTTTCTGGCCGCCGGAGAGATTTTTTCCCTCCTGGGCGATGGCCAGATCCAGCCCCTCACCCTTGTCATCCACAAAATCTTTCGCCTGGGCGATGGACAGAGCGCGGTAGATCTCCTCGTCAGAGGCGTCCCGCCGCCCCCATTTCATATTCTCCCGCAGTGTTCCCGCAAAGAGAACCGCCCGCTGGGGCACCACGCCGATCCGCCGGCGCAGCTCATTTAACGGCCACTGGCGCACATCTTTTCCGTCTATCAGCACTTCTCCCCGGAATACATCGTAAAATCTGGGGATCAGGTTGACCAGGGTGGATTTTCCGGAACCGGTGCCGCCGATCACGCCGATGGTCTGTCCCGGCTGGACTTTCAGGGAAATTCCGCTCAAAGAAGGCTCCTTCGACTCCCCGTAGCAGAAATCCACGTTACGGAATTCTACCTTCGGCACTGCGCCGGCCGGAGAACCTGCGGAAGTTTCAATAAAATCAGTTCCCTTCCGGGCCGCAGAGGCGCTGCCGCCGGAAAAATCCCCGGCAGATACCGCAACTTTTCCGTCAGAGCTCTCCGCCGGATCAGCAATACTGCTCTTCTCCTCAAACACCTTCTGCACTCTTCCCGCACAGGCCAGAGCCTTGGAGATGTTGATGATCAGATTTGCCAGCTTGATCAGCTCTACCAGAATCTGGGACATGTAGTTGACCAGAGCCACCACCGCTCCCTGGGTGATCACTCCGGCGTCCACCTGTTTTCCGGCCGTCCACACCAGCACGATGATGCCTCCGTTGATGATCACATAGGTCACCGGGTTCATGAGAGCGGAAATCTTTCCCACAAACACCTGCATGTCCACCAGCTGGCTGTTTTCCCGCTCAAAGCGCTTCATCTCATCTTCCTGGCGGTTGAAGGCGCGGATCACGCGCACGCCTTCCAGATTCTCCTTGGTGGCCAGCAGGACCTGATCCAGCTGTCTCTGCACCTTCTTATATAAAGGCATGGTGATGAGCATGATCCCGAACACCACCACGGACAGCAGAGGAATCACCACCACAAACGTGATGGCTGAGCGCACGTCCACCGTAAAGGCCATGATCATGGCGCCGAACACGATGAAGGGCGAGCGCAGGAACAGCCGCAGGAACAGGTTCAGTCCCGTCTGCACCTGGTTGATGTCGCTGGTCATCCTGGTGATCAGCGTCGAGGTGCCCACCCGGTCGATCTCCGCATAGGAGAGGCGGTTGATATGGGCGAACAGGTCATTTCGCAGGGAGGTGGAAAATCCCACCGCCGCTTTGGCCGCAAAATACTGGGCCGTCAGAGAGGCTGCCAGCCCCACCACGCCCAGAAGCACCAGAAGGCCGCCCATCTGCAGGATGTACCCTGTATCCCCGTTTCCGATGCCGACGTCAATGATCTGCTGCACCACCAGGGGGATAAACAGCTCAAATGTCGCCTCCAGCATCTTGAACAGAGGGGCCAGGATACTCTCTTTCCGGTAAGCCTTCAGATATTTCAGCAATTCTCTCATAGCTTTTTCCTCCGCATATTTTTGCACATATGGAGTATTCTACCAAATTTCTGCCCGTATCACAACCACCTTGCTATTTTTTCTTTCCGGTGGTAGTATTTTAAAATAAGAAAGCTAAAACCTCTGCCCTGTCCGCAGAGAAAGGAACTTCCATGGTATTCTTTATCATTCAATGCAGAAAGATCGCAGAAAAATTTATCCGGGACGAGATGACGGTCTACGCCGCTCAGGCGTCCTTTTTCATCGTGCTGTCCGCATTTCCCTTCATCATGATGCTGATGACCGTCGTGCAGCTGATCCCCAACCTGGATCCCCAGGACGTGGGCGCCACCATTCTGGCACTGGTCCCCAACGTCCGCGACTTAGCGCCTCTGATCCGGAATGCCATCCAGGACCTCTACACCAAATCTCCCGCCACCGTCCTGTCCATCACCATCGTGGCAGCCCTGTGGTCCGCCTCCAGAGGAATGCTGGGCGTGGAGCGGGGGCTGAACCGCGCCTACAGCTGTCCCATCCACCGGAGCTACCTGGTCAGCCGCTTCGTCTGCATGGGATATACTCTGCTGTTTCTTCTGGCCTGCATCCTGTCCCTGCTTCTGATCGTGTTCGGGGATTCCATCCAGGCCTTTTTTGACAGCACTTTCCCCATTATCGCCGATGTGACCAGAAACATTCTGACTGTCCGTTCCCTGCTGGTGATCGCGGTGCTCATCGCCTCCTTCACAGGAATCTATACCTACCTGCCCCACCGGAAGCACGCTGCCAGGGAGCAGCTGCCGGGAGCTGTTTTTTCCACGGCCGGCTGGCTGCTGTTTTCCTACGGCTTTTCCATCTATTTTAACTATTTCAGCCGCTTTTCCTATATGTACGGCAGCCTGACGGCGGTAATCCTGCTCATGCTGTGGATCTATTTCTGCATCTGCATCCTCTTTGTGGGGGCGGAGATCAATTACCAGCTGGATATGGTCCGCCGCCGGGGGCTTTTGTAGCCGGCCCTCCGGGAGGCGGAAGTCTCCGGCCGGAGCTTTGTTTCCGGTTCTCTTCTGATCATCCGGGCCGGCTGCCCATTTTGTTTTCCTTTAACGGTTCAGGCCGCAGAGCCTGCTGAATTTCCTCTTCAAATAATTCACGTAGAAGGACGGGTCAAACTCCTTTCCCGTCGTCTCCTTTAACAGTTCTCTGCTGGTTTTCATCTTTCCGAAACGGTGAATATGTTCCCTTAAATATTCCCGGATCACATCCAGGCGGCCGTTCTTAAGCAGCCCTTCCACATCCATCTCCTCTTCCATGCGGGCGAAGATCTGCGCCGCAAAGGCACTTCCCAGCGCATAGGACGGGAAATAGCCGATGGAGCCCTGGGACCAGTGGATGTCCTGAAGCACACCCTGAGACACATTCTCCGGACGTACGCCCAGATACTCCTCATACTTTTCCTCCCACAGACCGGGCAGATCCTCCACCCGGATCTCTCCTGCCACCAGCCCCTTTTCCAGCTCGTACCGCACCATGATGTGCAGGCTGTAGGTCAGCTCATCCGCGTCGATGCGGATGGGGCCGGGCTCCACCCGGTTCACCGCCCGGTAAAATTCTTCCAGGCCCACATTTCCCAGCTGCTCCGGAAACAGGCTCTGCACCTTCGGATAAATCGGCTCCCAGAACGCAAGACTTCTGCCGATCATATTTTCAAAGAAGCGGGACTGGGACTCGTGCATTCCCATGGATGCCCCTTCTCCGGCCGGTGTTCTGGTGATGCTGTCCCCGATCCCCTGCTCATAGATCCCGTGGCCGCTCTCGTGGATCACCGAGAAGGCAGAATGGTCCAGAAAACTGTCATAGTGGGTGGTAAAGCGCACATCGTGATTGTGCAGGGCCGTGGTAAAGGGATGGGCGCTGACTGCCATCACCCCGCGGCGAAAGTCAAATCCCACGTACTCTGCCAGGAACCTCCCCAGCTCTTCCTGTTTTTCTTCCGGATAATCCCCTTTCAGAAAGTCTGCCGGACAGGGCGTTCCTTCCTCCTCAATCTGCCTCAGCAGAGGAACGATCTCCCCCTTCAGCAAGCCGAAAAAGCGGTCCAGCTTCTCCATGGAAAATCCTTCCTCGAACTCATCAAGCATCACGTCATAAAGCGCCTGCCCCTCCTTCGCCTTGTAAGAGGCAAATCTCTTTCTGTACTGGAGAATCTCCTGAAGTACGGGGGCAAACAGGTCAAAATTTCTCTCCTCTCTGGCCTTTGACCACACAGAGGCAGCTCTGGCCGTCAGACCGGAGTATGCCTCGTATTCTTCCCGCGGGATCTTTACCAGATCTTCCCTCTTTTTTTCCGTCTCCCTCACCACCGCCTGCTGCTCCACGCTCAGCGTCTCCTGACGGCAGGCTTTCAGGCACTCGTCCAGGCGCGGATCAGTCATCATCCGAAAATAAATGCCGGACAACTTCTCCACCGTCTCTGCCGTCAGCCCCATGGCGCCGGCGGGGGCAAGCGTCTCATTGTCCCACTCAAATAAGATCAGAGCCTCCTCTACCGCCCGGATCTCTTCCAGCCTTGTTTTTAATCCATCCCAGTTCTTTCCCATAAATTTTCTCCTTTCTCCCGGCTGCCGCGCCGTCTCTTTTTTCAGTATCCTTTTTTTCCTGCGTTTTATTCCCGCCGTCTTTTCCCAAGCGGAAAAAGCTGCCCAAAAGCAGCTTTTCCTGAAAAGGGATCTGATTTCATTTTATGATTTACCTGCAGAGTTTTTTGAATTCATCTGCCACAAACTGCACTTTCGTTCCCACGATAACCTGAACGGCTGTCTTGCTGGGACGGATCACACCGGCTACGCCGGCGGACTTGATCTTCTTTTCGTTGACCAGAGCCTGATCCTTCACCTCCAGACGGAGACGGGTGATGCAGTTGTCAATGGTCGTCACGTTTTCAGGGCCGCCGACGCCGTCCAGAATGACGCGGGCGATCTCTGTGAAATCGTTGTTGGCCAGGCTGACATTCATCTCATCCTCTGTGTCGTCGTCCTCACGTCCGGGAGTCTTGAGGTCAAACACCTGGATCATTACGCGGAACACCACATAGAATACGATGGCGGCCGCGATTCCCAGGGGGATGATCAGCCATGTTTTTGCCGCAGCCGGAAGGCTGGCGGAGAATACCAGGTCCGTCAGACCTGCAGAGAAGGAAAATCCTGCCCGGAATCCCAGAGATACGGTGATCACGGTGAAAATGCCGTACAGCAGAGCGTATACCAGGTACAGGCCGGGAGCCAGGAACATGAAGGCAAACTCAAAGGGCTCTGTAACGCCGCAGACAAACGCTGCCACTGCGGCAGATCCCACCAGGCCGATGGCCACTTTCTTTTTCGACTTCTTCGCGCAGTGAATCATGGCTGCCGCCGCGCCGGGAAGACCGAACATCATGCAGGGGAAGAATCCGGACATGTACATACCCAGACTCCAGGTCACGCCGTTCTGTCCCGTCACATCGCCGGCCCAGAAATGGCTTAAGTCACCGATTCCGATGGTGTCAAACCAGAACACGTTGTTTAACGCGTGGTGCAGACCGAAGGGGATGAGCAGACGGTTTAAGAACGCATAGATTCCGGCTCCCACTGCGCCCAGTCCCATGATGCCCTCGCCCAGAGCTACCAGAGCGCCGAACACGATGGGCCATACAAAGAACAGAACTGCTGCCACCACGATGGACACCAGCGCCGTGATGATGGCCACGCACCGTTTTCCGGAGAAGAAGGACAGCCAGTCCGGCAGCTTCGTGTTTTTAAACTTGTTGTAGCAGACAGCGCCGATCACGCCGGCCAGGATACCGATGAACTGAGTCTCGATCTTTGTGAAGGAGATGTCCACCGCCTCCTCTGCCACGCCGGTCAAAGTTGCTACCACTGACGGATTCAGCAGCTTTGTGATCATCAGCCAGGATACCAGACCTGCCAGACCTGCCGTGCCGTCGTTGTCCGTTGCCAGTCCCACTGCCACACCTACTGCAAACAGCCAGGACATGTTGTCGATCAGGGCTCCTCCTGCCTTTACCAGGAAAAATCCTATGATCTGCAGCGCTCCGGTGATCTCGCCGCCCTGCATGGACGCGGGACACAGAGCATAACCAATTCCCATTAAAATTCCGCACACCGGCAGACAGGCCACCGGGAGCATGAGGGCTTTGCCCAGTCTCTGTAAATATTTCATACTCTACCTCCTGTTTTTTGTCAGATCCCTCTTCTATATTCAGCGGAAAAATTCCGCTCAAATACCGTTGTCTCTTATTTCTCCGTGACTGTGATAAAGTCATCTCCGGGGGCTTTCTCTCCGCCGGGAGCCGCCTCCACCTTTTCAAAATCAGCGGTGTTGCAGATGATCACCGGAATGATGGTGTCATACCCGGCCGCCTTCACCTGATCCAGATCCACGGTCAGGAGAAGATCTCCTTTTTTCACCTGATCTCCCGCCTTCACATGGGCCTCAAAGCCCTGTCCTTTCAGCTGCACCGTATCCAGACCCACATGGATCAGGATCTCCGCGCCGAAATCAGCGGTGATGCTCAGCGCGTGGAGCGCGTCAAAAACCATCTCCACCTTTCCGTCTGCCGGCGCGTAGATTTTTCCCTCAGAGGGGATCACCGCCGCGCCCTCTCCCAGGATTGCCTGGCTGAAGGTGGGATCATTTACCTGACTTAAGGGGACTGCCTGTCCCTTGGCCACTGCTCCCAGCACATGAGCTTTCTCTTTCTTCTTAAACAGTTTGAACATCTCTTCTGCCTTCCTTTCTCTTTCTTATTTTTATTCATCTCCCGCCATTGTCACACGGCGGATATGGATTGCCAGATACATAATCTCATCTCCCGACAGCTCGTTGCCGGTTTCCTGTTTGATGTAGGCCGCAATCTTCCGGCTGCACTCGTATTCATTTCTGTATTTTTTCTTCATGATCTCCGCCAGCTCATGATCCTGTTCCTTCAAAAGCTCATTGCGGTAGATCCTCTGGATCAGAAATTTGATGTGGGTGACGAACCTCTCGTAGTGGAGGGAATTTTCATCAAACCGGATTCCCAGCTCGCTCTGGGCAATGTCCAGAATATCTCCCACCAGGTTGGGAAATCTGGCCGCGTCCCGGATGTCCGTGCCGTACTCCGCATTGATAAAATGGAGGGCGATAAATCCGGCCTCATCCTCCGGAAGATCCACCTGCAGCCGCTCCCGGATCATCTGCAGGGCGTACTGGCCGATCTGGTACTCTCTGGAGTAGAACCGGCGGATCTCCCACAGCAGGGCGTTGCGGGGGCGGATCCCCTGGCGGTACCTGGTGATGGCAAAATCAATGTGATCCGTCAGAGTCACATAAATGCTCTGGTTCAGCTCCAGATTCAGCTGTTCCCTGGCGTAGGCGATCACATCGCTGGACAGAGCCACATGTTCAATGGGCATTCCCGCCAGCAGATCTTTAAACTGCTCCGCCAGCGTCCGGCTCTGGATGCGGAAGATCTTTTCCACTTTGTTCTCCGCCACCTTCCGTCCCGGCCTGGCTCCAAAGCCCAGCCCGCGGCCCATGACCACGACCTCCCGCCCTTCCTCATCATAAGCGGAAATAATATTGTTATTGATCACTTTATCTATAATCATACCCCTAAGAGCCCCCTCAGCCTTCTTATGCAGGCTGCGAAATGATAAAAGAAAAAACCAGCATCTATAAGAGATATCTGCAATGATAGCCTCTCTTATAAACCTGGTTTTGCCTGCCTGACAGTAACAATCCGCTGTAATTCAATTGATGAGTTTACTATAGCAGATATGATCATTTTCGTCAACCATTTTCCGCCTTGATTTTTATTTTTTGTTTATTTTGTTTATTTTC
>DWWL01000085.1 GCA_019119775.1 Candidatus Lachnoclostridium pullistercoris | reverse complement strand
TTCAACCTGAAAAAAGGAGAGATCCATGCGCTGGTGGGAGAAAACGGCGCGGGAAAATCCACCCTGATGAAGATCCTGTTCGGCATGGAGCCGCCTTCTTCCGGGGAGATCCTGCTGAGAGGAGAACCGGTCCGGTTCTCCTCTTCCAAAGATGCCATCGCCCATGGAATCGGAATGGTGCATCAGCACTTTATGCTGGTGGAATCCTTCACGGCGGCCCAGAACATCGTGCTGGGCATGGAGCCGAAAAAGGGCATGTTCGTCAATGAGGCGGAGGCGGTCCGCTTCACGAAGGAGATCAGCAGGAAATACAATCTGGAAGTGGAGGCGGAGGCAGTCACCAGAACACTCCCCGTGGGCGTCAAGCAGAAGATTGAGATCTTAAAGGCGTTAGCCAGGGGAGCGGAGATCCTGATTCTGGACGAGCCCACCGCCGTTTTGGCTCCTCAGGAGACGGACCAGCTGTTTGAAGAGCTGATCCATTTGAAAGAGCAGGGCCACACCATCGTATTCATCTCCCACAAGATCCCGGAGATCAAGAAGATTTCCGACCGGATCACGGTCATGCGCTCCAGCCAGTCTGTGGGCTGCTACCGCACGGAGGATGTGACGGAGCAGGAGATCTCCAACCTGATTATGGGCTGCGAGATGGACACTTCCATTGAAAAATCAGTCCCGAAGCCGGGAGATCTGCGCATTGAGGTGGAAGATCTCTCCTACACGGACCGCAACCGGGTGCAGGTGCTGAAAAATGTCAGCTTCGGCGTCCGCGGCGGCATGATCTTCGGCATCGCCGGCGTGCAGGGCAACGGACAGGTGGAGCTGGTGGATCTGATGACCAGAAAGCGGGCCGTCCGGGAAGGAGATATCCGTCTGAACGGAAAGAGCGTGAAGAAGATGTCCATTCAGGAGATCCGGAAAATGCAGTTCGGCTATGTCCCGGAGGACCGTATGGAACAGGGAATCGCCGGCGCGGAGTCCATCGCGGAAAATATGGTTTCCAACCGGTATGCCACCCCGGAATTCTGCCGCGGCGGACTGCTGGATTACAAAAAGATCGAAGCCTTTGCGGATGAAAACATAAAAGAATATGAGATCCGCTGTTCCGGGAACAAGCAGAACGTGGGAATGCTTTCCGGCGGAAACATGCAGAAGGTGGTGGTGGCCAGGGAGTGCAGCCATGACCCGGAGGTGCTCATCGCCGAGCAGCCTACCAGAGGCGTGGACGTGGGCGCCGCCCACATCATCCACAAAAAGCTCATGGAGCTGAGAAATGAGGGCTGCGCCATTCTGCTGGTGTCGGCAGACTTAAGCGAGGCTTTAAAGCTTTCTGACGTGATCGCCGTCATGTACGAGGGCGAGATCGTGGCTTATTTTGACAACACGGAAGGCTTAAATGAGGAGAAGCTGGGCCTTTACATGCTGGGACTTGAGCGCCACAGCGAGGAACAGATAAGGAGGGCGAGAGGATGAGCAGAGAACGTTCCTTTACCATTATAAGAACGGCGGTGGCCATGCTGGTAGCAATCCTGGTGGCTTTCGTGATCATTGTGCTGGTGAGCGACCAGCCGGTGGAATCCATTAAAATATTCCTTCTGCGCCCGTTTTCCACCAAACGGTACCTGGGAAACATTGTGGAGACGGCAGTCCCCCTGATCTTTTCCGGTCTGGCCATGGCGATCATGTTCAAGGCCAGCCTGTTTAACCTGGGAGGAGAGGGAATCTTCTTTATCGCCGGTATTACCGGCTCTATCGTGGCTATCTGGCCCCAGCTGCCGCCGGTTGTTTTCCCCATCGTCTGCATCGTGGCGGGAGCTATTACCGGCATCATCGTCATGCTGGTTCCGGGCGTTCTGAAGGCGAAATACGGCGCCAGCGAGATGGTAACGTCTCTGATGATGAACAACATCCTCCTGGGTGTGGGACTTTACCTGTTAAATAATATGATGCGTGATCCTACGGTAGCCTCTCTGGTGTCCTACCAGTACCGCTCCAACGCCCTTTTGGGAAACATCATCTCCGGCACGAGAGTCCATGTGGGCTTTCTCATCGCCCTGGCCTGCGCATACGCGGTTTACGTGTTCATGTTCAAGAGCAAATGGGGCTATGAGATCCGCATGGTGGGAAACAACGGAAAGTTTGCCAGCTATTCGGGAATCAATGTGACAAAGGTGATCATCATCGTCCACGTGGTGGCGGGAGCCATCGCCGGAATGGGCGGCATCATCGAGTGTCTGGGAATGCACCGGAGATTTGAGTGGACGGCTCTTCCCGGATACGGCTTTGACGGAGCCATGATCGCCATGCTGGCGGGCAACCACCCCATCGGCGTGATCGGAGCTGCGTTCTTTGTCAGCTATCTGCGGGTGGGCGCCGACCTGGTAAACCGCACCTCAGACGTACCTACGGAAATGATCGCGATTCTTCAGAGTATCATCATCCTGCTGATCTCTGCGGAGCGTTTTCTCCATAAATACAGACAGAACTGGATTGAGAAGGAGGCGAAGTGATGAAGGCACTGGCAGATTTGATCTTTACCACAGACTTTTTCTACTCCATCTTCCGGGTGACGACCCCCCTTCTCTTTGCAGCGATGGGAGCGGTGATCTCGGATGTAGCCGGAGTCCCCAACATCGCGCTGGAGGGAATGATGCTCATTGCCGCGTTTGCGGGAATGTTCTTCAGCTACCTGTTTGAGAGCGCGCTTATGGGACTGGTGTTTGCCCTGTTTTTTGCAGTGCTGGCGGCGTCCGTGCTGGCGTTTTTCACCCTGTATTACAAGACAAACATTATTCTGGGCGGCATCGCCATCAACAGCCTGGCCAGCGGCGGAACCATCTTTTTCCTCTATCTGGCGGCTCATGACAAAGGCACCAGCGTTTCTCTGGCCAGCAAGGTGCTGCCGAACATAAATATTCCGCTGATTCAGGATATCCCGGTGATCGGACCGGCCATATCCGGCCACAACGTCCTCACCTACGTGGCGGTGGCGGCGGTGATTTTCACCTTTTTCCTGTTAAACAGGACCTCCCTCGGCTGGCACATCCGGGCGGTGGGAGAGAAGCGGGAGGCGGCTGATTCCGTGGGAATCAGCGTGGAAAAGACCCAGGCGATCGCCCTGATCTTAAGCGGCGTGATGTGCGGCTTCGGCGGCGCGTTCATGTCCATGGGCTATGTGTCCTGGTTTTCCAGAGACATGGTCAGCGGCCGCGGCTGGATTGCCCTGGCGGCGGAGGCCATGGGGCAGCAGCATCCTCTGGGAACTGCGGCCACCTCGCTGTTATTCGGCGTGGCGGACGCCCTCTCCAACGCAGTGGCGACCCTGGGCTGGCCGTCGGATCTGGTGAGAACCATCCCCTACTGCGCGACTCTGGCGGGCCTGGCCATTTTCTCCATCCGGACCTACCGGAGGCTGAAAAATTCGTAAATCAGACAGAAACGATGGAAAGGGCCTGCACGCCGGATCTTGTGCGGGCCTTTTTCTTCTCATATCACGGAAACATTTTATATTTTACAGGAGGTTTAACCGTATATGCCAACCAACGATATGACACAGGACATTATCTACACCATCACCAACCCGAAGGTGACATTTAACCAGAGACTGAAGGATATGGCGAAAATCGCGGAAAATTCCGTGGAGTTAGTCCAGTACACGGAGAAATCAAAGGAATATTTCGCAAACGGGGCCATGATGGACATGTTTGAGGGAAAATCCCCCTACCGGACCCGGTACTGCCTGCCGGACTATGAGCTGTTTTTAAAGCAGGGAAGCGAATTTCTCATGCTGGAGCCGCCGAAGGACATCTGGGACGCGGTGGGAAATCTTCTGTGCCTCTACCACAATATTCCCGACGACGGCGGCCTGCCGGTGTACATCGGCTGCCTGGATGAACTGCTGGAGCCTTATGTGAAGGATGAGGCGGAGGCGGAGAAAGCCATCCGCTTTCTGCTGGTCCATGTGGACCGCACCATTTCCAATGCCTTCTGCCACGCGGATCTGAGCGGGAAGGACACGAAGGCGGGAAGGATCATTCTCAAACTGACGAAGGAAATGGGACGTCCCTGCCCCAACATGACTCTGATGTGGCGGGAGGACACCCCGGATGACTATATGATGGCGGCTCTGGACACGGCCATGGCGGCTGCCAAGCCCAGCTTTGCCAATGACAGGCTGTACCGCCGGGATATGGGCGATTACGCGGTGGTGAGCTGCTACAATACGCTGCCCATCGGCGGCTGCGGTCTGACCCTGGTGCGCTTAAACATGAACCGCCTGCCGGAGCTGGCAGAAAGCCCGGAGGATCTGTTAAACCGGGTCATCCCCGACGCGGTGACGGCGGTCTGCGACGCCATTGACAGCCGGTGTGAGTTTATTGTGGATTTCTGCCATTTCTATGAGAATACCTTCCTGTACCGGGAGGGACTGATCAAGAAGGACCGGGACCACATGATCGGCATGTTCGGCTTTGTGGGGCTGGCGGAGTGCGTGAACCGGATGCTGAACCTGACGGATGAGAAGGAGCGCTTCGGGCACGGAGAGCGGGCGGATGCCTTCGGCGAGCAGATCATGAACCGTCTGAAGGAGGAGCTGGACAAGCGGCCGGCCAAATATGGAAAATACGGCCTTCACGCCCAGGTGGGAGTGATGGAGGACACGGATTCCACCCCCGGCGGACGGATCCCCATCGGGGAGGAGCCGGAGCTGCCCTATCAGATCATGAACTTTATCCGGATGCACCGCCACTGCGACGCCGGCTGCGGAGAGCTCTTCCCCTTCGACGACACAGTAAAGAAGAACCCCAGATATCTGCTTGATATCTTAAAGGGAGCCTTCTCCTCCGGAGCAAGATACCTTTCCTTCTACTCCGGCAATTCCGACCTGGTGCGGGTGACGGGATATCTGGTGAAAAAATCGGATCTGGAGAAATTTGAGCGGGAGGAGATGACCCTCAACGAGGCCACGGTCAACGGCTCCGGGGTCAATAAAAATCTCCACCTTCTGGACCGGAAGGTGCGTGGGGAAGAATGAGCCGGCCGGAGGAGACAGCTTTGCCGCGTTTTCCCCGGAAAACACCGGCGGCAGGGGCGGCTCTGACGGCCCCGGTCAATAAGATCATTCCCTTCTCGGCGGTGGATGGCTTCGGCAACCGGACAGCGATCTTTCTCCAGGGCTGCAACCAGGACTGCCTGTACTGCCACAACCCTGAGACGATCCGCCTGTGCGTCGGCTGCGGCGCCTGCGTGGACGCCTGCCCGGCCGGAGCCTTAAGCTGGGCGGAGGAAGACGGCTCCAGGAGCAAAAACGCTTGCCCAGCCGGCAGCGTTAGCCCCGGCGGCCCGTCTTCACCGGATGGGCTCCGCCGGGTGTCTTATAACTTTGAGCGCTGCGTAAACTGCGACACCTGCATCAGGATCTGCCCCAACAGCGCATCCCCCAAGATCCGCAATCTGACGCCGGAGGAACTGTTTGACCAGGTGAAGCCGTTTTTCCCGTTTATCGACGGAATTACCACCTCCGGCGGGGAGTGCGGCCTGTATCTGGAGTTTCTGACAGAATTTTACCGTCTGGTAAAGGCGGCGGGAAAGACCACCTACATGGACACCAACGGCCAGATTCCCCTGACCGGACAGGAAGAATTCCTGGCAGTGACGGATAAAACCATGATCGATCTGAAAGCGGGGACAGATGAGGATCACAGGCGGCTGACCGGCCGGGATCTGGGGCCGGTGACAGACAATATCCGTCTGACTGCAGAGCGGGGAAAACTCTACGAGATCCGCACGGTGGTGGTCCCGGGAATCGTGGACAGCAGAAAGACGGTGGAGCTGGGAGCCGGTCTCATCGCCCCCTATCCCGAGGTCCGCTATAAACTGATCAAGTTCCGCAGATACGGCGTGCGGGAGAATTTTTCAGATACGCCGGAGCCGTCAGACGAACTGATGGAAGAATTGAAGGAAATTGCCCGGAAAAAGGGTGTGAAGGAGGTCGTGATCACATGACAGAACAGGAACTGAAAAAACTGCTCCGTTCCATGAGCCTGGAGGAGAAGGTTGGACAGATGGTCCAGGTGACGGGAGGATTTCTGGAGGAGGGAGCGGTGATCACCGGTCCGGCGGCCGATGCCGGCCTGGAGCTCTCTGACTGCCGTCTGGCGGGTTCTATTCTGGGGATCGCCGGGGCAGAACGGCTGAGGAAGATTCAGGAGCGGTACATGGAACAGCATCCCCATCACATTCCCCTTCTGATGATGGCGGATGTGATCCATGGTTATCAGACTGTATTTCCCATTCCCCTGGCTCTGGGAGCCAGCTTTCACCCGGAACTTGTGAAGAAGGCGATGGAAATGGCCGCTGGGGAGGCGTCGTCAGCCGGTCTTCACGTCACATTTTCGCCCATGACCGATCTGGTGCGGGATCCCAGATGGGGCCGGGTGCTGGAGTCCTTCGGGGAATCTCCCTGGCTGGATGCCCGCATGGCGGAGGCGTACGTCCGCGGCTATCAGGGGGATGACGGGGACTTAAGCCGTCCCGGCCGACTGGCCGCCTGTGACAAACATTTTGTGGGCTACGGCGCGCCGGTGGCGGGAAGGGAGTACAACCATGCAGAGCTGTCGGAACACACGCTGAGAGAGTTTCACCTTCCGGCAAAGATAGCGGCGATCCGCGCCGGCACGGCCTGCGTGATGCCCGCATTTCAGTCCTTAAACGGTGTTCCCTGCACAGCCTCACAAAAGATTGTGAGAGAGCTGCTGCGGAAAGAACTGGGATTTGAGGGAGTGACCATCTCCGACTGGTCCGCAGTGGGAGAGCTGGTGGCACAGGGAGCAGCTGAGGACACCAGAGAGGCGGCCAAACTGGCCATCGAGGCGGGAGTGGACATTGATATGATGTCCGTGTGCTATGCAAGAGAGCTGAAAGGTCTGGTGGAGTCGGGAGAGGTGGAAGAACGGCTGGTGGACGAGGCCGTCTGGCGGATCCTCACCCTGAAAAATAAGCTGGGCCTGTTTGAAGATCCTTTCCACGGGGCCGGACCGGAGCAGGAAAAGCGGACGGTGCTCTGTGAGAAACACCGGGATCTGGCCCGCGCTCTTGTGGCAGAGTCAGCTATTTTATTAAAAAATGAAAATGAGATTCTTCCCCTTTCTCCAGAAAAGAAGACGGCTTTCATCGGTCCCTACGTGGACAGTACGGATACCTGCGGTTCCTGGGCGATTTTCCAGAACCGGGAGGATACCGTTACCCTCCGCCGGGGCGTGATGGAAGGCGGCTGGGGGGCGCACGCGTCATTCTGCCATGGCTGCGACGTTCTGGAAAACACCAGAGTTCTGGGATTTGGAGTGGAAGAGGTGTTTGGGGAGAGCGAGGACCGGGAAGAGCGGATCAGAGAGGCCCTTCAAGCAGCGAAAGAGGCAGATGGGGTGGTGATGGCTCTGGGAGAGCACACTCTTCAGTCCGGGGAGGCGGCCAGCCGCGGAGACATTACCATTCCCCATCATCAGATGGAGCTGCTCCGACAGGTTGCCGCCGTCAACCCCAATGTGGTGACAGTGGTTTACTCCGGCCGTCCGCTGGATCTCCGGGAAGTTTCCGCCTGTTCAAAGGCTGTTCTGGCCGTTTTCTTGCCGGGAACCATGGGCGGAGCAGGAATCGCGGACGTATTGTTTGGGAAAACATCTCCCGGCGGCCGTGTGTCCATGAGCTTCCCCTGGAGTGCCGCGCAGATTCCTGTATATCACAACGATTATTCCACCGGCCGCCCCTATGATCCGGCGGGAGCAGAGCAGAAATTTGTCAGCCGCTATCTGGACATGCCGAATGAACCCCTCTATCCGTTCGGATATGGTCTGACTTACGGCAGATTTCAGTACTCTCCGGTGCGCCTTTCCGCCGACAGGATGAAGGCGGGAGGCAGCCTGAAAGCGGCTGTGACGGTGAAAAATGTGGGCTCTGCGGCAGCCAAAGAGGCGGTGCAGCTGTATCTTTACGACGAAAAGGCGACCACAGTCCGTCCGAGACGGGAGTTAAAGGGAGTGAAATGTCTTTACCTTCAGCCGGGCGAAGAGGCAGAAGCCGTGTTTGAGATAACAGAAGAACTGCTGAAAATATGGGATCGGAACATGGAGTTTCTGGCAGAACCTGGAAAATTCATGATTTTCATCGGCGGCGACAGCCGCACGGACAATGGAGCGGAGTTCCTCTATGAGGGATGACATATAAATAAGGAACACAGAAGATCCAGCTTTCGGCTCAGTATGCGCCGGGGCTGGATCTTTCTATGCTCCGGCAGGAATATTTCTGCAAAAAAAGAATTGTCAAATAACGGATAATATACTATAATCAGACTATAGATTTCTTTCAATGTCCCCTTCAGCGGGACAGAATTCAGCCGCATGATCTGCGGCAGTCTCAGGATCCTTTTATTTTCGCGGGCACCGAATCTGCAGACGCGCTTCTGCGTCCATCCGGCAGCTGCCGCGAAGGTCAGATCCCCGGCATTCAAAGATGTGCTGCAGGGCAGATGTCTGCAGACGGCGGGGGAGGATTTGATCATTCCGGATCGAAATTCCATGATTGACAGAACAAAAAGACCTGGCAGAGATCGGAAAAGACGAGCCGGTATGAAAAAGGCATATTTTCCTCCGGACGTTTGGACGGTCAGTCTGACGGCCGGCCGGCGTGCCCCCACAGGAAGTACCTGCCGGGAAGCAGAGTTTTTCTGTCCGATAGTCTGCAGGCGAAAGGAGGAGAATGAAGCGGAGCACGAAACAGAGACACCGGGAAACCAGGATCGCCTACCAGAACAAAGACATTGTGGCAAAGATGTTCGGGGATCAGATGGAAGGAAAATCCCTCTCTCTGCTCGGATTAAACTCCAGGCTGAAAGTGGCCAGACTTCTGCCCACCAATCTTCCGGCGGTCAGAGCGAATGAGCTGAGGATGGACAATCTCTTTCAGCTGGAGGACAACAGCATTGCCATCATTGACTATGAGAGCTCTTTCAGAATAGAAAATTTCCTGAAATATGGATATTACATCCTGCATACACTGGAGCGCTTTATGAAATCTCTTCAGGATGGGACGGTCCCGTCCCTGCGGATGATGGTCCTTTACACCGCAGATATAGAGAGGGTGGTTCCGGTGTTTCACAGCCATGCCTGCGATATCCGGATTGAACCGGCCTATCTCACCGGTGTGAATTCCAGTGAATGGCTGAGACGGGCAGAAAAGGAGATTGTTTCAGGAGAAATTTCTGACGAGACGCTGATGCACTTAGTCCTTCTGCCGCTCACATACAAGGGCGATGCCGGGAAGCAGGCGGCCATCGAAACCAGTGTAAACCTGGCCCGAAAAATAGAAGACAAAAGCCGCCAGACATTTGCTCTGGCAGGAATCCTGACGTTTACAGACAAGATTATTAACGAAGAGACGAGAGAAAAAATAAAGGAGGCGCTGACCATGACACAGGTGGAGGCAATGATCTGGGAAGAAGCCATCGAGGCGGGAAGAGCAAAATGGGTGGAAGAAGGGAAGAAGCAGGGAATGAAGAGCGGAATCCACCGGGGAGTGAAGGAGGAACGGGGAAGGATGCTGAAAAAGATGATCCGGGCGGGAATGAAGAATGAGGAGATCATGAGGGTCATGGGGACGGAGACGACGAAGGAAGAGCTTGACCGGCTGCGGGAAGAGACGGTCAGCTGTGGAGCAGAGGAAGGATAGCCTCCAGCATGGTCTGGTACTGTTCCGGAGAAATGAGGATCTTTTTCCGGACGGAAGAAATTTCTTCCTGTTCCTTTAAGGCGCGGATGCTGCGCACCACTGTGCGGACGCTGACGCCGATATTGCTGGCGATGGTCTGGTAGTCGGCGCTGACGCGGACGGTCTGGCCGGCTTCGCCGTGCAGGCTGCAGTACTGTACCAGATAGTACCTTACCCGGTCGATCCCGCGGCGGTAATAGAGAAGCCCGTCGCTGCCGGACCGCTGGTACAGGTCGTTGGAGACTATGTGAAGACAGCGGAAAAGCATTTCCGGACTGTTCATAATATAATCATAAATGACGGCAGAACTGATGCGCAGCACAGTCACCTCAGTGCCGGCGACCACTGTGGCGACGACCTTAGGCTGATGGGAAAGGACTTCCAATAGGCCGAGACAGCCGTTCTCCGTGCCGATCTGAAAATAATAATAGTTATTTCCATCGTTATAATCCCTTGTGCCAAGGGCGATGCCGCTCTCTATAAAATAAATATATTTGGGAAATTCCCCGCGGTTTAGGATCACAGAGCGCGGCGGATAGGTGACGCGGACGCCCTGTTTCAGAATATGTTCGGGGAGAACAGAGAGGTTGAAACAGTCATATTCTCTGTATTTTTCCCAAAGCTCTTCCAGCTGCATAAGATCCTCCTGATGATTTTGATGATTCGCCTATTATTCTATCATATGCGGAATTTTAAGACAAATAAAATATCCTGCCTCAGCGGGACTTCGCAGAGATTTTTTATTTAACAGGAAACGCCGCTTTCTGTTAAATGAAAAAGCGGCGGAATTCCGCCGCTCTCCCTGCTCACGGAAGAATCTCGTCTTCCGAATACTCCATAATGTCCTGCACCTGACAATTCAGGATCTCGCAGAAACGCTCAATGGTGTGGGTAGAAACATATCGATTTTCTCTGATGCGCTGAATCTGACCGGAGCTGACTCCGTAGGTATGGATCAGAGCATACTTTGTGATGCCTTTCTTTTTCATGGTTTCCCATAATCGGGTGTACGTAATCATGATGTCTCCTTTCTTGCTCTTTCCCGGGTATATCCTATTATAGCATATCCCGTTATTGGACTGCAACGAGTTTTGCAAAAAGTCTTGTAAAGAAACCGTTACATATTCTCCGCTGGGAGTGCGGTTTAGAGGAAAATTTTCTGTTTTCCGGCAGGGAAAAGTCAGAAGCCCAAAGTGTCGCAGCCTGCTGCGGGGAATTTACTCCTGCTGCGGTGCCGGATGGATACGACTGTAAGTCTTCCGGGCCTGCCGTCCGCGGAAATAAAGTGGACAGAATATGACATTTTTGGCAGAAATACCACATTTTGTAAGAAATAAAACGGGAGCGTCTAAATACGGTGTCAGGCTGGAATTAATTTCCTGATAAAAAAATTGTAAAAAATGAATAAAGGCTTTCCACGTAACCGAATACGTAATACTGACTGTGCTATAGTGGGAAAAGGCAGAAAAAGTATGGGTTTTTTGCCTGAATTAAACAAATGGACCGCTGAATTCATTTGGAAAAGGAAAGGAGAGAGAGTAGTATGGAAGGGCGTGGAAGGTCCAGAGCGAGAAAGCACAAGCTGTTCTCGCCGAAGCGTCTGACGTCGTTCCTGCTGGCAGCGGCCATGGTCTGCACCAATATAGGTTCAGATCTCAGTACGGCCTACGCGGCAGGTTCTTCGACGGACGTCTCATTCGAGATGCGGGGCTCAGATCTGGTGACAGCCATAGAAGATGCGATTTCATCGGAAAATGTGGTTACGCCGGACGATCTCAATTTCACCAACGGAAAGGTTGAGGATTTTGAGGGCTTCCTCTTTGGAGAAGGAAAGCTGTACGAGGCCTATCCAGAAATGGAAGGAGGAGATGTTGACGCGGATATGCGCGTATTTGTACGTCTGCCGGAAGACGCGGACGACATGTACGCAGTGACTGGTGACGAAGAGGTCATCTTCCTGTACATAAACAACAGCGATGAAACGGTTCGTTTCCGTTCCCTCATCAACTACACGAAAGACGGAGAAGAGAAAACCAAGAAGACAGACTGGGTCAACGTCAGAAGCTATGAGAGCGTTTACGGCGAGGAAGAAGTCAATGTGATTCCGGATCAGCCTGAGACTGAGGAACCTGCAGAGATTCCTGAGACGACAGTTCCCGAGACAGAGGTGCCTGCGGAGGAGACGACGGAAGCTCCCGCCGAGGAGACAACGGCTCCCGCAGAGGAAGATCCCCTGGCAACGGATTCTGAGCTGAAGGTTTCCATGAGCCGCAACGAGGCAGCTCTGGTGGCAGCCCCCGGAGACGAGGTGGCAACCCCATCTGAGATGCCGGAGGAGGAGACTCCCGATGAGCCGGAGACAACAGCTCCCGAGGAGAGCAACGAAGGATTGGTGGACGAGGGCAACCTGCCTGAGGAAAGCGATCCCGCAACCACTCCCGAAGAGTCCCAGCCGGCAGAGGAGACAACTCCTGTGGAAGAGACCACAGAGACTCCCGAGACAACTGCACCTGCAGAAACCCCGGCAGCTCCCGCAGAAGATCCGGTGGCAACCGCTGACGAGATCGAGAGCGCGCCGAAGCCGGATTCCAGTGACCTGGTTGGTATCGGCTGGAGCGGCACAGGTAAGATTTATACTTCTACTTTGAATATGCTGCATGCGCTTGAGGATGTGGAAGGCTGGAAAGTGGAATATTCCATCACTCCCGAAGGCTCCGCAAGAATCATTGACGGTGCCCGTGGTGTGGAAGACGGCGAAGATCTTTACTTCGGCGTGAAGAACCAGATTGGCTACGCAGTGGAGACAGTGCTGGCAAACGGTGAGAAGCTGACTGCTGACACCATCACTGACAATGAGGACGGCTCTCAGACCGCATGGTACGCAGTGTACGGCGTGACTGAGGAGCAGAATATTGATGTGGTGATGGCAGAGACGGAGAATAGTTATGAATTAACCATTAACCATATTCTGGAGGACGAAGCGGGTATCTGGGGAGCGACAGAAACCGTTTACCTTTCAGAGGAAGATTTTTCCGATGGCTCTTACGACACAGCGCAGAATGAATATGTAAAAGAAGGTATGGAATTTGCTGAGACTGCACCGGTTATCAGCACGGAAGATTTTTCGGAAGAAAGATCTGCAGAGATTACTCTAAATTACCAGGTTAAAGATGGATGGAGAATTGTGGAAGAATCGGCTGATGATTTCGGCATTTCACCCATGTCTGTTTACATCGGAGATTTGGATACGGTGGTAATCAAGCCGGAAGATGGCATCGTAGTGACGATTCAGTTTTCTGATTCCTACGGAATCCCCATGGGAGATCCAGCCATTGTGGCAATTGATAAAAAAGAATCTTCAGGCCAGTATCAGTTAAAGTATGATCTTTCGATTCCCGAGGGATATACAGCATCGACAGATAATGGAACTATTGAAGATAACATTCTGACAGCAACTTTTGCTGCGGATGAAACAGAAGCCGTTATCAATGTAACTTATACGCCTCAGACAGTTTCTTATTTGGTAGAATATTATTATCAAAATGTGGAGGACGATGATTATACTCTGGCCGCAGAAGAAACGGATACTGAATCTGGTGAAGTTGGTTCTCTGACAGATGTCATACCGGAGACAAAAGAGGGATTTACTGCGCAGACCGTAGAGCAGCAGGTGATTCAGGCTAAAGGCACGGTTGTTCAGGTGAAGTATGACAGAAATGTATATACGCTGCTGTACAATACTAATGGCGGATCCTATATTCCTTCGGAGCAGGCAAAATATGGTTCGGAAATCACTTTGGATGAAAAAGAACCGACGAGACAGGGATATCAATTTGACGGATGGTATGAGGATGAGGGCTTAACGAACAGAGTTCATGCAGTTGCTTTGGAGAAAGACCCGACGATGGTGTATGCAAAATGGACGGGCGATATGGTAGATTATCGTATGGTCTATTTGACAGAAAATGCCAACGACGACGGATACTCTTATGTCGGCACGGTAACAGACAGGGCCAAGGCGGGGGAGACAGTTCAGGCGACGAAAGATTCCAGGAAACCGGAAGGCTTTGATACTCAGCATTTCACCTTTGAAAGTTCAGACAGTGCGGTGGTCAGCGCAGACGGCAGTACGGTCATCACGGTAAAATACAGCCGGAATGAGTACACGATAACGTTTGGCGATACGGGAAAGACGCTGATATGTGATAAAGAAGAGCATAAGCATAGCCTATTGTCATGTGGTTGGTGGTGGGGAAAATGGCTGTGTGGAAAGAAAGAGCACACCCACTCCGACGAAAACGGATGCTATGATGTGAAACCGGATCTGTCTATTACGGCCAAGTATGAGCAGGACATCAGCGATCAGTGGCTGGCTGCTGTAGGCCCGGGAACTCCATGGGAAGGTCAGAACTGGCTTTGGGATAAAAGCTGGCCTGGTGATCAGTATACCGGTTTTCAGGAGAAGATGCCTGGCGAGGACAAGTATCTGACGACTGGAAACAATGGAAACATCAGATATGACCTGTACTATTATGTGGAAGATCCGGAAGGAGATATTGAATTTAGAGGCCGGATGTTCACACAAAAATACCATGTAGTATTGAAAGTTGAACCTGGTACAAACGCAACCTATGATGAAGAGTTCTTCCCGATTGACGGATATGAGAGATTTGGAAGCAACATCGACGAATGGTGGAATGGAGAGCAGAACAGACACGACAGTGTTTCATTTCCGCAGGGCGACACTAAATTCTACTATATACCTGAGGAGTATACTCTGTCGCTGGTAGATGGCAATTTGCAGAAAGGCTATGCGGTACCTTATGGAAGTGATATCAGCGAATATACTAACATGGAGGGACTTCCGGGAGGCGACGTAAATGGAACGTTTGTCGGATGGTACATCGATCCGGAGTTTGAAACCCCATATGCTGGTGATAACACGATGCCCAAAGGTCTTGTGCTTTACGCCAAGCGTCAGGGCGAGATCTTTACGGTAACCTTTAAAGAAGCGGAAGGTTCTGAAGAGATATATCGTTCTGAAAAGGTAGAGAGCGGAAAAACGGTAGAGAATATGCCGGAATATCCGTCCAAAGAAGGCTATATCTTTGACGGCTGGTATGTAAGAACTGGCAGCGGAGAGATTCCGTTTGATCAGATGAGCCAGATCACGGCGGACATTACAGTTTACGCAAAGTGGATTCCGTCAACGACGATCCACTATACGGTTTATCATCAGACGACAGCGGGAGAAAATATCGTAAAGCCAGTTGAAAAAACCGGAAAGGTAAATGCTACTGTGCAGGAAAGGGCGCTGAGCGCAGATCAAATGCCGGAGGCATATGCCGGTTATGTGCCTGCTCAGATAAGCCAGACGATAACGCTGACTCCTGGAGAAACGCATAATATTATCTTTGTCTATGATGAAGCGACAGAATTCAGCTATACTGTTCAGTATGTATATGAAGGGACTGTGATCCAGACAGATGGTCAGAAAACAGTACAGGAAAACGTTATCACAGTTTATGCAAAACTGAATTCTGAAACCTTATCTAAGGGTTACGAGATCGACGGAACTTCCGCGCAGAGGGTTGTACTGACCAGAGGAGAGAATGTTGTCACATTCCCGCTGCAACTGGCCGAGTATGATATTGCGTATGACCTGAATGGCGGAACGAACAATTTTTCCAATCCGACGAGCTATAAGCCTTCTGATTTGAAGAATGAATCGATCACCATTTTGCCGCCCACAAGAGATGGATATACCTTTGCCGGATGGGAACTGGTTGAAGGGAAAGTTGCAGAAGATTCAACTGCTCATAATCCGATGCTGCCGGTGATCGACGAGGGAAGCTACGGAAATCTGATCTTTGAAGCTCAGTGGAAGAAGGAAGTCACGATCACTTACACTGCGCTGGAAGGCGGAGAGGTAAAGCCCACGAGCGAAACTTTTGATGCTGAGACTGGAGAACCGCAGGGCTCAACGGCTGCGGCTGAAACAGGCTGGAAGTTTGTCGGCTGGTATGACAACAAGGATGCTAAGGGCAATCCTGTTTCCACCGATGAAATTTTTATGCCTGGAGAACCTGTCACCGGATGGGAGAACGCCAGCTACTATGCGAAGTTTGAGAGAACCAAAGTTGAGTATTTTAAAGAAAAATATGTAGAAACTTTAGATGGCGGGTATGAGCTTTATAGTCGAACGAATAGTTTTGGAGATGCTGGCGAATGGATTGTAACTGGAAAAAATAGTGTACTGCCAACAAAGATCACAGGCTATACGTTTGATCCGACTAATAAGGATTCAGTCCTGGAAGGACAGCTTTTAGCTGGAGAAGAACCTTTAGTTTTAAAGTGGTATTATAATAGAAATCGGCATACTGTTAAGTATGAATTGCAGGATTCTGCTGTAATTCCAGATGGAGCAGAAGCTTTTGTCCCAGCTCCTAGTGTCCACAAATATAAGGAAACGGTAACAGTAGCAAGTCCTATCGAGTTACCTGGCTATACTTTCAAAGGCTGGTATGTGGCAGAGGGCTTGAAGGGTCAGGAAGATACTTATCCGGAGAGTTTTACCATGCCTGATAGTGATGTGCTGCTTAAAGGCTGGTTTGAGGCAAATAGTGATACCAAATATAAGGTACAGCATTGGGTAGAAGACTCTAATGGACACTATAAGAAAGCAATCGAGGAGCCGTTACAAGGAAAAACAGGAGATGAAGTTAAGGCAGAACTGAGAAAGGATTTTGAAGGAGTGGCGTTTGATCCACAGCACCCAGATAATATTCTTTCCGGAACAGTCAAAGGCGACGGCAGCCTGGTATTAAAGGTATATTACAGCCGCGATGTCAAGGGTGAAGAAAATCCCGACCAGCCGGACGGCATCCCGGACAAGTATCAGGTAACGGTGACATATACTACCGACGGCAACGGCTATGTGACTTCTGATCAAAAAAAGAGTGTGACAGAGATCGTTACCCTGTATAAGAATGGAAATCCGAAAGACGGATACGCACTTCCTGAAGATTCGACTGCAAAGGGCTTTACCAGAGCGGAGGGTATCGAGGCTACTGCCAAACCTGGATATGCGTTTGCGAACTGGAAACAGAGTGACAGTGCAGAGAGCTATTCCTCTGTAGCGGGTATTCCAGTGACGGGAGACACAACGTTTACTGCCAACTTTAAGCAGAACGCATATGAACTTCTGGTAGAACATGTATATCTGGATAAAGAAGGCAATAAAGCTGAGGTATTCCAGGAGTATTCTGACGCTGTACAGGCTGGAAATCCCATTGCGGTTTCACCAAGAGACAAAGAGGGATTTACGTTAGATTACTTTGTTCTTCAGACGGACTATTCTGAGACAGTGTACGGCCACAATAACTACAAGTATATGACCTTAAAGTTTGTGATGCCTGCCAGTGATACTTACGTGAGAGTCTACTATTTTGAAGATCAGAACAGTGACAAGATTCCGGATAAGTATCAGGTGGAAGTGACCTATATTACAGATGGAAAAGGCTATGTAAATGCCGTGAATGAGGAGTCTGCCACAGAGATAGTAACGCTTTATTTAGGCGGCGATCCTGATATGGGTTACGCAGAGCCCGGCAGTGAGGGAGCGATGGGCCATACGGCGGCGGAAGGCATTTCGGCAGCGCCGAAGACAGGTTATGATTTCGTAAACTGGACTTTTGGTACAGATGGAATGACCGAAAATAAGCAGCCCGCCGGAATCGAAGTGACCGGTCCTATGACCATCAAGGCAAACTTTAAGGCTCAATCCCGCGTCTGGCACGTTTCCTACTACAACGAAGATCAGGAAGAAATCAGAGATCCTCAGCAGGGAACCGTGACCTACGGAGATCCTTATGATCTGACGGAATACATTTACGACGAGCTGGATGGAAATGACGGACATCATTACGCAAAGGTTGGCACAGACGGCAGCGACATTAAGGGAATTGCCGGCGGTGATTCCGATGATGTGATCTGGATTCAGGTGATCTATTCTCTGGATGAGATTGGTGAAAAGAATCCGGACAAGCCGGACGGAGTAGCGGATAAGTATCAGACAGTGGTAACCTTCGGAGCTGTAAATGGAATCTTTGACGAAACGGGAACAACCTATACGGAAAGGATAGTTACCCTGCGCGACGCTGATGGACAGCCGGCCGAAAGTGGAACTTATCGCCTGCAGCAAACGGATATTCCTGGAGCAACGCCGGCGGAAGGCTACTGGGGCGGCAACTGGGAACCGAATCCCTATGATGCTGAAATTGCCGCTAAAGGCAATAAGCATTTTGTGATCACTTTTGTACCAGATGAATTTGAAGCAAGAGTAGAGTACTATTTCGACGGTGAAAAGGACGATGACTGGACGAAGACTGAGAAGTATTTATTTGATGATGTTCTGGATATCAGCGAGGCCGAAATTGTAGAGCATGACGGAAAGCAGTATGCGCTGGATTGGATAGAAGGAAATCCGCTGACGATTACTGCGGATGAATCCTCTAATGTCATCAAAGTGTACTACAGTCTGGATGAGAACGGCGACGCTGTTCCCGATAAATATCAGGATATTATCGTTTTCGCGGCAATCAATGGTACTTTCAATGAAAATGGAACGCCTCAGACTCAGCTGGAAAGGGTCATCACTTATACAAATGATGGAACAGCGGATGGAAAATGGGATGTCAATGGAAAATATACTCTGACAGAAGATGATATTCCTGAAGCTACGGCGGCCGCGGGTTACACGCAGGAGAGCCTGAAGTGGGTTGGTCCGAATCCTCTGAACTACACGATTTTCAGCAGAGCTGAGGAAGGACAGGAATCTAAGAAGACCTTTATCGTGATGTTCACAGGGGCGGCAGAGCAGACGTATACGGTACAGTATATTGATGAAGATACCAATGAAGGGCTGCTGCCGCAGGCGGTGAAGACCGCTCCGTTTGGTTCTTATATTAAGGGCGAGGATGAAAAGGTAGAGATTCCGGGGTATGCGTATACCAGAGCTACCGACCTGCTGGTGACAGAGCATAATGAAAGCAATTATGTGTTTGTATACTACAGTAAGGATACGGAAGGACCGGAAGGACCGGATCATCCGGATGGACATCCCGACAAGTACCAGATTGTATTCACCTATGTCAGCGCAAATGAGACCACCGGTACGGTGACCGGAACCACCCGCGAGGTTTATACCTTTAAGGATAAGGAAAGCGGCGAGTACATCGAGCCTACCGGCATCAGTCCCAATGCCATTGAGGGTCATGACCCGATAGCCAGCCCTGCTGAGAACTATGCGTTCTATTACTGGACTGTACAGGGGCAGGAGGACGAGAAGGATTACACCAGCGGAATGAGATTACTGGGAGAGAAGGTTTACACAGAGGACACCACTTTTATGGCCTACTTTGCCGAGGATAAGCTCAATGACACGGTGGACGGCGGCGATCCCAACCAGCCTGACGGAATTCCGGATATCTATCAGATCGTGTTCACTTATGTGACCGAGGATGCAAATCACGGAACCGTAGACGGAATGGTGACAGAAGTCAGAACCTTCCCGAGAAACGGCGAAACCGGAGAGTACGACACGACGACTTCGATCAAGCCGAATGTGGATGTGACCATCAGTACAGTCGGCAGCTATCGCTTCGACAACTGGACAAACGGAACAACTACCTACAATACAGACGATGACCTGAGGGCGGCAGCGTTTACCAGCAGCCAGACCTTCACCGCTCACTTCTACCGTATCAGCAGCGGTGGTGGTGGAAACGGCGGCGGAGGTTCCAGCAGCGGTGGCGGGAATCCATACAATCCTTCCACTGGTGGCCCTGGCGTAACGATTACCGATCCTGAAGTGCCGTTGGCACCTCTTCCCGATGGCAGCGGAGACAGCACGATGATCTTTGATGACAACGTGCCGCTCGCACCGCTTCCCAAGACGGGACAGCAGTCGTCCAAGACCGCGATCACTATGCTGTTAGCGGGTATCTTCCTGGCATTTGCCTCTCTGACAAAGCGCAGGGAAGAAAATAATTGACAATAGCATACCGCGTCAACGGAGAGTCCGGCCCCTCGGGGCCGGGCTTTTCCGCTATAAAGAGAAGAATTTCAGAAGAAAATGATTCACGGCGCACTTTACTTTCCAGCAGTTCCCTGTATGGCAGAATATTGCAAATGATGGTAATTTATACTATGATAATTAAGAAATGATAGATTCGAGCATTTGTCATAACAGTAGGAAAGAGAGGCAGAAAATGGGAGGATCTGGCGGCGGAAGGGGGAGATTTTGCCAGATTTGCCCTGGATGTGGATGAAGAGACATCGACTCTATTAAAATACGATATTGTAGATCTGCGCAGGAAGGTACAGCCGGAGCTGTTAGAGTCCATTAAGCGGGAAGGGATCGTGATTTATGAAAAAATATGAGAATCGGAAGAGATCGAGAAAAACTGGCTCTAAACCGGTGCATTTTCGCGAAGAATCTGATATGATGGAGGAAGAGAACGCCTTCCCAGCGGGCAGGGCGACAGGCAGCTTCAGGCTGCGCGAAATCTGAACAGACAGGGAGGAATTTATGAAAGGCAGAAGAAAAGTGATTCTCGGAGCGGCAGTGCTTCTGATCCTGATTTCGGGGAGCATGCTGCTGTGGGATTATATGAAGCAGAGTCAGTCGGAAAAGATCTATGAGGAACTGGCGTCCCAGGTGGAGGAGACGACGGAGACGGCAGAGGAGGAAACCGAGGCAGAGTACGTTTCTCCGATCAATTTTGAGGAGCTGTGGGCGATCAATGAGGATGTGGTGGGCTGGCTCACCATTCCGGGGACGGTGATAGACTACCCGATCCTCCACGATCCGGAGAGCAACGACACCTATCTGTACACGGATATTGAGGGAAACCGGACAGCTTCCGGCTCGATCTATCTGGACTGCGATAACGAGGGGGATTTCTCAGACCTCCACAATGTGCTCTACGGCCATCACATGAGGAACGGCACCATGTTTAAGGACATCATGAAGTTCCGTGAGCAGGATTTTATGGAGGAGCACCAGGAGGCTTATATCTATCTCCCGGACCGGGAGATCCGGCTGCGCCCGTTTTCCTGTCTTTACACCACATCCGACGGGATCCGGAGAATGACAAAGTTTGACGACGAGGAGACGTTCCAGGCTTATGTGGCGGAGATGACCAAAGGTTCCAGCGCTTATATCCAGCCGGAGCAGGAGGTGGAGCGGCTGTTTTCCTTTGTGACCTGCAGCTATGAATTTGACGACGCCAGGACGATTATGTACGCCTATGAAGTGACGGAGGACGAAGACGGAACCGGGGAGACGGAAAGTGAGCCGGAGGTTTCTGCCGCGGATGATGGGGCGGAGACGGACACCGGAGACGGACAGCAGGCGGCCGCTGGTGACGGACAGTTGACGGATGCCGGAGACGGACAGTAGACGGACAGCAGGCAGATGCTGGTGACGAACAGCAGACGGACGCTGGAGACGGACAGCAGACGGACGTTGGGGACAGACAGTGGACAGACGCCGGAGACGGACAGCAGGCGGGCGGCGAGTAAGGCGCCCGGCGGCGGCAAAAAGAGTCCGCCGTAAATATCAGAACAAGGTGGGTAGCAGGAGTGAAAAAGAATGTAAGATGGGGTGTCATTTTACTGGCTTTCTGCGGGCTGGCGGCCGCGGTGACGGCGGTAGCCAGGTGGAATTATATTTTGGCGGTGTGCCTGATCGTGCTCATGAACTGTACGGTTATGATCCGCCAGAGAAAGTATCAGAAGCAGCTGGAGAGCCTGGCCTTTGTGGACCCGGTCACGGGCGGAAGGAACCTGAAGCGGTTTCTTCTGGACGCGGAGGCGGCGATTCGGGAGGATCCGGACGGCTACATGCTGGTTTCCATGGATGTGCAGGATTTCAAGATGATCAATGACGTCTACGGCAGAGAGGAGGGCGACCGGACTCTCGCCTATATATACCGGACGATCAAGAGCAGACTCCGGAACAATGAGCTGCTGGCCAGGGGAAACGCGGACGTTTTCTACATGCTTCTGATGAGGCAGAAGGAGGAGGACGCGGGCTGGCGGCTGCGGGGACTGGGCGGCGCGATTAACAGCTACAATGAAAAGCGCCAGGACCGCTATTATCTGGAACTGAGGTTTGGCGCCTACGTGCCGGAGCCGGGAGAGACGGATGTGACGGGAATGGAGGAGAAAGCCAACATTGCCAGAAAGAGCCTGCGGAGAAATGCCGCCGGCCAGTGCATGTTCTATGACCGGAAATACGGCCAGGCCATGCGGGAGGAGAAGGAGCTGGTGGACGGCCTGGAGAAGGGGCTGGAAAACCGGGAATTCCAGGTTTATCTTCAGCCGAAGGTAAATCTGGAGAAGATGAAGGTGGATGGGGCGGAGGCCTTGGTCCGCTGGAATCATCCCCAGAAGGGAATGCTCTCTCCGGCCATGTTTGTGCCTGTGTTTGAGAAATACCGGCGGATCAGCCGCATGGATTCCTTTGTGTTTACGGAGGTGTGCCGGATCTTAAGGCGCTGGAAACAGGAGGGAAGGGAGCTCTGCCGGATCTCCGTCAACATTTCCCGGCAGAATTTTGAAAATGCCAATTTCATCCGCAGCTGCGCCAGCGTGTGCGGCTACGAGCAGGTGGAGTGCCGTTTCATCGAGCTGGAGCTGACGGAGAGCATTTTTCTGGAAAATCCGGAAAAGGCCCGGGCCATCATTGACCAGATCCACGAGGCGGGATTTACCTGTTCTCTGGACGATTTCGGAACGGGATATTCGTCCCTCGGCCTGTTAAACGACCTGAACGTGGACGTGATCAAGCTGGACCGCAGCTTTTTTGTGGGGAAAAATAATAACCAGAGGGGCAGGAACATCGTGGAAACGATCCTGCGGCTGGCGGAGCAGCTCCACATCAGCACGGTGGCGGAGGGAATCGACAGCACGTCCCAGGCAGAATATCTGCGCCAGTCAGTCTGCGACACGATCCAGGGATTTGTGTTTTACGAGCCTATGCCGGTGGAGGAGTTTGAGAAAGAGGTTTATCAGGGAAAGAGCCTGGGAAATGTGGGGATCTCCAGCGATCAGCTGACGGCGGAGACCCAGGCGGAGCAGATGCAGAGCGAGGAAGAGCCGCCGAAGGAGATCATGACGTTTCTGTATTTCCCGAAGGAGGACCGGGTGATTTTTTCGGCCCTGTTCTCACCGGCGCAGAAGAACCAGTACGCCATCAGCCATGCGGCCCAGTGGTTTGCGGATTCCGGATTTGTCCACGAGGATGACCGGGAGACGTTCCTGCACATGCTGAACGCGGAGAGAAGCGGTTCTGACTGGGTGGAGAATACTCTGAGGTTTTCGGTGGGAACCGACCGGTATGAGTGGCTGGAGCTCTATATCAACCGGGACAGCGGCTCCTCTGACGGCGGCAGCAGCGTGATCACCGGCGTGCTCAGCAATATGGAAGAATGGCGCGCGGAGCTGGACAGATGGAAGGAAAAGGCGGACCGGGACGTGCTGACCGGGCTTTACAACCGCTCCTTCTTTGAACGCTGGGTGGGCCGTCAGCTGGACGGAGCGGCTCTGGACCGCGGCGCGCTGATTTTCATTGACGTGGATAATTTCAAGGAGATCAATGACAAGTACGGCCATCTGGTGGGAGATGAGATCCTGCGCTTTATTGCCCAGAAGATCCTGGGAGTATTCCGGAGAACGGATGTGGTGGCCAGATACGGCGGAGATGAGTATGTGATCTTTGTCAGCTCCGTGAGCCGGGAGGTTTTAAAGAGCAAGCTGGAACAGCTGGAGGAGATCTTCCGCGAGCCGTACCGCAGTGAAAAGATCACGATCTACATTACGTCCAGCATTGGGGCCTCCTACTATCCGGAGGATGGGCTGGATTTCCGCACGCTGCTTGACAAGGCGGATCAGGCGCTTTACGAGGCGAAGCGGAAAGGAAAGAACCAGTACGTGGTGTATGACCCCGCCGGCGCAGAGGAAGAA
>DWWL01000084.1 GCA_019119775.1 Candidatus Lachnoclostridium pullistercoris | reverse complement strand
AAAAGGGATAGAAAAAATGGAGAGAATTGCTAATAGAGGGAAATAAATCACTATATCAACGCATTTTGCATCTCAAACAAATTGCAATCATGCTATTACAGTAAAAAAAAACTTACTAAAAGGAGATTTAATGCAATGCAGGGACGAAGGTTACTAAAGATGGCGCGGAAAAATATAGCAGAAATTGTGCAGCCAGAAATCGAAAAGCAAGGATTTAAAATAGGTGAAATTGATCCAAACGGAGATATGCGGAAAGAGATAGCAGGATATCGGTTTGATTCTGAGGAAAGTTTTAGAGATCAACTGAAGTTCTTGTTAAATCTTACATTGGAAAAGGGAATTCCTAAGATGAATGAATTGATTGCTAAAGAACAAGTGAATAATGCAGAAAAATAATAATTGATCTTAATGAGGGAGCTCAAATTATGACCTTGGTGTCAAGAACATATCATTTATGAGAGAGAGTCCCCCTCATTTTTCACAATCAATTGTATGCTGCGTAATTCACGGTTTCCCGGCAACTTGAAAATAAATCCCGGCTTTTGCGGCCGGTGCCAACTAATTGGAACGGCTGATCTGATAAATCTGTTTTTCTTGCCTTAAATTGGCCCCGGTCCGCTTGAAATGAAAGCTGACATTGTACTCCACGCACTGCATCATAGTGCCTAGAACTCAAGCTTTAGGAGACCCGGATGTCAAAACTTATACTTTCGATCTTGATACAGATATTCCGGAACTCCAGCTGTTTGAAGAAGCGGATAAAAAAGAAGAAGAGCAGGAAGAAACTGGTGAAGATTCTGGAGATTCTGAAGGAGATAATGATTCTAAAATCCCACAAAAAGCAAAAGATGCATTGGAAAAAATAGATAAAGATCCAGAAGGATATTTGGAAGATTATTATGGTAATTATCCATTTAGAAATCAGCCAAATGCAGCGAGAGGAGAAAGCAAAATTCCGAATCAGAATGTAGCTTCATATAAAGAATGTGATATAAATCCATATCAATATGGGAAAAATCGAGGAGGTGAAAGAATTGTAACGGGCTCAGATGGTTCAGTATGGTATACTCCAGATCATTATAAAACCTGGTATCAGATTCGATAAAATTTATGAGGAGAGAATATAATGGCAGCATTTGAAAGATATAAGAATAATTGTGCCAGAGTGGACTGGGAAATATTAATAAATGGAGCAATATCTCTATATCATAAACGCAATATACTTGAAAAGGATTTGAAATGGCTGAATGAAAAAGGTTATAAGATAGTTAATATAGACTTAAAGGAAATTGATACTGTCGGGCTATTTCATAAAAAAATAAAAAAAGCATGTAATTTTCCGGAATACTATGGTGAAAATATGTCCGCATTAAGTGATTGTTTGCGCCATTACTTGGAAATCCCATTTGAAAGTGGTTTTGCACTAGTGATGGAAAATTTTGATTTATTTTATGAAAAGGACAGAATGTCAGGCCAAGAAATATTGGAGAGATTAAATAGGGGGGCGCGAGAGAGAATATTGACAGGTGAGCGCTTGATAACGTTAATTCAAACAAGCAATCCGCAGTTTTGCCCGGAGGCGATAGGTTCCTTTGAACTTTGTTGGAATAGACATGAATTTGCGAATGAGCGGAGATTATAGGGCATAAGAGCTTTTGATATTTTTATGGCTTATCCAGAAGAGTTATGTGTCATTTTAGATATGCTATCTTTAAACTGTACACATTGCGATTCTAGTCACAACCACCACTTCAAGTGGTGGTTGCGACTTTAAGGAGAAGTTTCCATATTATAAGGATCCAAGCGGACATTTTGTGCTGACAATTTCTTCAGTTCTTGCAGTTGCTGCGATAGGAGCAGTAACAGGATTGGTTGTAGAAGTCATCAGTCAGGCCACCTCAGGAGAAGACTGGGATGCCGGGGCAATAGTAAAGTCAACATTAATCGGTGCGACTGGAGCCGTGGTAGGAACCGTAACCGGAACGTTGGTTGGAAGCGGACTGGCGGCGCTGGGGGTTACTGCCGGAACTACGTTTAGTCAATCGTTTGCAATTGGCGCAACGACTGCAGCGGTATCCGGAATTGCGACGAGAGTCAATAATAATACCCTGAATTATGGATTTAACTATGATGCGTTCGATTTAGATAACTACAAACTTAATCTTGAGCCAGAGAAAACATTTATCACGAATTTAAATGATTATATTATTGCGCCATCCTTAGATTTTGAAGCAGTTACCATGGATGCGTTAATGGGTGGAATAGCAGGAGGAATTTCGTTTAAAGTAAATGAGGCGTTAAACAAGAGAAAGACTTCCAGCTGCAGTATTTCTGAAAAGGCGAAGATTAAGGGGAGGAGTGCGACTGAAAATCCTCGAGATTACTTGGACGAGGCTCTGGAGCGACAAGGGTTAGAAAAAACGCCAAAGAGATTAAAAGAAAAATGGACAGATGGAGAGTATAATTATGAAGTCCGAATTCATAAGGGGAATAGTAAATATACTGATGCGGATAGTATATATCGCGTATCCAGGCAAAAAGTTCCAGATCCGGACCCTAAAGTACAAGGTTCAGGGAAAGAGTATTTAGGAAGTGACGGTAAGTGGTATCACGAAAGGGAGTTAATCGAATTTAATAAAAACGGAACACCTAATCCCTTGTACAATGAACATAGTGCTGAAGTAACGCATATTTCAGTGGACTAGGAGGAGATAATGAGTTTAGATGAAATTAAAAATGAAATAAGCAAAATCAATAGCTATTTAAAAAATTGTTTATGGATGGATTTTGAAATATGTGAGATGAGTTTTATCAAAATAGAGGTAGCAGGGCGAATTGATAGAGGCATAAATGACTTTGCTATTTCTATTGAATTTAACCAACCATATTTAGTTTCTGGATTACTAACTTGGGGGTTGGAACACTCAAAGGAATTTATTCGCTTGGCGAAACCATCAGAATTTATCGAATTTAATAAAAGGTACAAAATAGAGCAAGGTAAATACCTTTTTAGAATTAATATGGAGAATTGTGATGAAGGTATTTACATAGCAGCATCTGATGTTAAATGTGATATTTATAATGAAAATCCATTTGATTAATGTTTGCATTCTTTTTTGAAACAATTATTTCGCCCGGCTTTGCCGGGCGATGTCCCAAAGGAGTTATGCCACTTTTTGGCATAACTCCTTTAACCTGCACACATTTCGCCCTATTAAATTCGCCTTTTTGAAAATTCTCTTTTTCAAATCGGGCCAATAAGCCGAATACTGCGGCAGATGGCATACCTTTCCGAGTGACATCTTTGCCATAGAGTGGTCATTGACATCTCTGATTTGTGTTTCGGTCATATCTTTCTCTGTCGGGACGGGAATCGAATATCCGCTTCATTTCATCCACATTCGGTTCACAAATCAAGCCGTGATTCGGGTAAGAGACCGCTTTCTCATACGTTTGATAAGGAGTTGCGTTTGCACGCAATGTGGCAGAAATAAGGACATTGGTATCAATCAGAATTCTTATCCTTTTTCGTCCTCACTTCTCAATTCCTTGACGAACGCCATAACATCATCTTCCGAGGTCAGGCCGGTGCGTTCTGCTTCTCTGGCCATTTCCTGCTGAAGCATCTGCATAGCGTAAACAGCAGAATTGACAATGCGGACAGTGTTTCCCTCAACGATGAAAGTGACCCGATCACCGCTTGACACACCAAGAACATCACGGACATCCTTTGGGATTGTGATTTGCCCTTTTGCCATGACTTTGGCATTATCCACAAACGCATTTGCTAACATGATTTTGCACCACCTTTCTGAAATATGGAAAGTAGGGAATTCCCTACTCTTATTGTGCACAGAACGAGTGAAAAAATCAACGGGAACCGGTAAAATTCAGAGCCGGTTTTTCCGAGATTATAAGCAGAGGAAAGATTTATGAAAAAATTTGCGCACAATTGGGAAGACTAAATCTCACAGATTTAATCTGATACTATTAAATTCTGGAGCGAAGCACAATTTGCTTTTATACTATTAGTATCTTAATAATACTAAAAGAGTGGAAGGCATGAAAACAGAAGTGCACAAAAAGCAGCTTGGAATGAGAATTCAGGAAAAACGTATAGAGAAAAAATGGACGCAGGAAAAACTGGCAGATTCAGTAGGATTGAGTCCTGTGTATATTTCGAGTATTGAGAGGGGAATAAAACTGCCGAGTCTCAGTACGGCAGTAAATATTGCCAATGCGCTGGGGGCTTCTTTAGATTACCTGCTGGAGAAGATCTGGTTTGCGGTTATAAAGAAAGACTGCTGGAATCGCATAAGCGGCTGGACAAACTTCCCGTGGGAGACAAAAAGCGGATCTTGGCAATTATGGAGGCTGTGACAAGAATATATGAAGAAGAATAGGAGCAGATATCGAAGTGTTTTTGAGAGATATCTGCTCCTGTTTTTCATTTAGAGGAATTATTTTATGCGCTCTTTTAAGCAGTCAGGAATTTTGGGTTCATAGATTTTTCCAATGCAGGGAGATATTGCGAAAAACATTGCAATAACAGACAAAATCGAAGCTGTCTTTTTGACAGTGCTTTGAAGAACGGATTTAGTAATTTTTTTCATATTGGCACCTCCAGAAATATAAAAATAATAATTGTATCATAGCATAAATTGGGAGGCAGTATATGTTTTGTGCATGAAACAGATGGATTTATACATGAAATAAAGAAAATAAGGTGAAGAGAAAAATGTTTGTAATTGAAATAGGAGTTAATTTCATAGAAGCTTTTTTGTCATACATATTTTTTCGCAATGCTTTGTCATGTGAGAAAAAAAGAAAATGGCAGATTATGGGATGTGTACTGCTTGCAGTTGCTATGTCTTTCTGCAATTTTATCCATTTAGATTCAACCCTTCAGATCGTCCTCATATGGCTTCTGCACATCGGCTGCGCGTTTCTCTGTTTTGGCGGAACGAAATCAGAAAAACTGTTATGGTCAAGCGGGCGGATGTTTATTTCTCTCATATCAGAAAAACTTGCACTTCGGTTTGTGATAATGCTGCAGGTTCGGGATGTATTTGCGGTTTTGAGATCTGGAACGCTGAGATATCAGGCAATGGCGGTATATGTCCTGGTCAGTATTTTTGCGGTGGTCTGCCTGTGCAGGCTGAAAAAGCAAAAATTTGATCTGCCGCTTCAGTATCAGGCAGCACTGATTTTATTTGTGCTCTGCGTTTTGTCGGCGGCAGACCTGCTTTCGGATTATATGCTGGTGACATATGAAAATGGGTCTGCCAGGGAAGTTTTGCTGTCTGACGCAGTCACATTTTTGATTATTGTCATGGTCTTTCTTTTACTGTATGTGGTAAACAGGCTGGCGCAGATTTATGAGGAGAGAAACCGCCTTGCCGCGGAAAAGCAGCATCAGGAAGGGATTTTGAAAGTATACGAAGAGTCACAGAAAATGCAGAAAATTTTCCGCGCATGGAAACATGATTACAGAAATCACTGTCAGGTAGTAGACGGATTAATTCAATGCGGGGAATATAAAAAAGCGAGAGAATATCTGAGAGGGCTGCAGCGGGAAATGGATCAGTCTCTGCCATTTATTTCAACCGGCGATCCGGTTTTGGATATTATTTTAACATCGAAAATAGAATCTGCCCGCCAGAAAGATATAAAGGTGGAAATCAATATCTGGTGGGAAAAAATTGCCGGTATGCAGGAACAGCAGATCACAACGCTGTTTGGAAATTTGCTGGATAATGCTATTGAGGCTAATTTGTACGTAAAGGATACAGAGAAACGATTTATACAAATAAACACGAAACCATTTTTAGGCAATATGGTAATTAAGATCAGAAATCGCTATGATGGAATGATCCAAAAGAACGAATCCGGCTTTGTAAGCCGAAAAGAGGAAGATTTTCATGGCATAGGGATAAAACAGATAGAAAAAGTTGCCGGAGAGCTGGGCGGCTTCTGCCGGTTTCAGGCGGAGGAAGACGTTTTTACCGCTGAGATTGTGATTCCCGGTTCCTGCCTGTCTGAATAAAGCAGCAGGCAGGAACCGGGACTTTCAGATGGCCATCTGAAGAATGGCCAGATCCAGAATATACAGTACCAGCCAGGCGGCAAGAAATTTGTACTGATGGCCGTCCTTTATTGTGCGGAAGTAAATATAAAGGGGTACAAAAATGAGTCCGGAAATATAAATGTAAAGAGGATATCCTGCCAGTTTCCTGTTCCTGAAATAGTCGCAGGATATGAAGAGGATATTCAGGATAAATACAATTGTAAACACAACAGAGCTGTTTCCGACCGCTGCATGCAGAATTGCTGAGACAAGAAGCGGGACAACGGACAGCAGCCAAACAGACAATTCTTCTTTTTTCATAACAATCTCCTCTGATCTTTAGGCGAGAATTACTTCAACTCCCTGTTCCCTTAACTTTTCTATACTTTCCTTATTTTCTTCTGTTTCAACGGTAATAAGAGCATCTATCTCGTGAAAGTCACAGAAGGGATAGAAACCGCTGGATAAAAACTTGGAAGAATCTATGAGAAGGACCACTTTATTTGAAACCTGTACCATTTTCTGCTTTATATCCAGCAGAAACGGCGTGGATATGGTAGGGCCGACAGTGTGCAGAATACCGCAGGAGCCAATAAAGGCAATATCTGCGTGTATTCCGGAAAAAAACGCGGTTGTATTTACTCCATAGATTGCTTTGCTGTAATGGTGTACAACGCCCGGCGGCATTGAGACAGTGGAAAAATTGGAGAGAGAAAGAGCGATATCCAGGCCATTGGTGATGATGCAGATATTATTCAGTTCTTTGTGTGCGTTCAGTTCTTTTGCCAGTTCTAAAATAGTAGTTCCTGAGTCCAGGAGAATAGAATAATTATTGTTAATCATCTGCAGAGCGCGCTTTGCGATCCGCTGCTTTTCAGACTGGAACATGCCGATCCGGTACCGATTGTCGTCATTGTTATAATCTTCATTTAAGAAAGCATATCCGCGGGAACGCCGTATCTGATGATTCGCTTCGAGCTCCAGCAGATCTCTTCTTATAGTAGTGGGTGTCACCGAAAAGAGCTTGGAAAGCTCATCGACCGCCACCGCTTTTTTCTGGAGCAGGAGCTTCATGATAGCGTCCTGTCTGTAGTTTCCCTTATTTGTCATAACAGTCCTCCCTGTGAACTATAAATTTTCCCCGATCGATCAAGCTGTAAACTGAAAAACGTTTTTATGTTTTTAGTGGGATTTCGAAGTCTAAGTTTAGTATAACATGAAAGAAATATATAGTAAATAACAAACATTCGATATCGAACATAAAAGCGTACAAAAATTATCAGATAATGAATTAATATGAATATTATTGACGATAATGTGTGAAATGTGATATATAAAATTATAGAAAAAGCACAATATGAAACGCAAAAAGAAAAATAAAAACAAACATAATGTGCGTAAAATAAACATTATAAACATAAAAAAGAAATGAGGAGAGTACGGAAATGTTTAGAGAAGCACGTCAGAACAATCAGAAACTGATATTTGGGCTTATTCATCTGAAACCTATGCCGGGAACGCCTTTTTACAGCGAGGGTGATTATGAGGCATCCATAGAAAAAGCGGTGAAGGATGCCAAAGCACTGGAAAATGGAGGAGCGTCCGGCTGTCTGATCCAGACGGTGGATAAAGTATATCCGACAGGAGACGACAGTGATTACGTCAGAGCAACATGTCTCGCAGTTATTGCCAATGAAGTGAAAAAACATGTGGGGGCAGATTTTAAAATCGGAGTTCAGCTCATGTGGAACTGCATCACGCCGTCTATTGCAGTGGCGAAATCGGTGAAGGCTGACTATACGAGATGTACGGCGCTGGTAGGACAGACGTCCTCTCCTTTTGGAGGCGTGATCAATGCGGATCCTTTAAAGGTCCTGGAATACAGAAGAAAGATAGGCGCTGAAGATGTGGAACTGCTGGCGGAGATAGCAGGATATCATTTTCATGGCGGTTATGACAAAGAGGCCCTGCTCAGCCGTGTAAGCTCAGCTGTGATGGTGAGAGCTGACGCGGTGGAGATCATGAGCAAGGATGAAGAGCTGAACAACCGTATGGAACAGGACATAAGGGCAGCGTATCCGGATCTTCCCATTATCCTTGGCGGCGGAACTGATGTAAAAAGCGCAGCCTCAAGATTGAAAAATGCAGATGGAGCTCTTGTGGGAAGATGCTTTGAGGGAAATAACTGGGGAGGCGGCATAGACGAAGCTATAGTTGCCGCATACATGAAGGAAGTAAGAAGTATTTCGGGTTAAACAGTGGTATCTGAAACTTAAGATGGGGAAAGAAGCAGAAAAAATTCCACAGCCGGATATATACATACTGCGCAAAGTCCGGAAGTGGGGAAATTTACAAATATTTAAAAGGAGGAAAAAAGATATGAAAAAACGTTTTGCAGGATTATTGGTGGCTGCCATGCTTGCCGCAACGCTTGCAGGCTGTGGGGGTTCAGCGGAAGAGACGACAGCGGCAGATGCTGCCGGAGCCGGCACAGAAGCAGGAGCGGAAGATTCCGGAAGCGGAGATAACTCCCCGGAAGGGAAAAAACTGCTGTTCTTTGCGTTCCAGAACATAGGCGACTACGGAACGAACGATCTTGGATATTATGCAGCGCAGGAGATCGCGGAGAAGTACGACATTGATATGACTCTGGTAGAAGGCGGAATGGATGCTTCTACGAGAACCACAACTCTTCTGGATGCCATTGAAACAGGCGGATATGATTACGTTATCAGCTCCAGCTGGTATATCCAGGATGATCTGCTGGCAAACGTAGACAGATTCCCGGATATGAAATTCATCCTTTATGATACGGCGCCCACGCTGGATCTGAGCGACTATCCGAACGTGTTCGGCGTAAGCTTCAGACAGGATGAGGGATCGTTCCTCACTGCAGTTTATCAGTGCCTGATGTCTGAAAATCATAAGATCGGTGCAGCGGCCAACCAGGATTCACCGATCCTGAACGATTTCGTAACAGGATGGCTTGCCGGTGTTAAGTATTATAACGACAACATGGCAGAAGACGGAGAAGAGGTTGAGTACAATATCGCTTACTATTCTGATCAGACAGTCCAGGGTGCTTATGAGACGGTAAATGTACTTTACAACAACGGCTGTGATGTGGTTTACAACATCGGCGGCAGCTACTGCGTAGGCGCACTGAATGCCTGCTCAGAGCACGGCGGAATTGACAATGGACAGTACCTGATCGGCGTAGACTATGACCAGTATACAACCTTTGCAAATGCAGAGAATGAAGTGGCAGGCTATGAGAACCTTGTAACCTCTATGGAGAAGAGGATCACACAGTGCTGTGTGCTGGCATTTGACGGAATTGTGAGCGGAGACATGGAGATGGGCAACCACAGATTCGGCGTTGCTGACGGCGGTACAGGACTTGCATATAACGAGAATTATTATGCTCATACACCGGAGGATGTACAGAATACCATTACGGAAATCGAGCAGAAAATCACCGATGGCGACATCATTGTTCCCAGCTATTATGATCTTCCTGATTATGATACATTTGCGCAGTTCAGGGATGATCCGGACTATCGTTTACAGTTACAGTAATTCAGTGATTATATAAGGACTTATATAAGGGCTGCTGCGGGGTTGGCAGCAGCCCTTTAAAAACGGGTGGTGCAATGGCAAAAGAACTTTTAAAAATGGAAGGGATAACAAAGATTTACGGTAATGGTTTTATGGCCAACAAGGACATAACTTTTACAGTAAATGAAGGGGAGATACACGCGCTGATCGGAGAAAATGGCGCGGGCAAAACGACCCTTATGAAGATACTTTTCGGGCTTGAGAACTGTCAGCAGGGAAAGATCTATCTGAATGGAGAAGAAGCGCATATAGAAAATCCGCTGGATGCGATCGCAAAGGGAGTCGGTATGGTACATCAGCATTTCATGCTGGTGCCGAATTTGAGCGTAGCGGAAAATGTAGTTCTCGGAATTGAACCAGGACCGGGGCAGATTTTTGACAAAAAGACGGCCATCCGCATGACAGAGGAGGCGTCTGAAAAATTCCAGCTGAAAGTAGACCCGAACGCGCTGGTGAGAGATATCAGCGTAGGCTTAAAACAGAAGGTGGAACTTCTCAAAGCTCTGATCAGAGGAGCGAAGGTCCTGATTCTGGATGAACCTACGGCTGTGCTGACTCCTCAGGAAGTAAGAGAGCTTTTTGTTCAGCTGAAGTCTCTGAAGGAAAACGGATACGGTATTATTTTCATATCTCATAAATTGGACGAAGTTATGGAGCTCTGTGATTCCGCCACTGTGCTGAGACATGGAAGAGTGACCGGCTTTGTAAAAAAGGAAGAGATGAATGAGCTTTCTCTGTCCAGACTTATCGTTGGAAGAGATATTGTAAATACGATAGAAAAAGATGAGAGCAATGTGGGGGATACTGTTCTCAAAATACGCAATATCACTTACGTTGACGATATAGGAAAAACGCTGGTGGACGACGTATCCTTCGGCGTCAGAGCCGGTGAGATTGTGGGGATCGCGGGCGTTGAGGGAAATGGACAGAACGAAATATCTGAGATTATTACCGGTCTGCTGACAGCCACCAAAGGAACGGTGAGCATTAACGGTACAGAAACCACCGGTTTAAATATAGCGCAGATCAGAAAGCTCGGCCTTGCGCATATCTCAGAAGACCGGATGACCTATGGATGCGCGCAGGATATGTCCATATATGACAATCTTTCTTCTATTTATCTGGACAGCCCAAAGTTTACAAAGGGCGTGTTTATCAATCAGAAAGTGCTGGATCAGTATGTGAAGGACTGCATTGAGGAATTTGAGATTGCCTGTGATTCTGAAAAGAGCCCGGTGAGAATGCTCTCGGGAGGAAATATACAGAAGGTGATCGTGGCCAGAGAGTTTACGAGCGGAGCGAATATCATTATCGCAAATCAGCCGACCAGAGGAATTGATGTAGGTACGGCTTCTCTGATACACAGACTTTTGCAGAAGTATACCAGAGAAAAGGGATTTGCAGTGCTTCTGATCTCCTCGGACTTAAACGAGGTCATGAACCTTTCAGACAGACTGTTGATTATGAGAGACGGCAAAGTTGCCGCTCAGTTTACGGACATGAAGATGGTGAATGATGAGCTGATGGGTGAGTATATGCTTGGCATCAGAAAAATGAGTGAAGAGGAAAGGGGGGAGCTGTATTGAAAAAGGTACAGAGAGTAGAAGCGTTATTTGAGCTTCTCCGGGTGGTTTTGGGACTTGTGCTCGCGTATATTTTAACACTTGTGATCATTATCCTGACCTCTGATGTAACTCCTCAGGAAGTAATTACAAACTTTGTTTTAGGGCCGTTTACGACATCGAGACGTTTTGGACAGCTCATGGGAAAATTCATTCCTTATGTGCTGGGCGGCTGCGGAATGTGCTTTATTTATGGTTGCGGACGATTCAACCTTATAGGAGAAGGCATCGTAAACTTTGCCCCTGCGGTAGCCTGCATTGCACTTTTCAATACATCCATATTCAACAACCTGCCGTGGATCGCGGGAGTAGGACTGCTGCTGATCATATGCTGTGCAGTGGGCGGCGGTCTTGCTATGGTGCCGGCAGTAGGAAGAGAGAAACTGAAAATTTCCGAGATGGTAACTTCCATTATCATGAATTATATGCTTCTCTACCTTTCCCTATGGTTCCTGAAGATTTTCTTTGCAGACCGGTCGCAGGCCTTCCTGTGCAGCCCCATGTATCCGGACAATGCCAGCTTTTTCCAGATTTTGGAAGGCACGAACCTCCATGCGGGTATTTTTGTCAGCATTATTGGATGGGTCGTGGCATGCCTGATGTTTAACCGCATGAGGATTGGCGTGAAGATAAGGATCTGCGGCTCCAATGGAATGTTTGCGAGGTATTCAGGGCTGAACACGACGAAAATCGTTCTGATTGCCCAGCTCATTGGCGGTATCTATGCCGGAGCGGCAGCTTGTGTGGATGCTTTTGGAATGTACACCAGATATCAGTACAGCGTTTTGACCAATATCGGAATGGACGCCCTTGTCGTTGCCGTTATAGCGAGAAAGAAACCTATATTTATTCCGCTTTCTGCGTTTGTGCTGGCATATATCAGAACTTCCGCAGTAGTGCTGAATCTTTCGACCAACATCCCGATCGAGTTTGTAAACATGATGCAGGCAGTACTGATCTTCTTTGTTGCAGCTCAGAGCTTCCTGAAGAAGTCGAAGGAAAAAGCAATCTACAAAATATCCATGGAAGAAAATAAGGAGAAAGGAGGAGCGGTGGTATGAGTCTGGAATATATTGAGACTTTCCTGTTCTCGGCGGTGAGAATCGCGACTCCCATAATGTACGTGGCTCTCTGTTCTACCATAGCACTGCAGGGCGGCCTGACCAATATGGCTGCTGAGTCCATGATGCTGATTTCAGCTGTTACCGGAGTTATTTTCTCAGCAATCTCGCAGAATCTGCTGATCGGCATTCTGGCCGGTATGATGAGCTCAATCCTTATCACCCTGTTTCTCTGCTTTGCCGCTTTCGTGATGAAAGTAGACCTGTACCTCATGTCCATAGCGCTGAACACGGCTATGAGCGGAGCGACTATCTACATTATGTATGTGACAACGGGAAATAAAGCAAATACGGCCGGATATTTTGCGTCTCTTCAGATGCCGAATATTCAGATCCCGATTATAAAGGATATTCCCATAATAGGGAGCATCCTGTCGGGGCATAATGGTTTTACCTACCTGGCGGTGATCATGATCTTTGTGGTCTGGTTCATTATTTTCCGCACAAAACTGGGACTGAGGATCCGCGCTGTGGGACAGAATCCCCAGGCTGCGGAGTCGGTGGGAATCAATCCCAGCAAGATTTATACCATTGCCTTTGTGATGGCCAGCGCGATAGCGAGTCTGGGCGGCATGTTCCTTTCCATGGGATATCAGAACATGTTCATCAGAGACATGACAGGCGGAAAAGGATTTATCGGCATGGCAGCGGCGACCATCGCAGGAGCATCTCCTGTGGGATCAGCACTTCTGGCAGTAGTGTTCGGCGTTGCGGAAGCTGTGACGAACTATTCAAAGCTTTATATCACAGATGCTCAGTTTTTGTCGGCAATGCCGTACATTATCACCACGGTGCTGCTCTTTATCCTCTCTTATATTCGTATGAAAAATAATGAGAATGATATGAGAAAGAGAAAAGCAGCGGCCCTGAAAGCACATCAGAATGTATAAAATACCGGAGGCTTAGTTATGGATTATGTAATAGGGGGAAACGTGATGCTCGATACCGTCCGTTTTCCCGGGGAAAACACTTCATCTCATGAGCATATAGGCGGCCCTGCCACATTTGCCTATTCGGGAGTGCGGCTGTATACGGACAGTGTTATGCAGTGCTCAAATGTGGGGGAGGATTACGAGCCGCTTTTTATCCCCTGGATGGAAAAAAATGAGATCTGCAGAAAAGGTCTTAAGGTAAAAGTAGAGCACTGCAACCATTCTTACCTTGTATATAACGAGGACGGCACCTATAGCTCTGACCCTACGGTAAAACGGTTCAGGAGCGACTGGATCCAGGATTTCGGATATATGAAAACATCCCCGGAAGAAATAGAGGTGTGGACGAAAGGCGGAGGAGTCAAAGGCGTCTATGTGGCTCAGAACGTGGACCGTGTGTTCTGGCGGAAAATGAAAGAGATTAAAGAAAGAGACGGCTTTAAACTTATGTGGGAGATCGAAGGACCGAGCTCATACAAGGAGTTTATGCCGGAAGTCGAAAACGCTATGGAGAATGTAGACATATTTTCCATAAATATCCAGGAAGCCAGACACTTGTTTGAGGTGGAATCAGAAGAAGACTGTATAAAAGAACTGCAGAAGTTTCCTGTGGATATGACGCTTTTCCGTGTAGGAGCGAGAGGAGCGTATATGGTGACTCCCGAGAGATATTATTACCTTCCGCCCGCACCGTCTGACAGGATCGTAGATCCCACAGGCTGCGGCAATACTTCCACAGGGGCAGCTCTTTACGGCTACGCCGAAGGGTATGATGCGCTGAAGGTAGGGATCATCGCGAATGTAGCGGCGGCTCAGAATATTCGTCAGTATGGGGTCATTCCTGATTTTAAGGCTGTGAGAGAATTTGCTCTTAACCAGGTGGACGAGCTTTACAGGTATTACAAAGCAAAATTTGATTGATAGATCTGTGAGGAGACATTATGGATAAAAAACAGTATTCAAATCCTTTAGGCAGCCAGGTGCTTAGTCTGCCTTCCATGGTGGATGAACAGGTAGATTATTGCTTTTCCGATAAGGTACAGCAAAATATCATGACCATGGCGGAAGCCTTTGATGTGAGAAAGATATATATCACTGGCTGCGGCGATTCGATCGCTGCAGCCGGGGCGATGGCTCCGATCATACATAAGATGGCTGGAGTATTCCAGTGTCAGATGGTAGAACCTATGGATTTCACAAGGTTCATGCCGGCAGGGGATATTGGAATAGGAGAACCGAACAGCCCTCTGGTAATAGGAATCAGTGCCGGGGGCAGCACGTCCAGAGTTGTAGAAGCCATGAGAAAGGCCAATGAAATGGGAGCGTTTACCATCGCGCTTACCAATAATGGGGAAAGCGCCGTGGCGAAAGAGGCAAAGAGGTCTTTTGTGCTGAATACGCCGAAAATGCAGAATGATTTTCCTGGACTCAGATCTTATTTTGCCAGTATGGTGGGACTCCTGGCCATAGCGTGCCGTCTTGGAAGAGTGAGAAATGTACTTCCGCCGGGGGCTGAGAAAGTTCTCGCCGATAGTCTGAAAGAGTACGTGCATGCGTATGCCGGAGTGATGGATGATATGGACACGGACATGTTTGAGCTTGCACGGACATGGAAGGATTTTGAACGCTTTGATTTCATTGGAGATGATAAAGAACTGTATTCGGCTCTCTTTGCCATGGAAAAGTTTATAGAGTGCACCGGGATTTTGGCCAATTATGATGATTCTGAAAACTGGTGTCACGTTGGCTATCACATTGCGGCCCCGGAGACGATCGGGACAATCTTCTTTGCGGACGCGTGCTCCGCGGATTATGGAAGGCTTCAGGAGACAGTCCGTGCGGCGCTGGCGATCAAGAGGCCGGTACTTGTCATTACCAACGGAGATAAAAAAGATTTTCCGGAAGAGGCGCGGGTAGTCCGGATACCGGCAGCGAAGCCCGGAAATGAATGGATGCAGCCCATGATGGATTACGCTCCGGCGGCGCTTTTGGCAGGCTACTGCTGTACACTTGCAGGAAGAAAATTTTTCAATGAATATGATCCGATAGCGGGAGAATATAACGGCAGCGGAAAGTATTTTGCAGAGGGCATCCGGACCATGAAAAACAGCGAAATAAAAATCTTTATTTGAGGTACATATATGTTTACACGGGAATATACGGAGACAGAATTCAAAGGTTGTTCTTCTGTCACCCAGAGGCTGAATGAGCTTGTGGAAGAGAGCGGTATCCGGGAAGGACTCTGCGTGGTCAGTGTGCCCGAACTCACAACAGCGCTCTGCATTACTTCGTTTTGGGACAGAAGAGGGCTGGATGATCTGATGGATGAAATAGACCGCAATTTTCCGGCGCGGGTAAATTATAAAAGCCAGATCACTCCTTTCGATTCATCCGGCAATGTGAAAGCGGCCGTGGTAGGCCGAAATCTGACGCTTCTGATACATGAAGGAAAGCTGGTTTTAGGTTCATCCCAGGGCGTGGTTCTGCTGGAGTTTGACGGACCGAGGAGAAGACCTTTTGAAGTACAGCTTATTGAAAAAGATCTTAAGCTCTATAAGACCGGCATTAAGACCCGGTATATGGGTATGTGCAATATGACAGAATGGGTGAGATCCTGCGTAAAAGACAGCGGGATCAAAGAAGGATTCTGCCATATTTCCCAGCTTCACTCCACGGCTGGCGTGATCTTGTGCGATGCCACAGAAAAAGGTGCGGCGGATATTATGGGAGACATAGAGAAAATGGTTCCCACACGGGCAGATTTTAAGCACAGGGAGACGGCTTCTGACGCGGGCGGACATGTAAAAACTGCGCTGACGGGGAGCCAGATCACACTGCCGGTGCATGAGGGAGAGCTTGTAATCGGAGAAAGACAGGGAATTATATTTGCCGAGTTTGACGGACCGAGGCCGAGAACCGTTTACGCTGCTGTTATACCAGATCAGGTGTAAGGACCGCCAAAGTCAGACAGAAAAAGATTTCAAAAATTTGCTGTATATCTAATGGCAGAATGGAGAGTTCAATGGATAAAGCAATGCATGATAATCAGCTGCGCAGACAGTGTATGGATATTCCGAACATGTGTGAGGCGCAGTTAAGAGGAATCAGACAGGGATTGGAGGCTGTGCCAGATCAGCTTTTGAAAAAAATCAGAAAGGTGATCTTTACCGGCTGCGGAGATTCCTACTTTGCAGGTATAGCGGCAGTGCCCGCCTTTAAAAAATATGCAGGAGCCTTTGCTTCTTCATTTGAAGCAGTGAGATGTATGGATGCTGCACGGTATATCGAATACGAAAAAGGCCAGGAGGATTCCACGCTTTTAGTTGGGATCAGCGCTTCAGGAAGTCCGGTGAGAGTGATGGAGGCGCTCAGGAGAGCGAATCAGAAGGGATGCCATACACTGGCGGTTACAAATATTCCGGATTCCAGAGCGGCAAAAGAGGCAGAATATTCTCTGATCGTGAATACGCCTCCATTTCCTGAGCCGGGACCGGGCCTGAGAAACTATTTTGCATCTATTTCCGCCCTGTTTCTGCTGGCAGTCAGAATGGGTGTGGTGAAGGGATACTGCAGCGCGGAGAGTGAGGATGAACTCTGCAGAGCAATCTCCTCTTATGTAGATTCTTATAAAAGAGAATTTGACCGTATGGATGCGCTGATGTTTGATATGGCAGAAAAGTGGAAAGACGATATCGGAAATGAGATGATCGGAGATGCTTCCATGTATGCTACAGCGGCGTTTGTGGGGGCAAAATTCGTGGAGGCGGCTGGGAAGATGACAAATGCCGTAGATTCTGAAAACTGGTGCCATGTAAATTACTTCCGTCATAATCCGGAGCGGTCAGGGGTTATGATGATCGCGGACAATGCCGATCACAATCACTCAAGAATGGTAGAGACTATGCAGCAGGCTTCTAAAATCGGGAGGAGCTGTATTCTGATCACCGATACTGATGGGGAAGATTATGGGGCACCGGCGTCAGTAACGGTGTGCACTGTGCCGGGAACGCCGAAAGGATTTGAGTTTTTGTCTCCTCTTCTCAATTACATACCGGGAACTCTGCTTGCTGCGTATGTGGCTTTTCTGAATGGAGAGGTCTATTTCAGGGCAGAAGATTCTCCGCAGAAGAGATCCGGAGTCGGTTCCACAATAGGAGACAGCAAAGTTGTGATTTTTTAGGGGAGAAAAACTATGTTTGTGCTAAACAGAGTTAGCTTTAAGGGGCAAAGCAGCATTGACATTACTTCGGAGATCGCAAAGGCAGTTTCAGAGAGCGGTGTAAAAGAAGGTCTTTGCAGCGTTGCCGTGCTTAATGAAAATACAGGTATTGTAAGTGTTCCAGAAAACAGGCGGGAGATCCTTGAAGATATATGGGATGATCTGGAGAGAATACTGCCGCCGAGGACGAACTACAGGGATAACAGTGATCCGGAGCGGTCAGCGGGGAGAAGCAGGGCGGCTCTTCTGGAATCATCAAAAGATTTTATCATTCATGAAGGAGAGGCTCTGATCTCGGGAAATGTATATCTGCTGCCGTTTTCAGATGCCTGTGACAGCAGCTACGCGATCATATGCGGCTGAGAATTGGGAAGTGAAGCATGGAAACATATTTTTCACTTGAAGTATCCATGTTCCTCACATTGCTGGCAGCAGCAATGTGGGGAAGCTGGATGCAGATTCAAAAACATCTTCATGGCTATCCCATCGCCGGAGTCATATTCTGGCTTTACACATTTTCTTTTATTCTGATCTGGGCGATCACCCTTGTCGTTTCTCCGTTTCTGCTGGACAGAAGCATAGCAGAGATTTCTCTGGAAAACGCAGATACGGTTCTTACGATCCTGATCGGGGGCGGGCTTATGTCCCTGGGACTTTACTGTTCCCTGGTCGTAGTGGGAAAAGTAGGGCTTCTGCTTTCAACTACCATCAGCGGCGGAATCGGCATCGTTTTAGGTGTTTTTACCTCTATCGCGGAAGAGGGACTCCCCAGGGAGAGGACGGCTCTTGTTCTGATTATCGCTTCGACGGTTATTTTTATCGCAGCAGGCTTTGTCTGCGCAGCTGCGTCCGGCTCCAGAGACAGAGATCATGGCGTAAAGTCAGAATCCAGGACTATGTCGGTCATGGTCATCCTGCTGATGCTTTTTACCGCAATCCTGCAGAATGGCTGGTCTATGGGCACGGCGGCAGGAACAGCCAGAAACTTTGCTCCGGTGCTTACCTGTGCCTATATGGCTACGGGATCGTTTATAAGCGTAGCGGTCGTTACCGGCATCAGTTTTACACGGAAAAAACAGTGGAAACTTGTGTTTGCGGTTGGAGAGAGCAAATCCCCCATCATAATGTCAGCAGGAGCGGCCCTCTGTCACTACGGCGGCAATCTGATGTCCATATATTCCATGCCGGCGCTCAGTGCGACAATCTCTTTCCTGCTGGGAAAATCGGCAAATGTGTGGACCATATTCTGGGGAATGTATTATAAGGAATTTTCCAATATAAGCAGAAAGACAAAGATCCTTCTCTGGTCGGGAATCGGCCTGTATTTTGCCGGAATCGTGCTGCTGGGAATATATTATTTGTTCTGAACTGAAAGAGGTGTGGTTAAAGATGGGAAGAAAAAGCAGCAGGCTGCATTATGCGTGGAAGATCATGATTGCCTGCATGTGTATCAAAATGGGATCTGCGGGCGCCCTGACAGTGGCTATGGGGAATTTCGTGACGCCTGTAGTAAAAGATCTGAACTGTGAGGTCAGCAGCCTTACGATGTTTGTCAGCATTCAGGCCATGTCTATGGCATTTATGTATACTATAGCGTCAAAGATACTGATGAGCAGGAAAATAGGCCGGGTCATGGGCATCGCTTCTGTTGCAGAGGTAAGCGGACTGGCGCTTATGTCTTCCTATCATTCGCCGTATATGTTCTATCTGTCAGGGCTGATTACCGGCGTTGCGCAGGCGTTTACCGGCTACGTTGCCATACCGACAGTGATCAACATGTGGTTTAAGAAAAAAGCGGGAACTGTGCTCGGAATGGTGATCGCGGTGGGAAGCGCAGCAGGTATTTTTTACAATATGCTCTCTGCAAGACTTATCGTTGTATTTGGGTGGAGAGCAGCTTATATGATCCTGGCGCTTATAGCGGCGGTTGTCACGATACCTGCAGTATTTTTGATCATAAAGACACCCAGAGAACTTGGACTGTCTCCTTACGGAGAAGAGGCAGTTATCGATAATGGGGCGGAAAGAAAAAGTGCTGCGGCGGAAAGCGGGTATGGGATCACATTAAAACAGGCATTTCATTCGGGCTTTTTCTATCTGGCATGGTTTGCCTGTATTCTCATAAGCTATGCCAGCGGCGTTTCCGGATATACCGCCACCTATACAACTATGGAGCTGGAACAGAGCATTGCCTTTGGCTCTGCTGCCGGAATCTGCGTTAATGTGGGCACGATCATAAGCAGCATTGTTCTGGGGAGACTGAACGACAAACTGGGCGTCAGGGCAGGGCTGATCTGGGGAGCAGGCACCGCTTTTATCGGTTATTCGATCATGCTGCTCAGCAGGACAACGCCGATGCTGGTCCTTCCGGGAGCGTTTATCGTAGGGCTGGGAGCCAGCATGTATGCTGTGCAGTGTCCGCTTCTGGCAAAAAAAATTGTGGGAGACAGGCATTATTCTCAGATATGGTCATGGATGATGATGGCCAACAGTCTGATTGGAGGAGGTCTGTACTCCTCTATAGGAATGTTTTACGACAAATTCGGAAGCTACAAAGGGACATTTATTATGGCGATCATACTTTATGCGGGAGCCATGATGATAGGTATGACAGCCCTTTCTGTGTCTGAAAGAAATAAAAGAAGAGAGTTTGGTTGATTATGGGAACAAAAGCTGGGAAGAGACACTATGCGTGGACGATAGTGATCTGCTGTGTACTGATTTATTTTACAACAAGTGTAGTTACGGTGAGCCTGGGAAACTTTGTGTCACCGGTGGTGAAGGATTTTGGCATCCAGGTGAGGCAGCTGACGCTGACCAACAGCATTGAATGCGCGGTCATGGCTGTGCTCTATCCGGTAGCCGGAAAGGTACTGAATACTAAAAAGCTCAGTATTGTCGTGCCGTCGGCTCTGTTTCTGATGCTGCTTGGAATGTTTCTCATGGGATCCTACAGCTCAGTATATGGCTTCTATGTATCGGGAGTCATGATCGGCATAGGATCAGCATTCACCCAATATCTGGCGATGCCCCTTATCATCAGTATGTGGTTTAAGAAAAAAACGGGGACGGCTCTTGGAATCTGTGTATCCTGCGGCAACGCTTTCAGCATTCTGTTCAATCTGATCAGTGCTCAGCTGATCGTGCGTACTGGCTGGAGAGATGCTTATCACATTCTGGCTTTAATCCCTCTGGTGGTAGCCCTCCCGTATGTGGCAACTCATCTGAAGAGCCCGGCGGAGGCAGGATGCAGACCTTATGGAGCAGAAGAGGCAGAGAGGGAGGCGCTGGCGGCTTCCGGCGCCGGTCAGACATGGGGAGTCACAAGAAAAGAGGCATTTCGTCTGCCTATGCTGTATTTTGCGTGGCTGGTATGTCTCTGCTACAGTGTGGGGAGCAGTGTTCCCAATTACATAGCAACATTTTCCACAATGGAACTGGGGACAAGCGTAGAGCTGGGATCCATCGCTTCAAGCATTTACAGCGTCGGCTCTGTCTGCTGCGGATTCCTTCTGGGGAAAATCAATGACAGGTACGGAGTGAAGGCCGGTATGACCTGGGGAATGGTGTTCATGGCTCTCGGAATGGGAGGGCTGATGCTTTCCATCCGAAACAGCGCGCTGCTGATCCCGTCCTGTTTTCTCACTGGCTTTGGCGGGCTGAACATGTACAGTGTGCAGGCTCCGCTGGTAGCCCGCACGGTGGTGGGAGACCGTCATTATTCTGAGATTTGGGCTGTACTCATGATCGGAAACAGTATGATTGCCGCACTGGTATATTCGCCGATCGGAGGAATTTACGATGTGACAGGCTCTTTTGCCGGTGCGTTTATACTGGGAATGATTATGTATACAGCAGCTCTGATCTTTGGTGTGGCAGCTCTCGCCATGAGCAAAAAGTATAGAAATGTCCATAAAAGTGTTTTTGAATAAAATAATAGGAGGAGAATGGGGTTGAAAAAAGACAGCTATGAAAATTCTGTTCTGCATCAGGTGCGGGATTTAAAAGAGCTTGCCGCGGTCCAGAAGGAGAAATGTTTTAATCTGGAAAAACTTTCCGGAATTATAGAGAAAGAATGCTGTGCCGGAATTAAACGTGTGATCCTGACCGGCTGCGGAGATTCTTATTCTGCCGCGGGAGCGATGCTTCCCGGATTTAAAAAAATGAGCGGAATAAAGCTCTGCAACGCACCGGATATTATGGATTTCTGCCATTATTATACCAGAGAAAAGACGTTAAAAGGCATGAAAGCAGAGGAGGTTCTGGTAGTGGCCGTGAGTTTCAGCGGGTCAGCGGACAGGCTGGCAGAGGCTATGAAGAAGGCGGAAGACTTCGGCACGAAAACAATGCTGATTACGAGAAACCCGGAGTCAAAAGGGGGAAAAGCGGCAAAGACCGTTTTTAATGTAGAGACTCCGGACGGCTGCAATTCTCCGGGACTTCGCTCCTATTATGCGAGCATGGTGGGGATTGCCGCGCTGGGAGCTTACATAGGATACTGCAAAGGCAGCCTGAGTGAAGAAGAGTTTTATGCGGCAGGAGAAAAAATCGCTGACTATACGCTGGAATTTATGGAGGACCTGGAGCGGATCGATGACACGATGTTTGAAGAAGCTGTGAGGATGAAAGATCTGCGGAAATTTGAGGTTATAGCTGACGGGAACGAGGGAAGTTCCGCACAGTTCGTAGAACAGAAGTTCATTGAGTGCAGCGGAGTGTACTGCGATCACACAACCTCGGAAGAATTTGCCCACATAAGCTTCTTTTTCAGAGGACCAGAGGAAACTGCCGAGATAATCATGATCAATGAAGCGGATAAGAGTCTTGGACGCATGAAAGACACGATTAACGGCTGTCTTGCCCAGCAGAGGCCGACTCTTGTTGTGACAGATATGGAAGAGTCGGAATTTGAAGTCCGGTGCAGGAATCTGGGAGAGATCGACAATTTTTACGGTATAGCCGAAATGGGAGTGAATTCCATGGAGAACGCGGGGCGGGCAACTGTCTGCCGTATCGCGAAAGCGCCGGAGCAGTGGATGTCCCCCTTTGTGGATTTTATACCGGGCGCGCTGCTGGCGGCGTATCATGCAGCTGTCAATGAGCACAATTTCTTTAACGGGCGCTTTGATTTCAGAACGGAAACTTGGATTGGTTGAGGTGAGCGATGTACAGAAAGTTAAATGATGAAAAATATTACAGAAAGTTTTATTTTCAGGACAGTTTTCACGCTCAGTGTATGGATGTGGAACCTTTAAGTCTTATCCAGATAGAGCGTTCCGCAGAGGCTGTGGGAAAGATCATAGATGATCCAGTCTTTAAACGTGTAGATCACATCATTGCAAGCGGCTGCGGAGATTCCAATCTGGTGGCTTTTGCGGCCAAAGGTGCTTTTGAGCATTACATACCGGAAGTGGAATATGAGGCAGTTGAAGCGATAGAGTTGAGCCGGCATTATGATTATGAGGGCAGGAGTGAAAATACCATTGCATTTTTTGTCAGTTATTCGGGAAAAATTTACCGCACCATCGAGGCTATGGAGCAGTGCAAAAAGCACGGAATTATAACTGTGGCGGTAACAGATAATCCGGAATCTGCGACAGCGAAGGCTGCTGATATCCTCTGCTACCCCAATATTCCAAAGGGAGATAACAATGCGGGACTCCGCACGTATTTTGCCAATGTTCTGACTATGATGACGATAGCTGCGGCGATAGGAGAGGTAAAAAACGGAAAAGACAATCTCACTGATTTCAAGGATGCGGTGAAAAATTATCACAAAAACTTTTTCTCAAAGCTTGCTGAGATCGACGACAGCTGTTTTGCCGCTGCGATTAACTGGATGGACAAGAAATATCTGGAAGTTACGGGAGATGGCCCCCTGTTTTGGGCAGGGAAATTTATTCAGGCCAAAGTGGTGGAGCTTTCCGGTGATGCCTGCGCAGTTATAGACAGTGAAAATTTTAAACATGTGAATGTTATGATGGAGCCGGGCGGAGAGATCGGGGAGATGGTGCTGATCAATACCAACGACAGCAATCTTTCTCAGATTGCAGATACAGTAAAAGTCATGAGAACAAGAGGGCAGAGAGATGTTCTGCTCTTCTGTGACAAAAGGCCGGAGGAAATAGGCGTGGACAGCGGTGTAAGATACTGCCCCATGCCGGTTCCGGATAAAGATCACAATTTCCTTGCGCCTCTCTATGCGTACCTGCCCGGAGCGATATTCGCAGGCTTCAGACACACGACCATAGGGGAGCCTATGTTCCGCGGGGGCATGGATCCCAGCATCTTTATACCCACCTACTATTCACCGATAGACGTGGTGGAACTTTAAATTAAGAAGTGCCAGCTTTAAAATCAGTATAAAATGTTCTTCCTTCAAAAAGGGGCTGTCGGGAAATAGATAGTCCGAAACAGGGGCAGGTGTAACTCGCATGAGTTACGCCTGCCCCTGACTTGTTCCGGCAGGCCGCCCGCCGGCCTGCCGCAGATCAGAAAAATCAAACCGCCCTACAGAGTCTTCACCCGCTCGGCGATGTTCTGGTGGAAGTTGATGATGTTGTGCTCATACTCCTGATCCATGTATTTGGAAGTGATCATGAAATCCGCCGTGGCCTTGTTGTTGGCGATGGGGATATCGTAGACCTGGGCGATGCGCAGCAGGGCCTTCACGTCCGGGTCGTGGGGCTGGGCGGTGAGGGGGTCGGAGAAGAAAATCACGAAATCAATCCGGCCCTCCACGATCTTGGCGCCGATCTGCTGGTCGCCGCCTAAGGGGCCGCTGTTGTAGCCTTTGACCGGCAGGCCGGTGGCCTCAGTGATCATGCGGGCCGTGGTTCCGGTGCCGCAGAGAAAATGATGTTTTAAGATTTCCTTGTGCTCCTCGCACCAGTCGATGATCTCGTGCTTTTTGCTGTCGTGGGCAATGAGCGCGATATTTTTCTGCTTTCCGATAGTCATTGTCAGATAATCCATATGTACAGCCTCCTTTTGAGCGTGTATTCTGCTGTCGGTTTCTTCAAGTTTGATTTTGGCACAAAAGAATGGGAGTTGTCAAGCAAAGTACGGTAAAAATCCGGAAATACTAAGAACAATGTAAGAAAATCCCGCTGGAAAACGGTGTAAAAACGGGATGGATTGTGCTATAATATGACAAACTATGCTTTTTGGAGGAAACCATGCCTGGAGAATATGCTATTGACGTCCGGGACGTGACGAAAATATATAAGCTCTACGACAAGCCGATCGACCGGCTGAAAGAGTCTTTAAATCCCTTTCACAAAAACTATCACAGAGATTTTTATGCCCTCAACCACATCTCCTTTCAGGTGAAAAAGGGAGAGACGGTGGGAATCATCGGGACCAACGGTTCGGGCAAGTCCACCATCTTAAAGATCATCACCGGAGTGCTGACCCCCACCACGGGTACGGCGAAGGTGGACGGAGTGATCTCCGCTCTGCTGGAGCTGGGCGCCGGCTTCAACATGGATTACACGGGAATTGAAAATATTTACATGAACGGCACCATGATGGGCTTTTCCAGAAAGGAAATGGATGAAAAGCTGCAGGATATCCTGGATTTTGCCGACATCGGCGATTTTGTGTATCAGCCGGTGAAGACCTATTCCAGCGGTATGTTTGTCCGCCTGGCCTTTGCCTTGGCCATCAATGTGGATCCGGAGATCCTGATCGTGGACGAGGCCCTGTCTGTGGGAGACGTGTTTTTCCAGGCGAAATGCTACCGCCGGATGGAAGAGATCCGCAAGAGCGGCACTACGATTCTCATGGTGACTCATGACATGGGCAGCATCATCAAATACTGCGACAAGGTGGTTCTTTTAAACAAGGGAGAATTTGTGGCGGAAGGGGCCCCGGGCCGCATGGTGGACATGTACAAGAAGATCCTGGCGGGCCAGATGGATTCTCTGAAGGAAGAGCTGGAGGAGATGAACGATTTTTCCGGGGATAAGGCGCTGGAAGACAAGGCGTTTAAAGAGGACAAGACATTTAAAAAGGAAGAGATCCGCGGCGGCCTGATGAAAGAGAAGATCGCGGTAAATGCCAACCGGACGGAGTACGGGGACGGCCGGGCGGAGATCTTTGATTTCGGCCTGGAAGACCAGAGGGGAAATCTCTCCAATCTGATCTTAAAGGGAGAAATGTTCACCATCCGGGAGAAGATCCGATTTTTCGCCGACATTAAGGCGCCGATCTTCACCTACACCATAAAGGACAAAAAGGGAACCAGCCTGACCGGCACCAACACCATGTATGAGGGAGCCGACATCAAACCGGTAAAGAACGGCGATATGTACGAGGTGTCCTTCACCCAGAAAATGACCCTTCAGGGCGGGGAGTATCTTCTCTCCATGAGCTGCACCGGCTTTGAGGGGGAGGAGCATGTGGTGTACCACCGTCTCTACGACGTGGCCAGCATCACAGTGATTTCCAATAAAAACACCGTGGGCGTCTACGACATGGAATCCACGGTGGAGGCGAAACTGACGAAAGGCGGGGAAGCATAAATGGGACAGACGGCAGAGAGGCTTTTGGAGCTTTTGGAGCAGTACGGCGGCGATGAAAAACAGATCCTGCGGGAAAACCGGGAGCTGGAATATTTCTACGCCCTTTCAGATATGAGGGAAAACCTGCTGGAGTGGTATCCGTTCGGAAAAAATGACATCCTTCTCCAGATCGGCTCCGGCTGCGGGGCCATGACCGGGCTTTTTGCGGAGCGGACGAAAGAGGTGACGGTCCTGGACGGAGACGGGACGGACCTGGAGGTAAACAAGAGACGCCGCGGCTCCTGGAAAAATATAAATTATGTAAACTGTACTCTGAAGGAGTACGGGAAGAGGACGGCGGAAAGTCCCGCCCAGTATGACTGTGTAGTCCTGGCAGACGGTCTGGGAGAGGACCCGGAGGAAACGGTCGCCCTGGCGAAGATGTTTGTAAAGCCGGGCGGCGTTCTTCTTGCGGCGGCGGACAATCCCCTGGGATTAAAGCACTGGGCCGGGGCGCCAAAGGAGACGGGAGCCATAGGAAGAGACAGGCTGATGGCTCTGCTGCCCGGAGCGGAGTGCTATTATCCCCTGCCGGATTACCGGGCAGCGTCGGAGATCTATTCGGATAAGCGGCTGCCGGCGAAGGGCGATCTGACGGGAATGGTGATTTCCTATGACTATCCCCAGTTCCTGCGCACGGATGTGGGGGCGTCCTGGGACACCATCTGCGAGGAGGGCAGTTTCCGGGAATTTGCCAATTCATACCTGATGGTTTGGAGGAGACATGGCTGACGTAATTTATATCAAGTACAATCGGACGAGAAAAGAAGAATTTCAGATAAAAACGGAGATCCTGGAGGAAAACGGGACGAAATGGGTGGAGAAGTCTGCTCTCACAGAGGCGGGAAAGGCCCATATCCGCTCGTTCCAGGACAAATATGAGGCGTTAAAAAGGCAGCATGTGAACATCCGGGCGGCCGCGCCCCAGATCTCGGAGGACGGAAGAACGGCCCGTTTTGCCTTCCTCACGGGAAAAACCCTGGCGGAGGTGCTGGGAGAAAATATCGGCAGCGGCCAGGCGCCGGTGGAGGCCATCAAAGAGGTGGTGGGAAAGATCTGCCAGGTCTATCCGGAGTATCTGTCCCCCTTTGCCATCACCGACCGCCTGACGGAGGTGTTCGGCCCTGTGCCGAAGTTTAAGGATCAGGCCATGGCCGTGTCCAACATCGACGCTCTGCTGGAGAACATTCTGGTGACGGAGGACGGCTGGTATTTCCTGGACTACGAGTGGGTCTATGACTTTCCCGTGCCCCTGGGCTTTGTAAAATACCGGATCCTGTTTTATTTTTACCGGAAATATGCCAGCCTGATGGAGTACGGCAGTCCGGAGGAATTTTTAAAGGAATTCGGCATGGACGAGGAGCTTTTAGAGGCTTACGGCGATATGGAGACGGCTTTTCAGGGCTATGTCCACGGGGACAATCAGGATCTCTACCTGTTAAACTACCGGAAGGACTACCGGCCGGTGGAGCAGCTGGAGGCGGAGCACGAGGAGCTTTTGGAGGCGAGAAAGCGACTCTGCCATTTAAACGACGTGGAGTTTGAGCTGGGGAATGCCACCACGGAATTGAAGAAGTTAAAAGAGGTCCACCGCCTGACGGAAAATCATGTGGGAAACCTGGATGTGATCATCGCTGATCTGCGCCGGGAAAACGGAGTGATGGCCCAGACCATCGCCGTGCTCAACAGCCACATTTCTGTTCCCTACCGGATCCGCCGGAAACTGGGAACCATTTTCAATAAGAAGTTCCCCAAGGGGACCAGAAAGAGAAAGATTTTAAGCTACTGCAAAAATACGGTGTTCCACCCGGTGAAATACATGAAGCTCTACACTTCTGAGGACGGGCGCAACCGGATCCACGGCGATTTTGAGATCGGCGAGGAGTATTTTGTTCACGGCATGGTCCATCTGCCGAAGGAGGAGCATCCTCTGGTGTCCATCGTGATCCCGGTGTACAACCAGATCCACTACACTTACGCCTGTCTGCAGTCCATCGCGGAGCACACGAAGGACGTGCCCTACGAGGTGATCATCGCCGACGACGTCTCCACCGACGCCACCAGGGAGCTGTCCCGGTATGTGGAGAACGCGGTGATCCGCAGAAACAGCGTAAATCAGGGATTTTTGGGCAACTGCAACCAGGCGGCGGAGGCGGCCAGAGGAAAATACATCCTGTTTTTAAATAACGACACCCAGGTGACGGAGAATTGGCTCTCTTCCCTGGTGAACCTGATCGAATCGGATCCGACCATCGGCATGGTGGGATCCAAGCTGGTGTACCCGGACGGCCGGCTTCAGGAGGCCGGCGGCATCATCTGGAGCGACGGCTCCGGCTGGAATTACGGCCGGATGGACGACCCGGACAAGCCGGAGTACAACTATGTGAAGGATGTGGACTACATCTCCGGCGCCTCCATCATGCTGCCGGTGCAGCTGTGGAAGCAGATCGGCGGTTTTGACAAACGGTACGCTCCGGCCTACTGCGAGGACGCGGACCTGGCCTTTGAGGTGAGAAAGGCGGGCTACCGGGTGGTGTACCAGCCTCTGTCCAAAGTCATCCACTTTGAGGGAGTCTCCAACGGCACCGATGTCAACGGCACGGGCCTGAAGCGCTACCAGGTGGAAAACAGCAGGAAACTCCGGGAAAAATGGGCGGAAGAGTTTAAGAACCAGTACGAGAACACCGGCAATCCCGACCCCTTCCGGGCCAGGGAGCGCAGCCGCGGAAAAGAGATCATCCTGGTGGTGGATCACTATGTCCCCACTTTCGACAAGGATGCCGGCTCCAAATGCACTTACCAGTACATGAAGATGTTTGTGGAGAAAGGCTTTGTGGTGAAATTCCTCGGCGACAACTACGCCCACGAGGAGCCCTATACCACGGCTCTGGAGCAGATGGGCATCGAAGTTCTCTACGGGGAAACCTACCGCACCGGCATCTGGGACTGGCTGGAGAAGCATGGAAAGGACATTGCCTTCGCCTACTTGAACCGCCCCCATATTGCGGTGAAATATATTGATTTTATAAAGGAACATACAGATATCAAGGTGCTGTATTTCGGCCACGACCTCCATTTCCTCCGGGAGACGAGAGAGTATGAGATCACCGGGGACGAGGAGATCAAAAAATCTGCCGACTACTGGCGTTCTGTGGAGCTGACCCTGATGAAAAAGGTGGATATGGCCTACTACCCCTCCTACGTGGAGCGCGACCTGATCCACGACATCAACCCGAAGATCCGCGTCAAGGATATTCCCCTTTATGTCTACGAGAGCTTTAAGGAGAATCTGGACGAGAACTTTGAGGAGAAGGAAGGGCTGCTGTTTGTGGGCGGCTTTGGCCATCCGCCCAACGGAGACGCGGTGATCTGGTTCGTGCAGGAGATCTTCCCGAAGATCCGGGAGAGCCTGAAGGTGAATTTCTACATTGTGGGCTCAAAGGTGACGGACGAGATCAAGGCCCTGGAGCAGCCTGGAAACGGCGTGGTGGTCAAAGGCTTTGTCAGCGACGAGGAGCTGGAGGAGCTTTACCGGAAATGCCGCATCGTTGTGGTTCCCCTCCGCTACGGGGCGGGAATCAAGGGCAAGGTGCTGGAAGCCATGTACAACGGCGCTGTGGTAGTCACCACATCTATCGGAGCCGAGGGCATCAAGGACTCGGAGAAGGCGCTCACCGTGCGGGATGAGGCGGAGGAATTCGCCCAGGCAGTGGTGGACCTCTACAGGGATCCGGACCGGTGCCGCTTAATCTCCGGCGCCACCCAGGTGTACATGAAAGAGCATTTCAGCCTGGACGCAGTCTGGAACTGCGTGAAGGATGATTTTAAGAGATAAATGTTAAGATACAGAACAGGCCGCGGCGTCAGAAAGGCGGCGAAAAAGGAGTACGATCAATGATGACACACACGTTTGCCATCTGCGCTTACGGGGATTCCCCCTATCTGGAAAACTGCATCCGATCCCTGGTCAGGCAGCCTGGAGATCCGGAGATCATCCTCTGCACCTCCACCCCCAGCCTTTATATTGAGGAGACGGCGTGGAAATACGGAATTCCCATGTTTGTGAGGGACGGGGAGAGCAATATCCAGGATGACTGGAATTTTGCCTATGAGACGGCGAAGGGAGATTTGGTCACTCTGGCCCATCAGGATGACATGTACCGCAGGGACTATGAGACGGCTCTTCAGAAACGGGCCGCCGAGTATCCAGATATGACCGTGTTTTTTACCGACTATGCCACAGTGAAGGGAACCCGCCTCATGGAAGGGAAAGGACTGGTGGAGTGGGTGAAGACCATTCTGCGCCTGCCCCTCATCAATCCGGACTGGAATGACCGGGAATGGCTGAAAAAAGCGGCCCTGATCTTTGGAAATCCCGTCTGCTGTCCGTCCTGCACCTACAATAAGCGTCTCCTGGGGGCGCCCCTGTTCCAGTCGGAATTTCAGTACGTGCTGGACTGGGATACCCTGTGGAGGCTGGCGGGGGAGCGGGGACGCTTTGTCTGCGAGGAGCGGCCTCTGATGTACTACCGGGTGCACGACGGGGCCACCACAAAGAAGTGGATCGGCAGCCACCGGCGGACAGAAGAAGAGCTGGCCATGTTCCGCAGATTCTGGCCGGAGCCGGCGGTGCAGCTCATTGAGACATTTTACAGGAAAGCGTACAGAGCCTATGACTGACAAGAGATGGAGATGGATGTACGGGGCGGTCCCTCTGCTGGGGCTGGCCTTCATCCTCTGGTATATACTGGCCGCCACCTGCGACGCGGCCTATTCCGATTATATAAGGCAGATCCTGTCCTATCTGCCGGATGTGTGGAATCCGGAGAAATTTTTCGTGCCGGACATTCTGACCCGCATCCCCATCAACTTCCCGGTGCGGGCCTTCAATGTGTCTGTCCTGGGATTTTCCGTCACCTTTGACCTGATCCTGGGCGGACTGGGACTGGGGTTAGCCGGCGCGGTGGTCGGCGCCTACTGCCGCAGAAGGCAGGTGGGGCCGGTCTGGTTTCTCTTCCTCATGTTTCTGTTTTTCAGTCTGAACAAGTGGGAGATGCTGACAAACGGCACGGGCTGGGTCCATTTTCTGGCCTTCGCCTGCTTCTACTACCACTATCTGGTGCTGGACCGGGTGGAGTCGGGGGAGGAGAAACGGGGCGACGAGCTGCGCCTGCGGATTCTGCCATTCGTGATCACTCTGGCTGTCGCCGGGCCCTACTGCGCCGTCTATTCCGGCGTCCTTTTGCTGGCCTACGGCTTTCTGGCGGCGGTGAACCATAAAAAAACGGGACGATGGGACAAAAGGTACGGCTGGCGCGCTCTCTGTGTGCTCATCCCGCTCCTCCTCTACATGGTGAGCAATTCCATGGCGGTGTACGAGCACACAGGAGCCTACACCGGCCCCCTGCTTCCCGTGCTTCTGGAACAGCCGGGGATGTTTGTGAAATTTTTCATCAAATCCTTCGGCGGCATGGTGATGGAGAAGGAGACGCTGGAGTTCGGGGTAAATATGGGATATTTCCCCTACGCCCTGGTTTATCTCATGGGCGGGGCGGTGATGGCCGCCTATCTCATTGCTTTGTGGCTGAATTTGAAATACCGCCTCTATGAGAGAACGATTTTTCCGCTGATCCTGATCGCGGCGGGAGGAATGAACCATGTGCTCATCCTGCTCTCCCGCTGGATCTTCCTGCGGGACGATTACGGCATGAGCGCCAGGTATGCCCTGCAGTTTCAGGTGGGGATCCTGGGAATCATTCTCACCTGCGCTCTCCTGTGGAAGGAGATCCGCAGCACAGCCTTAAAGGTGCTGGTGATCTGCTGGTGCCTGATGATGACGGCGGGAAATGGATTTACGGACTACAGGGAGATGAAAACGGCCCCCGGCAGGAAAGCCTGGGGGGAGACGGTGCAGGAGATGGCGGCCCATCTGGACGACTGCACCGACGAGGAGCTTATATATCAGTTTCAGTACGGCAGCGCGGACAAGATCCGCCAGGCCATGAAGATTCTGAAGGACAACCATTTGAATATGTACCGCCAGGCCGGGGGCCGGCCCTGATGGAGGGGCGGCGGAAACCGGTGCGGTCAAATGGGAAGAGATCAAATATGGAGAAATCCAATACGGAGAGAGGAGACAAGACAGATGAAGGTAGTGATACTGGCCGGCGGCTTTGGAACCCGCATCAGCGAGGAGAGCCATTTAAAGCCGAAGCCCATGGTAGAGATCGGGGAAAAGCCGATCCTGTGGCACATCATGAAGTATTATTCCGCCTACGGATTTCATGATTTCATTATCTGCTGCGGCTACAAGCAGCATGTGATCAAGGAGTGGTTCGCGGATTATTATCTGCATAACAGCGATGTGACCTTTGACCTGGCAAGCAACAAGATGGAGGTGCACAACAATTATTCCGAGCCCTGGCGGGTGACGCTGGTGGACACGGGGTTAAACACCATGACCGGCGGGCGCATCAGACGGATCGAGCCCTATGTAAAGGGAGAGACTTTTATGATGACCTACGGAGACGGGGTGTGCAATGTGGACCTGGATGCTCTGGTGAAATTCCACAAAAGCCATGGAAAGACGGCCACCATCACAACTGTGAACATCGGTCAGGTGAAAGGAGTGCTGGACATTGACCAGGACAACAACATCACCTCTTTCCGGGAAAAGGACGACAGTGACGGAAGTCTGATCAACGGCGGATTTATGGTGCTGAACCCGGAGATCTTTCAGTATCTGGACGGGGATGAGACGGTCTTTGAGAGAGAGCCCATGCAGAGGCTGGCGGCGGAGGGACAGTTAAAATCCTTCTACCACGACGGTTTCTGGCAGTGCATGGACACCCAGCGGGAGATGAAGAAACTGGAAGAATTGTGGCAGAGCGGAAACGCGCCGTGGAAGATCTGGGACAAATAGGAGGAAAAGACGGTGGATTTTAAGGAGCTGGAGAAGTTTTACAGTGGAAAACGGGTGCTTGTGACCGGGCACACGGGATTTAAGGGGACCTGGCTGTGCCGGATCCTGACCCTGGCGGGGGCCCAGGTGACGGGGTATGCCCTTGAGCCGCCCACCGATCCCTCGATCTTTGCCCAGACCGGTCTGGAGACGACGATCCATTCTGTGATCGGAGACATCAGGGATTTAAAAAAGCTGCGGGAAACCTTTGAGCTGGCCCGCCCGGAGGTGGTGTTCCACCTGGCGGCCCAGCCCATTGTGCGGGATTCCTACAAGGATCCGGTTTACACCTATGAGACGAATGTGATGGGCACGGTGAACGTGCTGGAGTGCGTCCGCCTCACCGGTTCCGTGAAGTCGTTCCTCAACGTGACCACGGACAAGGTGTATGACAACCGGGAGTGGGAGTACGGCTACCGGGAGACAGACCCGTTGGACGGCTACGATCCCTATTCCAACAGCAAATCCTGCTCGGAGCTGGTGACCCACAGCTACAAGAAGTCCTTCTTCCAGGGGGGACGCTGCGCCGTGTCCACCTGCCGCGCCGGCAATGTGATCGGCGGCGGGGACTACGCCAATGACAGGATCATCCCGGACTGCATCCGGGCGGCCCAGGCGGGGAAGGATATTGTGGTGAGAAACCCCTACTCCACCAGGCCGTACCAGCATGTGCTGGAGCCTTTGGCAGTGTACCTGGAGATAGCGGCGAAACAGTACGAGGACAGGAAGTACGAGGGATATTACAATGTGGGGCCGGACGACTGCGACTGCGTGACCACGGGAGAGCTGGCGGATTTATTCTGCGCTTCCTGGGGCGGCGTCCGCTGGATCAACGTTCACGACGGAGGCCCCCACGAGGCCAATTTTCTGAAGCTGGACTGTTCCCGCATAAAATCCGTGTTCGGCTGGCGGCCCAGACTTCACGTCTCCCAGGCGGTGGACATGACCGTGGAGTGGACAAAAGCCGCGGCGGCCGGCGAGAGCCCGCTGACGGTCACCGACCGCCAGATCCGGGAGTTCTTTGGATAGGTTCAGGAAAATAGGAAAGGAGCAGCAGACAAGCATGTTTGAGAATATGACAGAGCAGGAGGCCAGAAACCAGATCCTGGAGATGACAGCGGCCTACTGCAGGGAATATCACAATAAGAAAAAACCGTTTGAGCCGGGGGACAGGATCTCCTACGCCTCCCGGGTGTACGACGAGAAGGAAATGGTGAATCTGGTGGACAGCGCTCTGGAGTTCTGGCTGACTTCCGGCCGCTACACCGACGAATTTGAGCGGAAACTGGGAGAATATCTGGGCGTGCGCTACTGCTCCTTGGTAAACTCCGGCTCATCCGCCAATCTTCTGGCCTTTATGGCCCTTACATCCCCTCTTCTGGGGGACCGCAGGGTGTTTAAGGGGGATGAGGTGATCACCGTGGCTGCGGGATTTCCCACCACAGTAACCCCTATGCTCCAGTACGGCGCGGTGCCGGTGTTTGTGGATGTCACCATTCCCCAGTACAACATCGACGTGACCATGCTGGAGGCGGCCCGCTCTGAAAAGACAAAGGCGGTGATGGTGGCCCACACCCTTGGAAATCCCTTTGATTTAAAGGCAGTGAAGGAGTTCTGCGATAAATACGGCCTCTGGCTGGTGGAGGACAACTGCGACGCCCTGGGAAGCCGGTATGAGATCGGCGGGGAGATGAAGTTTACCGGAACAGTGGGAGACATCGGCACGTCCAGTTTCTATCCGCCCCACCATATGACCATGGGAGAAGGGGGAGCCGTTTACACCGATAATCCTCTGTTAAATAAGATCATCCGCTCCTTAAGAGACTGGGGGCGCGACTGCGTCTGTCCGTCCGGCAGAGACAATCTCTGCGGCCACCGTTTTGACAGACAGTACGGGGAGCTGCCTTTGGGATACGATCACAAATACGTTTACTCCCATTTTGGCTACAATTTAAAGGCCACGGACATGCAGGCTGCCATCGGCTGCGCCCAGCTGGAGAAGTTCCCCGGCTTTGTGGAGCGCAGAAAGCACAATTTTGCCAGACTGAGAGAACAGCTGGCGGGGACGGAGGAGAAACTCATTCTTCCGCAGGCGTGCCCGGGCTCCGATCCCAGCTGGTTCGGCTTCCTCATCACCTGCAGGGACGGCGTGGACCGGAACCAGGTGGTGCAGTACGTGGAGAGCAGAGGCGTCCAGACCAGAATGCTCTTTGCCGGCAACCTGATCAAGCATCCCTGCTTTGACGAGATGCGGGCGTCCGGGACAGGCTACCGCGTGGTGGGAGAGCTGACCAACACGGACCGGATCATGAGCGACACCTTCTGGGTGGGCGTTTATCCGGGCATGACCGACGAAATGATCGACTATATGGCGAAGACCATCCGGGAGGCAATCGGAGAGTGACGGCTGCCGGAGAAGGAAGACGAGGAGGAGCGAGATGGAAGGCTACGGACTGGAGAAGGTGCACGAGGCAAATTTAAAGATCCTGGACGAGGTGGACCGGATCTGCAGAAAATACCGGATCCGCTACATGCTTGACGCGGGAACTCTGCTGGGAGCCGTGCGCCATAAGGGATTCATCCCCTGGGACGACGACGTGGACATTATCTTTACAAGAAATCAGTATGAGGCGTTCATGAAGGTGGCGGCCAGGGAGCTGCCGGAGACCATGGAGATCATGGATTACCGGACGCTCCACGGGGGAAAGGGCTTTTATGACTTTACGTCCCGGATCCTCTATCTTCCCAGCAGAAAGCACGCGGACGGGCCGGAGATGGAGTTTTACGGCGGAAAGCTGAACCATCTCTGGGTGGACTTGTTCGTGCTGGATGAGCTGCCGGAGGGAAAAGGGGCGGCGTCCCTGGTCCGCCTGCTTCAGACCCTGCTCTACGGCCTGGCCATGGGGCACCGCTACCGCCTGGACTTTTCAAAGTATAAAGGGAAAGAGAAGGCGGCGGTGCAGCTTCTCTCCGCAGTGGGAAAGGTCCTGCCCATGAAGCTGATCTTCTGCCTTCAGAGGCGCCTCTCCCTGCTCTTTGACAGCGGGAAGCATGACAGGTATTATGCCAGCAACTACCAGCCCGATTTCCTCTATGTGACCTGGAAGCGGGAATGGGCGGAGAATATCTCTCAGGCGGAGTTTGAGGGGCGCTCGCTCATGGCTCCGGCGGATCCGGACGGGGTGCTGAAAATGCTCTACGGGGACTACTTAAAACTGCCGCCGAAGGAGCAGCGGGTGCCCTCCCACTCCAGCATGGAGATCCAGATATACGAGTGAGGCCGGCCCTGAGGAGACGGCCGGTTCTGCGGATGAAGAATGACTAGCAGGGAAATGGTGACAGTTATGAAAACAGTGACGGTAGTGGTGTCTGTCTACAATGAAGAACAGGCGCTCCCACAGTTTTTTGAAGCGGTGAAAAACGTGCTGGACCAGGCGGCCTGGGACTATGAGCTCCTGTTTGTGAATGACGGGAGCACAGATAAAAGCCTTGAAATTCTGGAGCGGATGGCCGCGGCGGACAGCCGGGTAAAGCTGGTGTCCTTTTCCAGAAATTTCGGCCATGAGGCGGCCATGATCGCCGGGCTGGACTACAGTGACGGCGACCTGGTGATCTGCATGGACGCGGATCTGCAGCACCCGCCGGAGTGCATTCCGAAGATCCTGGCGGCGGCGGAAGAGGGCTTTGACGTGATAAACATGGTGCGCACGCGGAACCGCTCGGCGGGGCTTTTCAAAGAAGCGGCTTCTGCCGCGTTTTACCGGGTGATCAACGCTCTCTCCGATGTGAAATTTGAGGCCAACGCCTCCGACTTTTTTGCGGTGAGCCGCCGGGTGGTGGAAGTCCTCAAGGGGAGCTACCGGGAGAAGGTCCGCTTCTTGAGAGGCTACGTTCAGAACCTGGGATTTAGGAAGACAAAGCTGGAGTATGAGGCCGGAGTCCGGGTGGCCGGGGAGAGCAAATACAGCATTAAAAAGCTGTTTTCCTTTGCGGTGAACACCATTCTCTGCTTTTCCAATCTGCCTCTGCGCTTAGGAATTTACGCTGGAGTCATCACCGGCGGCCTGGGATTTCTGGTGATGATCTACACCATTCTCACCTGGGTGCGGGTGGGCACGCCGGACGGCTACGCCACCATCGTGGTGCTGATCTGCTTTATGTTCGCGGTGCTGTTTCTCATTGTGGGGATCATCGGCGAATACATCGCCATCCTGTTCTCCGAGATGAAGGACAGGCCCATTTATATCGTGGAAAAAACAGAGAATATTAGCCAGAACAGGGCTATGTGATTTCTTCTGGGAAACGCAAAATAAACAACAAATCGACCTTATTTTCCGTCTCTTTTTACTAGACTATTAAGTAAGTAAACATTTTAAGGAGTTGAAGGAAGATGAAGGTGTGTGAAGCGACCAGAGAGCGGATCAGGGAACTTTGTGCAGAGAGAAAAATGACGGAATATATGCTGATCTACAACGCGGGAATGCCTCCGTCCACCGTGAAGAGCATCATCAGCGGGAGAAGCAAAAATCCGGGAATTATCAATATAAAAAGAATCACGGAAGGTCTGGGAGTCTCACTGCGGGAATTTTACAATTCCGATATGTTTGAGGACCTGGAACAGGAAGATTAAAAGCATCCCTGAGAGAATGCAGATGCCAAAACGGCACTGCTCTCTCAGGGATGTTTTTTCGCGAGGATCGCGATTTAAACCTTTTTTGACGGGGATGGAGCCGGGGAGCCTTCTCCCTGCGTTTCCTTTAAGTAGGCGGACGCGTCTTTGAAGAAGCTGGCGATGATCAGCACGATCACAAAGCCGATGGGGAAGGCTGCGATGATGGATACGGTCTGCAGGTTCGCCATGGAATTTTCGGAGAAAATCAGGGCGATGGGCAGGAGCATCAGCAGCAGGGACCAGAAGAGCTTCAGCCTACGGTCCGGATCTTCGTCCGCGTCCAGATTTTTGTAGGAGTAGGCGGAGGCCACCACCGCCAGGGCGTCAAAGGACGTGGCGTAGAAGGTGATCATGGTCAGCGCCAGCAGGATGAGGGCGATGGCCGGAAACGGCAGCGTCTCCATGATGGAGAGAATCGCCTGATAAAGGTCGCCCGCCGCGTGGTAGATGGCGAGCACATCCAGTTTACCTTTCATCTGCAGGGCAAGGCCGTAATTTCCCAGGACGATAAAGGAAGTGAAGGTGCCAGCCAGCCCCCACAGATAGCCGCCCAGCACCGTCTGCCGGATGGTGCGGCCCTTGCTGATGGAGCCGATGAAGAACGGGGAGGCCACGCACCACACCATCCAGTAGGCCCAGTAAAAGATCGTCCAGGTCTGGGGGAAGGAGGAGGTGCGCAGGGCGTCCGTCCAGGTGGCCATGGTGAGGAAATTCTGAGCCAGGCTGCCCAGGGCGGAGAAACCGGTTTCCACCGTGTATTTGGCTTCACCGCCGCCCACGAACACGTAGAGGAGCAGGGCGAAGAACAGGTAAATGCAGGAGGCCGCCAGCTTCATAATGCCGTTCATGCCGAAATACACCGCGCTGGTGTAAGTGATGCAGGTGATTAACAGGATTGCCACTGTCAGCAGGTTGCTCTGGGGAATGTGGAACACATGGCTGATGGCTAGGGAGAGCAGAGGCGTTGCCAGGGCAAAGGTGGTGGCGGTGCCCGCCAGCAGGGCAAACAGAGCCAGAAGGTCAATGAGCCTGCCGGGAAGGCCGTCCGTGTGCTTTCCCAGAATGGGCCGGCAGGCTTCGGAGTATTTCTGCTTGTTTCTCCGGCGCACGTGGAGCATAAAGCCGAAGGCCACGGCCAGAGTCATGTAAAAGCTCCAGGGGATGGGGCCCCAGTGGAACAGGGGAAACACAGAAGCCCAGTCCTGCATGCCCCCCAGATCGGCGATATGGGGCTCTGTGGCGTAGAGCATCCACTCGCAGAGGGAGTAGAACAGGATATCGGCCGCCAGGCCGGCGGTGAACATCATGGATCCCCACTTAAAATTGGAATACTGGGGCTTTTCCAAGTTTCCCAGCCGGATGGAGCCGAATTTGGAAAAGGCGATGTACAGAGAGCAGATAAAGACTCCCAGGCCGATGATCAGATAGTAAGTCCCGAAAGTGTCTCCCAGAAAGAAGCGGATGGACTCCAGCATGTGGGAGGAGGATTCGGGATAAACTAAGAACAGAATGCACAGCAGCACCACGCAGATGAAGGGGATCAGCGTGATGGGGTAATCCAGACGTTTTGACAGCATAATTGCCTCCTGATTGTTCAAAAAATATAAAATAAAATCTATATTGAACATACTACCATCGCCCAGTGGAAAAATCAAGGGGGAAAATGTGAAGATTTTCTGACTTTTTTTAAAAACCCCTATAAAAAACCACGGACATCCGATATAATATCGGGAGCAGAAAAAAAGGAGGAACAGACAGATGAAGAAGACACTCATTGCCCTGGGACTGGGATGCGCACTCTTTCTCAGCGGCTGTACAGAGAGCAATATTGTAGATCCGGAAAATGGTTCCGCGGTTCCCGAGACGGGAGTTGTGGAAGGGATTCAGATCGACTGGGGACAGGTCCAGGATGAGCTGGACGAAGAATTTGTCGCCTCAGACGACTATCCCTACGGAGAGAATATAGATTTTTACGTGGAGGACGGCAACGCCTATATGATGATCACGGTGAAGGACGGCGTTTCCAAGGAAGAGGCGGCAAACTATGCCACAGCCATCATCAAAGCCCTCAACGACAGCGTGGCCATGCAGGATTTTTCCTATCAGAACGACGGGACCAGCATGTACGGAAAATTCTCCCAGGAGAACGTGGTGTGGATCTACGTGATGCCGGAGAGCACCGCGGACGATGAGAGCACCTGGCTGGTGGATGACGCGATCGTTCCCGGGCAGGAGCGCCCGGTGGAGCCCAACTACACAAGCGCGGAGTGGGAGACGGCCGTTCAGAATGAGGACGGCACCTACGGCACAGCGGCGGCAGACGAGGGAGCGGCAGAGTCTTCCGCCGCGCAGGCCGAGGCTGAGTAAGCGCTTATGTGGGGGCGCAGAGTTTATGCGGCCATTCTGGCGGCTTTCGGCCTCCTCCTTCTGACAGGAGTGCGGGGCGGAGGAAACTACGAGCTGCCGGACGGGCTGGAGATGAAAAAAAGCGGAATTGAACTGATATCGGCGGCGGAGAGCCAGGGGATCCTGGAGAATACGGCGGGCAGCCAGGAGACGCCGGCGAATACAGCAGACAGTCAGGGTGCCCCGGAGAATACAGCGGGCAGCCAGGACACGCCGGCGGATGCGGCGGACAGCCTTCCCCCCGGCGCCGGGGAAAAATATCTGGGCGGCGGCAGAATCCTGCTGCTGGCCAACCAGGGCGCCAGCCAGATGCTCTCCTCCGTCATACAGACGAAGGACGGAAGCGTGATCGTGGTGGACGGGGGCACGCCGGAGGACGCTCCCCATCTGATTGAGACGGTGCAGGCCATGGGCGGCCGGGTGAACGCCTGGCTGATTACCCACCTTCACAACGACCACTGCGGGGCTTTGATTTCTATTTTAAATATGGAACAGATGCCTCTGGAGATTGACGGGATCTATTATTCCGTGGCAGGCCAGGAGTGGTACGATCAGTACGATCCCACCAGAGCCCAGACGGCGGCAGCGTTTATGTCCGCCATCGGGAAAGTGCCGGCGGAGAAGCGCCACGATGATATCAAAAAAGGCACCCAGATCCAGGTGGGGGATGCCACAGTGACGGTGATGAACCGGCGGTATCAGCTGTCGGTGGACAGCGGAAATAACGCCTCCGTGGCCTACCGGGTGACGCTCAACGGGAAAAAGATCCTGTATCTGGGAGATATGGGATTAAACGGCGGCGACCTTCTGCTTCAGGACTGGAGCGGCACGGACATAAAATGCGACATCGTCCAGATGGCCCACCACGGACAGAATGGGGTGGGAGAGAATTTCTACCAGACGGTGAGACCGGAGATCTGCCTCTGGCCCACGCCCCAGTGGCTCTGGGACAACGATAACGGCGGCGGACCGGGCAGCGGCCCCTGGAGAACGCTGGAGACGAGAAGCTGGATGGAAAAGCTGGGCGTGACGAAGAACTACTGCATCAAGGACGGGGACCAGGTGATCGAGTAGAGCCGGCCGGAATGACAGGAAAACAGAAGACGGAAACAGAAAAAAGGACCATTGCCTGTTTTTGGAGTGCGCCGTCAGGCGCATACCATTTCAGGCGATTGGTCCTTTTGTTTGCAGCTCCGTCAATCTCAGTCCTCCACATCCAGTCCGCTGTGGTAGGAGTGATTTCCCAGTTCCTTTAGCAGCAGGTGAAAATCCTGCTCCTCCAAAGGAACGCGGGAGGTGAGACACTTGTTCAGGAGATAGTAGACCAGGCTGCACTTGGCTAACGACTGGTGAAAAAGCTCTGGAAACGTGGTGTTGGAAGCCAAGGATTTATCCCAGGGGTTGCACCAGATCTCCCGGTTCAAGTTCAGGCATTTTCTGGGGTTGGGGACGTCGTCCGTCACCAGCTTTGTGGAGGCGATGGGATTTTTCAGGAAAATGGACTCCACAAATTGGATGCTGTTCTTTTTGCGGCCGGATTTGTCCGCCAGAGTGCGGCAGCCGAAGCGCAGAGCCAGGATGGAACGGTGGATCATGCGGGGCGTCACCTGGAAGTTGTTCCGGTAGGTGATCGGGTAATAGGTTTCATTGATGCAGGACGCCAGGAAACGGGAGATAAACTGAGTTTCCTGTGTGTTTAAGCATATGGTGGCCGCCTGGTTGAACTGGGACGGCTTCTTTTTTTTGTATTTCTGAAGAAGAAGGGCGTCAATGTCGTTCTCTAAGGAGGCGTGCTGGCCGTGATGGTGGGTGGACGGGTTGCTGACGTCGTAGCCGATCCGCCCGTACACATACGGATGGCAGATGGAATCTCCGATGTAGTGGCACATAAATCCCGCCAGATAGGAGATGCCCTGCTCCCGCTGCTGCTTTGATTTCAGGCCGGCCAGATGGGTCAGATAGCAGCGGAAAAAATCATTTACATGGTGCTCATGCATGTAAGAGCCTACGTTCCGGTAGTCCCGGTGACGGAGGATGGGGATATTATAAAAAAACATATCCGGACCCTGAAGTCCCAGCTGGTAGAGCCAGCGGTATTTGGCAATGATATGCTTTAATGGCTGGAACTGCATGTCATTGTATGCTTTCATACCCATTATGTAATGAGTGGTAAAACCAGGCATAAAATCCCTCGATTCTGAAAATATTCTTTTGTGAATAAGTATAGCACACCCGTTCATAAAATGCGATAGAAAAGCGGAGGAAAGAAGTGGGAGGATGATAAGCAGGCTGCAGGAACTGGTCTGGGGGCCGTGGATGCTGGCGGCCCTTTTAGGAATAGGAATTTACTTTACGGTGAAGAGCAGAATGTTCCAGCTGAGGAGGTTTTCTCTCTGGTGGAGCAGGACGGGAGGGAGCCTGTGGCGGGGAGAAAATGGATCGCATGGCGGCGGGATCTCCTCCTTTCAGACGGCCTGCACCGCTCTGGCGGCGACCATCGGGACCGGAAATATTGTGGGGGTGGCCACCGCTCTGACGGCGGGAGGACCGGGGGCGATCTTCTGGATGTGGATCTCTGCCCTGATCGGAATGATGACGGCCTACGGGGAGACGTACCTGGGCGTCCGCTACCGGAAAAGAGTGAACGGCGCGTGGGTCGGCGGGCCCATGGTCTGTCTGGAGGACCGCCTCCATCTGCCTGCCGCCGCTCTCCTCTACGCGTTTTTCTGCATGATGTCCTCTCTGGGGATGGGAAGCATGGTGCAGGCCAATTCGGTGGCGGAGACGGCGTCCTACAGCTTTCTGGTGCCGCCGGCGGTCACGGCAGTTCTGGTGACGGTTCTCACCGGCCTGGTGATTGCCGGCGGGACAGAGCGGATTGCGGCCGTCTCCGGCAGGCTGATGCCGGCTGCCTCCGGGATCTACATCCTGTTTTCCCTGACTGTGATCCTGTCCTGGTATGATCGGCTTCCGGCGGTATTTTCCTCGATCCTCGCATCGGCCTTTGAGCCTGGGGCCGCGGCCGGGGGGACGGCCGGCTTTCTGGTGAGCCGCAGCCTGCGCTATGGAGTCTCCCGGGGCGTTTTTTCCAATGAGGCCGGTCTGGGAACGCTGGCGGTGCTTCACGGGACAGCGGGCAGCGGGGATGCGAAGGAGCAGGGAATGTGGGCCATGTTTGAGGTGTTTTTTGACACCATTGTCATCTGCACCCTGACGGCTCTTGTGATTCTGGCGGCGTCCTCAGGAGGAGCGGAGACGGCGGCGGACGGGGCGGCTCTCACGGCCTGGAGTTTTTCCGAAAGGCTGGGGACGGCGGGGGAGTATCTGGTGTCCGCGGCGATGATCGTGTTTGCCTTTGCCACTCTGACGGCCTGGTTCTGCATGGGGAAGCAGGCCTTTTCCTATCTTCTGGACAAAACAGGATTTTCCAGAACGGCGGGGAACCGCATTTACACGGCCCTTTACTTGAATGCCGTCTTTCTCGGCTGCCTCTCCCGGCTGGACACAGTCTGGCAGCTCTCAGACATCTGGAACGGGCTGATGGCTCTGCCCAACCTTCTGGCGCTCTTTCTGCTCCGGCGGGAGGCGGCGGAGAGTCTTCGGGAGGTTTAACGGGACGGCCGCCGGCGAAAAGGTTCAAGGCCGCCGGCACCGGAGCGGCCGCCGGCGGAAAAAGATTTCTTGACAGAGCCGCCTTTTTTCAGTATACTTTTGACTTGATAAAGGGAGTAGCTTCCATTGAAAAATGTTGTGTAAGGCCGTCATCACAGTTAGACAATAACTCGGCGTACATATAATAAGCGAGACTTTGATCGCGCCCGAGGGGTGCGGAAAAGTCTCGTTTTTGTTTTCGCAGCTTAAGCTGCGCCGGAATTTTGATTTCCCGCAGCCTGCTGCGGGGAATTTGACTTGAGAGGGAGAGGAGAGTATGGCAACGGTTTATCTATGGCTGATAATAGGGTTTGTGCTGTTAGTTAAGGGTGCAGATATTTTTGTGGAGGGCAGTTCTTCTGCGGCGAAGCTTCTGCGGGTGCCCGGCGTGATCATCGGGATGACGGTGGTGGCGTTCGGCACCAGCGCCCCGGAGCTGGCGGTGAGCATCACGGCGGCCCTGACCAGCAACAACGGGATCGCCCTGGGCAATGTGATCGGCTCCAATATGTTCAACCTTCTGATGGTGATCGGGCTGAGCAGCATTGTGGCGGAGATTCCGGCAGACCGGAAAGCGATGAACGGCGACTTCTTCTATTCCATTGTGGTTTCGGTGGTGGCATTGGCCCTGATCGCCTTTGACCGGCAGATCGGACGGGTGGACAGCGTGATCCTGCTGGCCCTGTTCGGATATTTTATCTACCGCATCTTCCGCTCGGCGGCGAAGGAGAGAAAGGCGGCGACGGAAGAAAAACGGGCATTGTCCCCGATTCTGAGCGCCGTTTACATCGCCGGCGGCCTGGCGGCCGTGGTGGCCGGCAGCAGCATGGTGGTAAAGAGCGCCAGCGCCATCGCGGAGGCGTTCGGCTTCAGCGAAAACCTCATCGGCCTCACGGTGGTGGCCCTGGGCACGTCCCTTCCGGAGCTGGTGACCAGCATGGTGGCGGCGGGAAAAGGGGAGAACGGTCTGGCCCTGGGAAACGTGATCGGCTCCAATATTTTCAATATTCTGCTGATTCTGGGGATTTCCTCCCTGCTCAGCCCCATTCCGGTGACGGTTTCCACAGTCTACGACATGATCTGCCTGATTCTGGTCAGCTGCCTGTGCTGGGCCATGGGTCGGAGGCGGATGCGCTACACCCGCGCCCACGGGTGGATTCTGGTGGCCCTGTACGCGGTGTATATGGTGTATGTGGTGGTGAGATCGTGAGAGGGGACGTAGCTGGCATGCGACTTGAAAAGAGAACACAGACGAAGAAATCCGGGAGGCCCGCGCCGCCCGGATTCATATTATAAAAAAGGGAGGAGAGCTGATAAAATCAGCCCAAGTATTATGAAAAAAATCTTGTAATTCATAGCAGCTGTCGCTGTCTATGGTTGTAGTATATCTGGGAATCATGAAGAAAAAATGTTGAATGTGTAAATGGTTTTTAAATATATTTTGAACAAAATATGAACGAGAGAATTTCCGGTTGTACACCCCCTGCGGGAATGATATACTGGACAGGAAGACAGGCGCCGCATGCGGCGTCCGGAAAGGAAGGAAACAGATATGGCAAATCCAATAGTAACCATCGAGATGGAAAACGGAGATGTGATAAAAGCGGAGCTTTACCCGGATATTGCTCCCAATACGGTGAACAATTTCATCAGCCTGATCCAGAAAGGATATTATGACGGCCTGATCTTTCACCGCGTGATCAGAAACTTTATGATTCAGGGCGGCTGCCCCAACGGAACGGGAATGGGCGGCCCCGGCTACGCCATCAGAGGAGAGTTCTCCCAGAATGGCTTCCGCAACAACTTAAAGCACACGGCCGGCGTGCTTTCCATGGCGAGAGCCATGCACCCGGACAGCGCCGGATCCCAGTTCTTTATCATGCACAAGGACGCGCCCCATCTGGACGGCTCCTACGCGGCTTTCGGCAAGGTGACGGAGGGAATGGACGCGGTGAACCGGATCGCTGAGACGAGAACGGACTACAGCGACCGTCCCATGAAAGAGCAGAAGATCCGCAGGATGACCGTGGAGACGTTCGGCGTGGACTATCCGGAGCCGGAAAAAATGTGAGGATGAGACAGTGAGGGAAGAACGAAGCATCGTGGTGGACGGCATAAGCCGCACAGTCGTGATTTCCGATGAGAGAGAGGCTCTTCTGGCCGCGGATGCGGCCGGGAGGGCCTCTGTCGCTGTGTGGGACGGGACGGCCGGGGAATTTCTGCCGGCTCTGTTTGCGGTGGAACGGCCGGAGGACGCGGATGAGGAGCTTCTGGAACGGGCGGTGAGGAGGAAACTGGGCCTTCCCTGGGTGATTGCCGTCACAAAGCGGCTGCTGATCCGGGAGTTTACGGAGGAAGATTTTGCAGAGATTCCGAAAAATGAGAGCGCCGGTCCGGGAGACGGGATATTTTCAGACAGAGAAAAGCTGTCAGCCTACATCCGGCAGCAGTACGGCTTCTGCCAGTATGGAATCTGGGCGGCTGTTGAGCGGGAGAGCGGACGGCTGGCGGGAAAACTGGGATTCTCCCCGGCGGAGGGGGAGGACGGCCTTGAGATCGGGTATCACATATTTAAACCCTGGAGAGGAAAAGGATATGCCCTGGAAGGCTGTCTGGCGGCGCTTGCCTGGGAAGAGCGGGAACTGAACCTGCCGGTGCGCGCGCGGATTAAAAGAGAGAATATCCCCTCCCTCTGCCTGGCAGAGCGGCTGGGCTTTGTCCGGGAGAGGGAGGAAAACGGCCTGGTGATCCTTCTGCGGGAGCCGCAGAAAACAGAGAAAGAACCGCCGCGGGACAGCTGTCATTGACGGCGGCGCATCCTCCCCGGCCGGGAACCGGGGCAAACTAATGCAGCAGTTCAGACGTCTGAGCTGCTGCAAAATAAATTGTCGGATTCTGAAAAAACAGGGCGGAAAGGCTTGTACTTTTCATTTCTTTGGGATATAATATATTGTATACAATAAAATGTGTAAATACAATCAGGTGGTGTACCTATGAATAATCGCATGAGGCTGAAAGCTCATGGAAAGATTAACCTGGGGCTGGATGTGCTCCGCAGGCGGGAAGATGGATATCATGAAGTGAAGATGGTGATGCAGACGGTGGGGCTTTACGACAGCATCGACCTGCGGGCGGTGAGCCGCCCCGGCATCCGGGTGGAGACGAATCTCTATTATCTGCCCAATGACCAGAACAACCTGGTCTGGAAGGCGGCAGAGATGCTGATGAAAGAATTTGATCTGCAGGGCGGCCTGGATATCCGCCTGAGAAAAATGATTCCGGTGGCTGCCGGCATGGCCGGCGGCAGCAGCGACGCCGCAGCGGTCCTGTACGGAGTCAACCGGATGTTCCGGCTGAATCTGACGATGGAAGAGCTAAAAGAGCGGGGCGTCAGGATCGGCGCGGACGTGCCCTACTGTCTGATGCGCGGGACGGCGCTCTCCGAGGGGATCGGGGAGATTCTCACCCCCCTTCCGCCGGCGCCCCAGTGCTTTGTATTGCTGGCAAAGCCGGGGATCAGCGTTTCCACGAAGTGGGTCTACACAAATCTTCACGCAAACGAGCTGAAGCCGGAGGATCATCCGGATATTGACGGCATGGTGGAGGCGATCCGCCGGGGAGATTTAAAAGGCATGGCTGATAAATTTGGAAATGTGCTGGAGCTGGTGACGGAGAAGAGGTATCCGGTCATCGGAGAGATCAAGGACGTCATGAAGAGGATGGGAGCCTTAAATGCCATGATGAGCGGCAGCGGTCCCACGGTGTTTGGCCTGTTTGACAGTGAGAAGGCGGCTAAAAAAGCATACTGGGCGTTAAAGAACGGAAGGCTGTCCTCGAAGATCCGGCAGGTGTATCTCACCAATTTTTTCAATAACAGGGAGGTTTCCAATGGACTATAATTTAAAGGTTACAATGAATGAATATCTGCCTCTGCGGGATGTGGTATTCAACACCCTGCGCCAGGCAATTTTAAAGGGTGAACTGGAGCCGGGCGAGAGGCTGATGGAAATTCAGCTGGCGGAACGGCTGGGCGTGAGCCGCACTCCCATCCGCGAGGCGATCCGGAAACTGGAACTGGAAGGATTGGTGCTCATGATCCCCAGAAAGGGGGCGGAGGTGGCGAAGATCTCTGCCAGAAGTCTGCGGGACGTGCTGGAAGTGCGCCGGGCGCTGGAGGAGCTGGCCATTGAGCTGGCCTGCCAGCGGATGACGGAGGAGGAGATCGACAGCCTGCAGAAGGCTCAGGATGACTTTAAGCAGGCCATCGCCGAGGGAGATCCGATGAAGATCGCCGAGACGGACGAGCATTACCACGGCGTCATCTACGAGGGAACGCAGAACGCGAAGCTGATCCAGATGCTCAACAACTTGAGAGAGCAGATGTACCGCTACCGTCTGGAATACATCAAGGATGAGGACAAGAGAAAAATCCTGATCCTGGAGCACGAGCGGGTGCTGCGGGCCATCCGGGAGAGGAAGGTGGCCGAGGCGAAGGAAGCCATGCGGGAGCACATCGACAATCAGGAAATCACCGTGGCCAAAAATATCACGGAGAAGGAGAGCGAATGACGTTTAAGGAAAGGTATCTGGCCGGGGAGATCCCGTTTGAGGAGATCGACCTTTATATAGAAGAGTGGAATGAAAGCGACGACGAGAGGCGTCTGGCAGAATATCTGGGCTTAAATGCTGATGAGGAGGACGTCTGGGTGGACGAGAGCGACGAGGCGTTAAAGGAGATGCTGGACCGCCAGAAGGCGTAAAAGATAAAAAAGGCATTAGTAAAAGAGAAGAGGCACAGACAGCGGCAAAAAGAAGCCGGCTGATCTGTGCTTCTTTTCTTTAGCGGGAAAATGCCGCTTCGGCGGCCCGCCGCAGGCGGATAATCCTGAAAAACAGGATTCTTTTAATTGTAACAGTTTAGATATCCGATGTGTAAACAGAGGGGAAAACTTACTTACAAGCGAGCTTGA
>DWWL01000001.1 GCA_019119775.1 Candidatus Lachnoclostridium pullistercoris | reverse complement strand
CCTCAGCGGGAAGACATCCTCGCCCCCCGCGCGGCGCAGGCCTTCGGCCGTTCGCCGCGCCGGCGACTCCCAGCGGAGCTTCCCCTCAGCGGGAAGACATCCTCGCCCCCCGCGCGGCGCAGGCCTTCGGCCGTCCGCCGCGCCGGCGACTCCCAGCGGAGCTCCCCCTCAGCGGGAAGACTTCTTCGCCTTAGAGAATCCCCCTTCGCCCAAACAAAGAAAAGAACGAGGAACCGAATGTCAAAATCATTATATATCACAGAAAAACCAAGCGTAGCCCAGCAGTTTGCCGCCGCCCTGAAGATTTCCGGACGGCGGGCTGACGGCTACATCGAATCAGACGACGCCATCGTTACCTGGTGCGTCGGCCATCTGATCACCATGAGCTATCCGGAAGCCTACGATCCGGCCCTGAAGCGGTGGAGTCTTTCCACTCTGCCGTTTCTCCCGAAAACATTCAAATATGAAGTGATCGGCTCTGTTTCCAAACAGTTCCGCACGGTCAGCGGCTTATTAAACCGGCCGGATGTGGATACCATATACATATGCACCGACTCCGGGCGGGAAGGAGAATACATTTACCGTCTGGTGGACCAGATGGCCGGCGTTCACGGCAAGACGAGAAAGCGGGTGTGGATCGATTCCCAGACGGAGGAGGAAATTCTCCGGGGAATCCGGGAGGCAAAGGACTGGTCCGAATACGACAATCTGGCGGCGTCCGCCTATCTCAGGGCAAAGGAGGACTATCTGATGGGGATCAATTTTTCCCGCCTCCTCACCTTAAAATACGGGCCGTCCATTTCCAAGTACCTGCACACAGACAGGACCGTGCTCTCAGTGGGGCGGGTCATGACCTGCGTCCTGGGCATGGCGGTGCGCCGGGAGCGGGAGATCCGGGAATTTGTCAAGACGCCGTTTTACCGGGTGGTGGGCTCCTTCGGGGACGAATCCTTCCGGCTGGAGGGAGAGTGGCGGGCAGCTGCCGGCTCCCGGTACTTTCAGTCGCCCCTTCTCTACAAGGAGAACGGGTTTAAGGAGAGAAAGCATGCCGAAGAGCTGATCGGCCGCCTGGACGCGGTGCGCCCGGCGGAAGGAATTCTCACCAAACTGGAAAAAAAGAGGGAAGTGAAGAATCCGCCCCTGCTCTACAACCTGGCAGAGCTGCAGAATGACTGCTCGAAAATGTTTAAAATCAGCCCCGACGAGACGTTAAAGATCGTGCAGGAGCTTTACGAGAAAAAACTGGTCACTTACCCCAGAACGGACGCCAGAGTTCTCTCCACGGCGGTGGCAAAGGAGATCCAGAAAAACCTGTCCGGCCTGCGGTCAGCCGGGGCGCTGGGCGTTTTTGCCGGGGAGATTCTGGAGAATGGATCTTACCGCGGGCTGGCAAAGACCAGGTACGTCAATGACAAGCAGATCACCGACCATTATGCCATCATACCCACCGGCCAGGGTCTGGGGGCTCTGCGCAGCTTAAAAGGCCTGTCTGCCTCCGTTTACGAGGTGATCGTCCGCCGTTTTCTCAGCATCTTCTATCCCCCGGCGGTGTACCGGAAATACAGCCTGGAGATCCAGATGAGAGAGGGAGAGTACACGGAGACATTTTTCGCCGGCTACCGGGTGCTGGAGGAGGAAGGCTACTTAAAAGTGGCGTCCGTGCCGGGCAGAAAGAAGAACGGCCGGGAACAGGCAAAAACGGGAGAGCAGACGGATGACGGCCGGGCAGCCGCGGAAGACGGAGGATCCGGCCGGGAGAAGGACGACGGGGCGGTGCAGACCAGCGATCCCGTTTTCCTGGAACATCTGTCCGTCCTGAAAAAAGGAGCGGTGCTGCCTTTAAACGGCCTGACCATCAAAGAAGGGGAGACATCCCCGCCCAAGCGCTACACCTCCGGTTCCATGATCCTGGCCATGGAAAACGCCGGACAGCTGATCGAGGACGAGGAGCTGCGGGCCCAGATCAAGGGAAGCGGCATCGGAACCAGCGCCACCAGGGCGGAGATCTTAAAAAAACTGGTGAACATCAAGTATCTGGCCTTAAACGGCAGGACCCAGGTGATCACCCCCACCCTGCTGGGAGAGATGGTGTTTGACACGGTAAACGCCTCCATCCGCCAGCTTCTGAACCCGGAGCTGACCGCCAGCTGGGAGAAAGGACTGACCTATGTGGCGGAGGGGAGCATTACTTCCGATGAATATATGGAAAAATTAGAAAAATTTGTAGCCGGAAGGACCTATTATGTGCTAAAATTGAGAAATCAGTATGATCTGCGGACGGCGTTTGACGCTGCCGCTGTCAACTATAAAAAGTAATGGGGGACGAATGACAGCAAAAAGGCTGCCTCCGGATCCCGGAAGTAAGGAGAGAGATCATGAAAAAAGAAGAAATGACCATCCAGGCGCTGTATGACCTGACCAATACCATCAGCCGCAAATGGCTGGAGAAATACACATATCCGTGGGAGGTGCTTCCCCATATCGGAGAGATCATCGAGGAGATCGCGAAGATTCTTCCCGCCGGCGAGTACCAGCTGATCGGCAAAAACATGTATGTGCACAAGACAGTGAAGCTGCCGCCGACCGCTGCGATCAAGGGACCGCTTCTCATCTGTCCCGATACGGAGATCCGCACTGGAGCTTTCCTGCGGGGCAATGTGATCATCGGCGGAGGCTGCGTGATCGGCAACTCCACAGAGATCAAAAACGCCATTTTATTTGACCGTGTTCAGGTGCCCCATTTCAACTATATCGGGGATTCCATTCTGGGAAGCAGGGCTCACTTTGGAGCCGGTTCCCTCACCTCCAACGTAAAGTCTGACAAGACTCTGGTGAAGGTTCATGCGGAGGACGGAGACATTGAGACCGGCCTGAAGAAATTCGGCGCTATGGTGGGAGACGGAGCGGAGATCGGCTGCAACAGCGTCTTAAACCCTGGCACCATCATCGGAAAGAATTCCAACGTATATCCCCTGTCCAGCGTGCGCGGCTGTGTGAATGCTGACTCGATCTACAAAAAACAGGGAGAAATTGTGGAGAAACAGTAAATGAGCTGTCCCTGTGCGGCTGCCAAAGAAGGCGGCAGTGCAGGGACTTCCTGTATTTTAAAGGACAGGAGGAGAGAAACATGAGCCTGGAGAGAGAAAAACGGACGGTCCGGCTGGCAGAAAAGCTGGCCAGGGAAGGAGATCTCTCCGACGGAGAACTTCTGGAACTGATCCGCGATCGGAACGAAGCGTCCGCCCGGTGTCTCCGCCGGCTGGCGGGAGAGGCACGGGACCGGGTGTACGGAAAAAAGATCTACATCCGGGGCCTGATCGAATTTACCAATTACTGCAGAAACAACTGCTTTTACTGCGGGATCCGCCGGGGAAATGAAAAGGCGGTGCGCTACCGCCTGAAAGAGGAGGAGATCCTGGAGTGCTGCCGGGAAGGCTTTGAGCTGGGATTTCGCACCTTTGTGCTCCAGGGCGGAGAAGACCCCTGGTACAATGATGAGCGACTGGAGCATCTGGTGAGAGCCGTCCGGAGAGAATTTCCGGACTGCGCCATCACTCTGTCTGTAGGGGAGAGGAGCAGAGAGAGCTACGAACGGCTGTTTGCGGCTGGGGTTGACCGGTATCTGCTGCGCCATGAGACGGCGGTGAAGAGTCATTATGAAATGCTCCACCCGGCAGAGATGAGCTTTGACCACCGGATGCAGTGTCTGCGGGATTTAAAGGACATCGGCTACCAGACAGGCTGCGGCATGATGGTTCAGTCCCCGGGACAGACAGAGGAGGATCTGGTGGCAGATCTGCGGTTTATGAAGGAATTCCGCCCTCACATGATAGGGATTGGCCCCTTCCTGTCCCATAAGGACACTCCTTTTAAGGAGGAAAAAAGCGGGACGGCAGAGCTGACGGTTTACCTGCTGTCCATCATCCGCCTGATGCTGCCGGAGGTCCTTCTGCCGGCCACCACGGCGCTGGGAACGGCGGAGGAGGGAGGACGGAAACTGGGAGTCCTGGCAGGCGCCAATGTGGTGATGCCAAACCTGTCTCCGGCGGGAGTGAGAAAAAAATACATGCTTTACGACAACAAGCTGTCCGGCGGTTCGGAGGCCGCGGAGCATCTGGACCTGCTGAGGGAAGAGATGGGTTCCATTGGCTTTGAGGTGGCAGTGGACCGGGGAGACAGCCGGATGGATGGCTGAGAGGAGGAAGAAAAATGGGATTAAATGATACACCGTCGGCCGAGCGGGTACATATCGGCTTTTTCGGCCGCAGGAACGCGGGAAAATCCAGTCTGGTCAACGCTGTGACCGGCCAGGAACTGTCAGTGGTTTCCCCTGTAAAAGGGACTACCACAGACCCGGTATATAAATCTATGGAGCTCCTGCCTCTGGGACCTGTGGTGATCATGGACACTCCCGGCTCTGACGATGAGGGGGAGTTGGGAGAGCTGCGGGTGAAGAAGACGGCCCAGACGCTGGGAAAAACGGACTGCGCCGTGCTGGTGGCAGACGGAGAGCGGGGGATGACCCAGAGTGAGTGGGACCTGATCGCCATGTTTCAGGAGAGAAAGATCCCCTTCCTGGTGGCCTGGAACAAGGCGGACTTGGCGGATGAAGGCCGGACAGATGTGGCGGATGGAAACCGGTCAGCTCAGTCAGATCCGGCGGATGGAAACCAGCCGGACGGAAACCGGACCGGCGCTGCCGGCGGTCAGAGGGCAGAGAGTCTGGCCACTGATCCGCGCCTTGGCGGCGCCCCGGTGATGCGGGTCAGCGCGGTGACGGGAAAAGGCGTCCGGGAGCTGAAGGAAATGATCGCCCGGATCGCCTTAAAGGACCAGGAAGGCCGGGAGAAAAAGGGACTTTTAGGGGGACTTTTATCCCATGGACAGACGGCGGTGCTGGTGATCCCCATTGACGAATCGGCGCCGAAGGGCCGGATCATTCTGCCTCAGCAGCAGGCGATCCGCGACATTCTGGATACGGGGGCTTTTGCCATCACCTCCAGGGACACGGAGCTGGGAGAGCTGATGGAGCGGCTGATCAGGACCGACAGCCTGCCGGACCTGGTGGTCACCGACAGCCAGGCTTTCGGAAAGGTCAAGGATCTGGTGCCGCGGGAAGTACCGCTCACCTCATTTTCCATTCTCATGGCCAGGTATAAGGGATTTCTCACAGATGCGGTAAAAGGGGCCGCCGCCATCCGCAGCCTGAAAGAGGGGGATCAGGTGCTGATCTCCGAGGGATGCACCCATCACCGCCAGTGCAACGATATCGGCACGGTGAAGATCCCTCGCCTGTTAAAAAAGACCACAGGCAAAAACTTAAAAATCAGCACTTCCTCCGGCCGGGAATTTCCGGAGGATTTAAGCCCCTACCGTCTGGTGATCCACTGCGGCGGCTGTATGCTGAATGAGCGGGAAGTGGAATTCCGCAGAGACCGGGCGAGGGCCCAGGGCGTGCCCTTTACCAATTACGGGATCGCGCTGGCTTACATGAACGGCATTCTGGAGAGGAGCATTGAAATGTTCCCGGAGCTGAAAGAGATCCTGAAGCTGCTTTAAAAGAATTTCCGCAACAAAAAAGAAGAGCTTTTCGTCATTCCCTGCAGAGAATGAGAAAAGCTCTTCCGGTTTATTTGGTTCCGAAGATCCGGTCGCCCGCATCTCCCAAACCGGGACAGATGTAGGCATTTTCATTGAGGCAGCGGTCCACATGGCCGACGTAGATCTGAATGTCCGGATGGGTCTTGTGCAGACGCTCCAGACCTTCCGGGGCGGCGATGATGGACATGAATTTGATCTTTTTTCCGCCGTGCTGCTTGATAAAATCCACAGCGGCCACGGCAGACCCGCCGGTGGCCAGCATGGGATCTGTGACCACGATGGTCCTTAACTCAATGGGATCGGGCAGCTTGCAGTAGTATTCGTGGGGCTCGTGGGTGACCTCATCCCGGTAGAGGCCGATATGCCCTACCTTGGCGGAGGGGACCAGAGCGAGGATGCCGTTTACCATTCCCAGGCCGGCCCGGAGAATGGGGACTACGGCCAGCTTTTTGCCGGCAATCATGGGAGTCATGCAGGTTTCGATGGGAGTTTCCACCTTCACTTCCTGCAGGGGCAGATCTCTCAGGGCTTCGTAGCCCATGAGCATGGCGATCTCCTCGGTCAGGGCGCGGAACTCGTTGGTTCCCGTGTTCTTGTCCCGCAGGATGGAGATCTTGTGCTGGATCAGCGGATGATCAAATACAGTTACGTTTTCCATAGTAAGTTCCTTTCTCTACTTTGTTTCCGGTGTGAATACCACAATGGCGTAATCGCCCAGCGCGTGGGGAACCGGGATGGAAAAATAGATGGCTCCCTCTTTCTCATAGCTGAAGCTCTCGGGGAACGTCTCTCCCTTTAATGGGAAATCGGCCTGGCGGAAGAGTTCCGTGTAGGCGTCAATGGACTGGGAGGCAACGTACTCCCGCACAGCTTTTTCCGTGTCAGCATCCAGCCCGTCAAACTGGCAGCCGTCGGACATGACGTAGCCCGCCATGGTGGAAGGCTCCGCGTAGGTGGAAAAGCCCACGTCCTCAGCCTGGCTCATATCCACGGTGTTGGTGTAGAAGACAGCGGTGGAGTAGGCTGCGCCGGAAGCGGTCAGTTCGCCGGTATAGACGGCGGTGAGCCTCTGGCGGTCGGCAGAGACGATCTCGCAGCGGACGGTCAGGCTGTCGGCTGCTTCGTCCAGGCCCTGGGCGGCGATGATGGAAATGGCGTTGTCCTTTAAAAGGGTATTGACGGCCGTTTCCGCGTCAGCGCTGTTTAAGCCGGAGACAACGGGATACTGTATGGATACTTTTCCGGAAGTGTAGGTTTCCAGAGAGGTGGAGAGTCCGCGGGAGGAATCCGGCCGGGAGCTGCCCTCCGCCTGGGAGGCGGACTCTTCCGTTTCTTCCGTCTCGGGCTCCGGCTCATCTGTCTGGGCCATGGTTTCCGCCTCTGTGGTGTGCGCACTGGATAGATCTACGTTGTTTTTGGAACCGCATCCGGCCGCCAGACACATGCTGGACAGCAGAAATACGGGAATAATAAGAGAACGCTTCATAGTCAGGATCTCCTTTCTTGATTTTAGCTCATTATATAACAAAAAGCGGGATATTTCTACTGCTTTCGCGGCCTTTCCCGCTTTTTAAGGATAAAGTCAGAAAAACATATAAAATCTGTAAAGTCTGGGAAATCGGCCCATAGTATAATGACGGTACCGCAGACCGGAGAAGGAGAGGTTTTCCCGGCAGACAAAAAATATGAGGAGGAACAGGAGAATGGGAATTTTGGGGAACGAGGAACGAGAAGTCCTGGAGCGGATCGGATTCCGGGACGGAAAGCAGGGGAGCGGGATCATCCGTTTCTTAAGCCGCCTGCTGCGGGAGGAAAACGGAGCAGGGAAAGATCCGGAGTTAGCTCTCTGGATGGCCAGGGGCTGCTGCGCCCTGGGCGATTATGAGCATTACCACATGGCTGTGCGCTGGCTGGAGCGGGGAGGAAGCGCCGCCCGCAGGGACGGCGAGGCAGAGGGGATGCTGGCCCTGGGGCACCTGTACTGCGGCCGCCCGGAGAGAGCCCTCGCCCACATAGAGAACAGTGTGAAACTGGACTGGGCCCGCCCGGAAAACTGGTACACGGCAGCAGAGCTGCGCAGCTTTGCGGGAGAGAAAGATAGGGCGCTGGAGGCAGTGCGCCGGGGAAGAGCCCTGGGGAGCGGGACGGAAGACTGGGACATTCTGGAGACGCAGATCCGAGAGGGAGCAGACATAAGGGAGATGGAGCAGGCGAGGGTCCGCAGAAGATGCCTGGAAAACGGAGAGCAGGGCAGTCTGCTGGAAAAATGCCGTCTGGAAGCCGCAGACGGGCTGGTCTGCGACCGGGCCGGCTTAGAGGCGGTGAAAGCGGTGCTGAAACCGGAGATATGGGATGCAGACGCGCCCTACTGCGCCTTCTGCTGCTGGCCCGGCGGAAGGGAACTGACCGGGGCGTTTTACATGAACCAGGCCGCTGTGTCCAGGATGGACCCGGAAAAGATCCGCCGGACGCTGGAGGATCTGCCCCGCCTGGAGAGGGAGGGCAAGCAGGCTCTGGCGGAAAATGGAGCCGGCGACGGAGAACTCTGCCTGCTGGAATTTTACCCCGACGGCACACTAGGCCTTGTGTATGAGACGGAAGAAGGGGAGAAGAAGGTGCCTGTATCCGCGGACGGCAGGACAGCTTCTGAGCCGGAATCCACAGCGTCGGCGGGAGCTGTTCTCTGGCTGGAAAGTCCCGCCTGGGATTTTGAACAGATGAGAAAGGATCTGGAGAAAAACTGGGGGATGAGCTGTGAAGGAACAGCCGGCGACGGAGTATTTTCCTTTCAGGACGGGGATCTGCGCGTGACGGCCAGCCTGAGCGCGGCGACGGAAAAAAGCTTCGGCGCCTCATTGCGGCCCCAGGCGGCCCTGGTTCTTATGGTGCTCGCCGGCGACGGGGAGCAGCTGGAGGCGGAGCTGGAGCTGGAGCGGATAATCGCGTCCTGCAGCGGCTTAAAAGGCGTCCTGGGAGTGAGAAGAGGGGTGGAATTTTAGGCCGGAAGAGTCCACTTACTGGCAGATTGGCGCCGTGCGATTGTGGAGTACGGGCAGCAGAGCCAGTTCCGAGACGAAAACGGCAAGCAGACATTGAAGGAATTGATCCGCATCCTGTCAAAGAAAAATGCCGCGGATGCGCAGATCCTGATGCGCAACTATATGATGGAGCGGTTTCTGGAATGCATTTCTCTCTCGGCCTACCGGGACAAATTTATCCTCAAAGGCGAAATGCTGGTGGCCGCTATGGTCGGCCTGGATGCCCGCTCCACAATGGACCTGGATGCGGCGGTCAATGGAGCCAATGTCAATGTGGAGGACGTGGAGAACATGATGGCCGAGATCATTGCAGTTCTCATTGATGATGGCGTTGCTTTCCAGGTGAAAAGCATTTCGGAGATCATGGATGAGCAGAATATCCCGGCATCCGGGTCACAATGACAACGCTTTTTGACGGGGTGCGCACGCCGCTGAAAATCGACATTTCCACCGGCGATGCCATCACCCCCAAAGAGGTGCGGTACAGCTTCAAGCCATCATCACCCGGACCACGGCCAACACCTGTATGAGAGATTTTACGACATCGAATGGAATATGGTCATGGCTGCGGTTCGGCAGCGGTTCGCTCGCTGCGAGGGCACGGTATGAAAAAGCGTGGACACTGCTGCAAGGTCTGTGGAGAGTACAAGGCAAACGAAAAGTTTTCCGGCAAAGACCATGCCGCGCATATCTGTAAAATCTGTGCCGCTCTTCCGCCAGAAAAGCATGCAGAAGGAATGACGCTTATCCGGCTTGTCAATCTTCCCTGGCGATTATCCAAAGAACAGCTTTCATGGCTGAAGAAACGGATGAAAGACAGGCGGGACGCCGTGCGGGCCTTGGCGACGGAACAGTATGAAATGCGGTTCCCGCCCAGGATCGAGCCGGACGAAACAAAGAATGACTTGGAGGAAGATTTTGATTTTTATATGGATGAGGAAACTGATATAGAGTAAACCGATGCGGTCTGTGATAATGCTGGATGCCATCCGGGCTGCCCAGCGGATGGAGGCGGCTTATGAGCGCCGTATGTACCGCCACAAGGCCCACTATTCTCTGGACTATGGCAATGGCATTGAAAAGGCGACTGTATCCCATGCGTTGATCCCGGCAGCGTCCGCCGCAGTATCCGCAACGGGCTGAAGCGGCTGGCAAAAAAATTCTGCTAATTTTCTCTGCCTATGCCCGTTTGCGCCGGTTTTTGTCAGTACCTATAAGAAGGCTATTGTCCCTTCACGGGTACATTGACAACTAAATACACGGCAGAACACGGTGGAGATGTTTTCAAAACGTAACAACAACACAGCGCATCCTTAATTGACGCCTCGACGAACGCCTCCTCTTGTGCTATACTATCTCAAGTATGTTCTCACGAGAGGGGGCGCTTTTTATGGGCGAACAGCAAGAGAAGAAGCCAATCAAACGAATATGTGCGGGTCTGCTGGCCCATGTGGACGCCGGGAAAACCACTCTGTCCGAGGCCATTCTCTATCTGACGGGAAGCATCCGCAGACTGGGGCGGGTGGACAGCCGGGATGCGTTTTTGGACACCTACGAGCAGGAGCGGGCCAGGGGAATCACCATTTTTTCCAAACAGGCGGTAGTCCCCCTGGGGGACTGGTCCGTCACCCTCTTAGACACGCCGGGACATGTGGACTTCTCGGCGGAGATGGAGCGCACCCTTCAGGTGCTGGACTGCGCGGTGCTCATCATCAGCGGGGCCGACGGGGTGCAGAGCCATACGGAGACCCTCTGGCGTCTGTTAAAGCGCTGGGAAATTCCCGTTTTCGTGTTTGTCAACA
>DWWL01000083.1 GCA_019119775.1 Candidatus Lachnoclostridium pullistercoris | reverse complement strand
TATGCGAAAAGTGATACGGGCATCCAAAGCAAAAAAGTAATAATATATAGCTACATTTTGTAGGATCAAAAAAGTCCGCAGATCGCCGAAATAAGGGCAATCTACGGACTTTGACTGTCAAAGATGGGATTTTAGCAGATATTCCGTCGGATTTCCACGTTTTCACAGTAATTTCACAGTTGGTGCGCGGCCCGTTTTTCTAAGACTTTCCACCGGCCGCAGAGCGTTTTTCCAGGTCTTCCGCCGGCCCCGGCCCGTTTCAGGCTTCCGGAAGACCGCAGCCGTAAACGTGGCGGAAGATCTCTTCTTTATACGGAAGAAATTCTTCCTCCCCCATGGGCCTTCGGTAGGTGACGATCCACAAAGGGCAGCCCTCTGCTCCCTCCCTTAACGGCGGCTGGTCATAGGGAAATGTATTGGTCACAAACCCCAGCCTCTCGTAAAAAGCGGCCCGGCGCACCGTATCCGGTTTTTCCTCTGTCACCGGCTCGATCTCCAGAATCAGAGGCAGATTTCTCTCCTTTGCATCCCGAATGCTCTCCTCCACCAGTTTTTTCCCCAGTCCGCCCCCGCGGCAGGCCGGATCTGTGGCCAGATGCTCCAGATAAATACAGTCCCCCAGATCCCATTCCGTCAAAAAGGCGGCGATGCGGCCGTCTTTTTCCTCCGCCCGGACTTTCAGCCGCGGATTCTCCATAAGGGCTCTCTGGTCCTCCTTCGTCCTTCTCTCCACCTCCGGAAATGAACCCTCGTAGATGCGGTATATTTCTTCAAATCTCTGTTTTGGATCAGCAAGCAGCATATATTTGTTCCTCCTTTTTTCGTTCTTCTGTTCCAGCATAAACCCTGGTACAGTACTAAGGTCAAGGTGCCCGGTTGAATTATTTTTCCCGCTCTTTTATAATGACAGATAAAAGGGCATTCCGGCCCGGGAAAGGAGGCCAAAAGGCTGTGAAAGACGTTTACACCATCGGGGAGATCGGGAAACTGTTCCGCATCGGCGCCGATTCTCTCCGCTATTATGAGCGGCTGGGGATTCTGTCGCCCCGGCGGGGTGAAAATGGATACCGCCTGTACGGTCCGGACGACATCTGGCGGCTCAACATCATCCGGGATCTGCGGGAACTGGGCATGTCCGTGGAATCCATCGGCAGCTACATTCAAAACCGCAGTCTCTCTTCCACCGTGCAGCTTCTGACGGACGAGATCTGGATGGTCAGAGAACAGCAGAAACATCTGTCTCTTCTGCGGCAGAATCTCTCTGAGCGGCTGAAGATCCTTCTTCAGGCGGAAAATCTGCCCGCCGGCCGCATCACTGAAAAGCATCTGGAGGAACGGCGCTACTGGGCGATCCCGGAAAGCTACTGCTGCGACGATGAGATGAACCTTCTCATGCAGAGGCTGGTGCGCCGCGGGGAGGACGGGCGGCTGATCGGAAATAACCGCATCGGCTCTTTTTTTGAGCTGAGCGGGGAGAAGCCGGCTCCGGAAGGCGGGGAAAATAAGCTGGAAGGCAGGGAAAATGAACTAGAAGGCGGGGAAGATGTGCTGGAAGGCGGAAGCGGCAGAGAAGTCTCGCCCGGCGGGCGGGCGAGGTACACCGGGGCATTTCTGATCCGTGACGACGGGCCCCAGACCATCCCGGAAGGCACCTATCTGTCCCTTGTCTACCGGGGAGACTACTTCCAGTCCCCCATATGGGCAGAAAAAATGGCCGCCCACGCCCGCAAACAGGGGCTGACGGCCGTTCCGCCTTTTCTGGAGCTTCTCTGGGCGGATATCCATGAGACGGCGGAGACAGAAGAATTTGTGACTGAACTGCAGGTGCTGGTGCGCCGTCCGGCAGATTTTTCTTAAATCGCCCGGAACTGTTTCCAGGCACCGGAGCGGAAACGGACCGCAAGCATCACCGCCCGGACGCACCAGTCCAGGCACTGGGAACGAAGTTTCCTGTTAAACAAAAAAGCCCCGGCGGCCAGGGAATTTTCTTCCCCAGACCGGCCGGAGCCGCAGGCTCAGTCCCCGGGCGGATCACCCAAAAGGCGGAGCCATCATTGACTTTGCAAATTTTTATTCTTCTGCCTGGGGCAGGATCTCGATCCCCAGCTCCTCCAGCTGCTTTGCGTCCACAGGAGAGGGGGCCTCTGTCATCAGACAGGAAGCGTCTTTCACCTTCGGGAACGCGATCACGTCGCGGATGCTGTCAGCACCCACCATGAGCATTACCATGCGGTCCATGCCGTAGGCCAGACCGGCGTGAGGCGGAACTCCATATTTAAACGCCTCCAGAAGGAAGCCAAACTGTTCCTGGGCTCTCTCTTTCGTAAAGCCCAGCACCTCAAACATCTTCTCCTGGATATCGGCCTGATGGATACGGACAGAGCCGCCGCCCATCTCCGTGCCGTTAAGCACAATGTCGTAGGCTTTCGCCCGGACAGCGCCGGGATCGGTGTCGATCAGATCCAGGTCTTCCTCCATGGGCATGGTGAAAGGATGGTGCATGGCCACGTAGCGGCCTTCCTCCTCGGAGTACTCAAGGAGCGGGAACTCCGTCACCCACAGGAACTTGAAATCATCTTTCTTCAAAAGATCCAGCTGTCTTGCGATCTCCAGACGGAGAGCGCCCAGCACGTCAAATACCACTTTATTCTTGTCGGCGGCAAAGAGCAGAAGATCTCCCGGCTTGCCGTCCATGGCTGCCACCAGAGCCTTTAACTCCTCCTCCGTCATGAATTTGGCAAAGGAAGACTTGTAGCTGCCGTCCTCCTGGATGGAGAGATAGGCCAGACCTTTTGCCCCGTAGCCCTTCGCGAACTCCACCAGAGCGTCGATCTTCTTTCTCGGCATATGGCCCTGTCCCTCGGCATTGATTCCCCGGACGGAGCCGCCGTTTGCCAGAGCATTCTTGAACACGGCAAATTCCGTATTCTTTACCACGTCGGACACATTGTGAAGCTCCATTCCAAAGCGCAGATCCGGCTTGTCAGAGCCGAAACGCTCCATAGCTTCTTTCCAGGTCATTCTCTGGATGGGCAGCTGCAGATCATAGCCGCAGATCTCCTTGAACAGCTTCTTTAACAGTCTCTCGTTCACGTCCAGCACGTCGTCCACGTCCACGAAGGAAAGCTCCATGTCGATCTGGGTAAACTCCGGCTGACGGTCGGCCCGCAGATCCTCGTCCCGGTAGCATCTGGCCAGCTGGAAATAGCGGTCGTAGCCGGAACACATAAGCAGCTGCTTAAAGAGCTGGGGAGACTGGGGAAGGGCGTAGAACGAGCCGGGATGCACGCGGCTGGGCACCAGGTAGTCTCTCGCTCCCTCGGGAGTGCTCTTGATCAGAGTGGGAGTCTCGATCTCCAGAAATCCCTCTTCCGCCAGAAACGCTCTCGTCAGGGTAGCCACGCGGCTTCTCACCATAAGATTTCTCTGAAGATCCGGACGTCTTAAATCCAGGAAGCGGTATTTTAAGCGCAGTTCCTCTTTTGTCTTGCTGTTCTCCTCAATGGGGAAGGGCGGAGTCTCGGACTCGGACAGGATCCGCAGGGATTTTGCCCGCACCTCAATGGCTCCTGTGGCCAGATTCTCATTGACCGCGCCGGAGCGGTTCTCCACCTTGCCCTCCACCGCGATGACAAACTCGCTTCTTAACTTCATGGCCTTGGCAAAATATTCGCTGCCGCAGTCCGCCTCCTCGAAAATGATCTGCAGGATGCCGGAACGGTCCCTCAGATCCACAAATATGATTCCGCCTTTATTTCTCTGCTTCTGCACCCAGCCCATGACGGTGACGTTCTCACCTACATTGGCGGTGCCAAGCTCAGCGCACCGATGGGTTCTCTTTAAACCCTTCATTGACTCTGCCATTTGTTCTCCTTTCCCTTCCCTTACCGTTTCAGGGGATCTCTGTAAAATTCTTTAAATTCTGTATAGCCTTCCTTCTGGAGCTGCTCCTTCTGGAATTTCTTGTTTTTGTTCATCTGGGCCACCAGAATCTGACCGCCGGCCATCCGCTCCTTCGTGGCTTCCTTCATCACCTGGCTTAAGCGTTCTCTGTCCATTCCTTTCTCAAACAGGTAGGCCGTCTTCGGAGCCGCCGCGGGCACCGTAAATCCGGCGTCCATGAGAATGGTCACGATCCGCTCAAAGCCGATGGAAAATCCGCAGGCCGGCGTCTCCATGCCGGTAAACTTGCCGATCATCTTATCGTAGCGTCCGCCGCCGGCCACAGAACCGCCGAAGCCGTCCATGGACACTTCAAAAATCGTGCCGGTGTAGTAGCCCATGCCCCGCACCAGGGTGGGATCAAACTCCAGCCCGAAATCCGCGGTGGCCACTTCCGTCACCGTATCCATAATGTCCGCCAGGTTTTCCGCCTGGCCCGCCGGCAGGAAATCTGCCAGAGTCTCTCCCAGAGCGCGGACGCCTGCAGCGTCATGCTCCACGCCGGAGAGCAGCTCTCCGTACTTCTTCACCGCGTCCTCCGCGTATCCCAGCTCCAGAAGTTCTTTTTCCACTCCGTCCATGCCGATCTTGTCCATCTTATCCAGGGTGATGAACACCTGGTCCGTGGAATCTTCCGGGAAACCAGCATATCTGGCCATGGCCTTTAAGATCTCCCTGTCGTTGATGCGGACAGTGAATTTCCGATCGGGGCAGATCTTTCCCAGGGCCGTGGTGGTGGCGGTGATCAGCTCGATCTCCGCCAGGCTGGTGGCATCCCCCAGGATGTCAATGTCACACTGGACAAACTGGCGGAACCGTCCTTTCTGGGGCCGGTCTGCTCTCCACACGCTGCCCACCTGAAGAGCCTTGAAGGGGTTCGGCAGATTGGCTGCATTGTTGGCGTAATATCTGGAAAGAGGAAGAGTCAGATCATAGCGCAGGCCGCTGTCCGTCAGATCACTCTCCGACTGGGCTTCCTCCAGCTTTAACTTCTCTCCTCTTTTTAAGATCTTGAAGATCAGCTTCTCGTTGTCTCCCCCCTGCTTGCTGGTCAGGTTTTCAATATGCTCCACGCAGGGAGTTTCAATGGAAGAAAATCCGAAGCTTCTATAAGTTTCCTTGATCTGGTTCAACACATAGTCGCGGATCTGCATTTCCGCAGGCAAAATATCTTTCATGCCAGTAACCGGCTTTTTCTTCAGCGCCATGTCTTCTCTCCATTCTGTTCGTTTTTACTGTGAAAGCCCGGCATCAAAGCAGAGGCGGGCGCCCACAGGGCATTCTCATATTATTGTACATGGAATCCTTATTTTTGCAAGTGGTTTAGACGATCTGGGACAGGAGTTTTTCCTTTCTGCCGATCATCTCGCCGATCCTCTGAATATACTGATCCACGTCCTTTACGTTCTCCGTCCGTTCTCTCCGGTTCTCCTCCGGAAACACCACTTTTGTGGTCGTCCCCGCTCCGCAGGCGGCAATGGTCTGCATTTCTTCCATGATCAGAATGTTGTAAATGCAGGCTTTTCCCGGCAGAGAGTAGCCCACGTTCTCAAAATTGCCAGCCATATTTTTCTGGCGGTACAGATAGTAAGGCTCCATGCCCATCTCTCTGGCCGCATGGGCCGTCAGATCGATCATCTCCTGGGTGTTCACCATGCCCATGTCTGCGTACTGATCCCACTCCAGATTCAGCCTGGCCGCCCGCTTTAAAGCCAGGGAATGAACCGTCAGGCTGTCCGGCCCGAGGCTCTTTACTTCCTCAAGGGTGTGCTTCACATCCTCCATATCCTCCCCGGGGAGGCCGATGATCAGGTCCATGTTGATGTTGTCAAAGCCCAGCTCTCTGGCCAGGGCGAATTTCTCCTTCACCATCTCCACAGTGTGGCGCCTGCCGATGACGTCCAGAGTCTTCTGGTTCATGGTCTGGGGGTTGATGGAGATCCTGGTGATCCCGTGGCGGCGCAGCACTTCCAGCTTCTCCCTGGTAATGCTGTCCGGCCGTCCCGCCTCCACCGTAAATTCCTGGACTCCGGATAAGTCAAACAGTTCCTCCACCTTCGAGATCACCTGATCCAGATGATCCGCCGACAGGGACGTGGGCGTGCCGCCGCCGAAGTAGACGGTGTCCAGCACTTTGCCCTTCATCCGGTCCGCCGTGTACTCCAGCTCCTGAAACAGCGCTCCCAGGTACTCATCCATCCTCTTTTCCCATTTTCCGATGGGATAAGAGGTAAAGGAGCAGTACAGGCAGGTGGTGGGGCAGAACGGAATCCCCACGTAAAGGCTGTAGCCGTTTTTATAGGAAATGCGGGACAGAAGCTCCCGCTCCCGCTCGGCAATCTCCACGCTGAGGGCGATCTTGTCATCCCCGGCAAAGTAGGTCTTTTTCATAAAATCTGTGATCTGCTCCCGGCTCCAGCCCTCTGCCAGCTTCGTTAAGGGGATCTTTGTGGGCCGGATTCCGGTGAGCGTTCCCCAGGGAAGGCTGCGGCCTGTGCGCTTTTTTAACAGCTGGTAGAGGTTTCTCTTGATCCTGTTTTTCGTCTCCAGGCGGTCGTCCTCCGGCACCGGAAATTCTGCCTCATCGCCGTCCAGCTCCAGCCGGTAAACGCCTTCTCCCGGCGTCCCCTTCACATAAAATTCTGCTCCTTCCGTCTCCTGATGGACGAATTTTTCTCCGGGATAAAATGCCATGAGCAGCTCCCGGATATCCTGCTCAAATCCATTGTCCTGCAGCAATATTCCTATCATATCTTATCTCCTGTACATCACTGCCGGGTTGTACTGCTTCTCTCTCCCGATCACTGTGGGGTTTCCGTGGCCCGGATAAACCACAATGTCGTCGGGAAGGGCAAACAGCCGGCCGGTGATGGATTCCACAATTTCCTTCGTGCTCCCTGTGGGGAAATCCGTCCGCCCCAGAGACTCCTCAAACAGGGTATCTCCGGAAAACAGCACTTCCTCCTCTTTTTCCAGATAGCAGACGGAGCCTTTCGTGTGACCCGGCGTGGCGATCACCTGAAAACGGAACCCGGCAGCCTCCACCACGTCCCCGTCCTTTACCTCCCTGTCGGCCTTCAAGCTGGTCCGGGGCATCCCCAGGGCCAGGGAAAGGTTCAGGGACGGGTCCGCCAAAAGAGCCCGCTCCGCCTCCGATGCGATCACCGGCACGCCCCACTCTTTTCTCAGCCCGTCGGCCGCCAGAATGTGGTCCCCATGGCCGTGGGTCAGAAGAATAGCCTCCGGCGTCACTCCCGCCTCCCGGCAGGCAGCCGATATGGCAGGTCCGTCATCCGCCGGGTCGATGATCACGCCCCGGCCGGAACCTTCTCTGTAAACCAGATAGCAGTTGGTCTGGACGTGGCCCAGCACCATGGTCTTGATTCTTATATCCATCCTATTTCCTCCTCACGCACAGAAGGAGATGCCGCAATCCGGTATATTACAGCATCTCCTTTTTCTCAAAAACTTCTCCGGCGTCAGCCCGCCGTTCTCTCTATATCCTGCACGCCCTCAATGGTGCGCAGCTTATCCACCAGCCTGTTTAGCTCCTCCACTCCGTGAGTGTCAAAGGTGACGGTGATCGTGGCCGTCCCCTGCTTGCTGGTGCGGGCGCTCATGGAGGTGATATCGATCTGTCTCTCCGTAAACACCTTGGAAATATCCACAAACATACCGATCCGGTTGTTGGCGTAAATCTGGATCTCTGTGGAGTAGCGCTCGCCGCTGCTGTCATTCTCATCCTGCTGCCACTCCGCGTCGATCAGCCTCGCCTTCTCATCCTCCGGCAGATTGATGATATTGATGCAGTCGGTCCGGTGAATGGACACGCCCCGTCCTCTGGTGACAAAGCCCACGATCTCGTCCCCTGGCACCGGGCTGCAGCACCTGGAAAAGCGCACCGCCACGTCGTGGATTCCCTTGACCACAATCCCGCTCTTGGATTTTTTGGAGACGGGGACCTTGTTGTTCTCCCCGATCTCGTTCAGAATGGTGTCGTCGGTGACATTTAAGGTCTTTTTCTTCTTCTCCTCCTCCACCATCCGGTTGACAACCTGGCTCTCTTTTAAGCCGCCGTGGCCGACGGAAGCCAGGACTGCGTCCCAGTCGCGGTAGGCGTACCGGCGCATCACTTTTTCCATGTATTCCGGCTTGCTGATCTCCGCCCAGTTGATTCCCTTGGTCTTGCAGTACTGGGCGATCAGCTCCTTGCCCCGGTTGATATTGTCCTCTTTCAACTCGGACTTGAACCACTGGTTGATCTTGTTTTTCGCCTGGGTGCTCTTCACAATGGAGAGCCAGTCCCGGCTGGGTCCCTTGGAATTCTGGGACGTGATGATCTCGATGCGGTCGCCGTTCTGGATCACGTAATCAATGGGCACCAGCTTGCCGTTTACCTTCGCTCCCACCATCTTATTTCCCACGGCGCTGTGGATCGCGTAGGCAAAGTCGATGGGCGTGGAGCCGCTGGGAAGGTTTTTCACATCTCCCGACGGAGTAAAACAGTACACGCTGTCGGCAAACAGGTCCAGATCGCTCTTTAACAGGCTTAAAAATTCCTTGTTGTCCGACATGTCCCGCTGCCACTCCAGAATCTGGCGCAGCCAGCTTAATTTCTCCTCTTCCCGCCCGGCTGCCGCCTGGCCGCTGCCGCTCTCCTTGTATTTCCAGTGAGCGGCGATACCGTACTCGGCGGTGCGGTGCATCTCGTAGGTCCTGATCTGGATCTCGAAAGGCCGGCCGCTGCTGCCGATCAGCGTCGTGTGGAGAGACTGGTACATGTTGGGCTTTGGCATGGCGATGTAGTCCTTAAACCGCCCGGGAATGGGCTTATACATCTCATGGATCACGCCCAGAGCCGCATAGCAGTCCTTCACCGTCTCCACAATGATGCGAACCGCAAACAGGTCATATATCTGATCCAGCGTCTTGTGCTGGTTCACCATTTTCTTATAAATACTGAAGAAATGCTTGACGCGGCCGTCCACCTTCGCCTCGATGCCGGCATTTTTCATGTGCTCCCGCACTTCTTCCACGATCTGATGGACAAATGCCTCCCTGGAATCCTTTTTCAGGGAAATCTTTTCCGCCAGGTCGTAGTAGACATCCGGCTCCAGATACTTGAGGGCTAAGTCGTCCAGCTCCACCTTGATCTTGGAGATGCCGAGCCGGTGGGCGATGGGGGAGTAGATCTCCAGCGTCTCCTTGGCCTTCTCCTTCTGCTTCTCCGGCTTCATGTACTGGAGCGTCCGCATGTTGTGAAGGCGGTCCGCCAGCTTGATCAGGATGACCCGGATGTCTTTTGCCATGGCCAAAAACATCTTTCTCAAGTTCTCCGCCTGGATCTCCACCTTGTCCGCCGACCAGGACAGCTGGGTCAGCTTGGTAACGCCGTCCACCAAAAGAGCCACCTCTGAGCCGAATTCCTTCGTGAGCTCATCCAGAGTCATCACCGTATCTTCCACCACATCGTGGAGGATGGCCGCTACGATTGTCTCCTTATCCATCTCCAGATCAGCCAGAATGATGGCAACACAAAGAGGGTGAATGATGTACGGTTCACCCGATTTTCGTTTCTGATCCTTATGTGCTTCAGCCGCAATTCGATACGCCTTCTCCACCATGCTGATATCGTCTGACGGATGGTATCTGCGGATGGTCTTGATTAAATCTTCATACAGGACGTCCGGGCTGGTAAAATCAGCCGGGGCTTCCAGTTCCGTATCCACTTTGGCCGGTATTTGATTATCTGACATAAAACTCCGCCTTTTCCAATCGTATTTATTCCTACATTATAATTATTTTATCGCCAAATTGCAAGTACCTGGGGGCGGGTGTTTCCCGCCGGCCCTACGCTTCCTCCATCACCTGGCAGGTGCGCTCAATGTCCTCGTCGCTGTGGGCCGCGGACACGAACATGGCCTCGTACTGGGACGGAGCCACGTAGATGCCGTTCTCCAGCATATGGCCGAAGTACTCCGCGTAAGCCTTTAAATCAGAGGAGGTGGCGCTGTCGTAGTCTCCCACATGGCGGTCGGTGAAGAAGGCGCAGAGGAGAGAACCGATCTGGTTGACGCTCACCGGGATGCCGGTGCGCTCTCCCCGCTTCTTCAGGGCCGCCGCCAGTTTCTCTGCCTTCTCCTCGATCTGCACGTAATATTCCGGATGAGCCTTCAGGATCTTCAGCGTCTCAATTCCCGCCGTGGTGGCAATGGGATTTCCGGACAGGGTCCCCGCCTGGTAGACCGGTCCCACAGGAGACACCATATCCATAATGTCCCTGCGGCCGCCGTAGGCGGCCATGGGCATTCCGCCGCCCACGATCTTTCCCATGGTAGTCATGTCCGGACGGATGCCGAAATATTCCTGAGCACCGCCGTAGCCTAAGCGGAAGCCGGTGATCACCTCGTCAAAGATCAGCAGGGCGCCGTACTCTTTCGTGATCTCGCGCAGATATTCCAGAAAGCCGTCTTCCGGCAGAACCACTCCCATGTTGGCCGCCACCGGCTCCACGATAATGGCCGCCACCTGCTCTCCGTACTTCTCCATCAGCTCTCTCACCGACTCCTTGTCATTGTAGAGAGCTACCAGGGTATTTTCCGTGTAGGAGGCCGGCACGCCGCTGCTGTCCGGCACCGCTGTTGTCAGAGCCGCGGAGCCCGCCTTCACCAGCAGGCCGTCAGAATGACCGTGGTAGTTGCCCTTGAATTTTATAATATAATCTCTCCCGGTGTAACCCCTAGCCGTGCGGATGGCGCTCATCACCGCCTCCGTCCCGGAGCTCACCAGACGGACCTTCTCCACGGAAGGCATGGCCTCGCAGATCATGTCCGCCAGGATCAGCTCATTTTCCGTGGGAGCGCCGTAGGTCAGGCCCTTATCGCAGGCCGCCTTCACCGCGCTGATCACCTGGGGATGGGCATGGCCCAGGATCCCCGGCCCCCAGGAGCACACGTAATCAATAAATTCATTTCCGTCCACGTCCGTGATCCGGTCTCCCGCCGCGTGATCGATAAAAAGGGGATTGCGCCCCACCGCGCGGAAAGCCCGCACCGGGCTGTTGACTCCCCCCGGGATCTTTTCCAGAGATTTCTGAAACAACTCTTCTGACCGTTTCGTATTCATAATGGTTCTCCTCCATTCTGATGGTATATTTCTGATGGTATATTTTGTTAGAGTTCCGGTGCCCCGCCTTTTCTCACATCTCCCGGTGCACCTGGTAGAGCAGGGCGTTCACAATGGCGGCGGCGATGTTGCTGCCGCCCTTTCGTCCCTTCGCCACAATGTGGGGGATGTCCGACTCCAGGATCATCTCCTTGGCCTCCACCACATTGACAAATCCCACCGGAACACCGATGATAAGCTCCGGCCGGAACTTCCCTTCATCCGCCAGCTCCTTAAGCCTGATCAGCGCTGTGGGCGCGTTTCCCACCGCCGCGATCACCGGGCGGCCCAGGGCGGCCGCCTTCTCCATGCAGACGGCGGAGCGGGTCACGCCCCGGCGTTTTGCCTCCTCGGCCACATCCGGGTCGGAGATGAAGCAGAGCACCTCCACCCCCAGGGCCGCGGCAGAGCGCTTATTGATCCCGGCAGCTGCCATGGACGTGTCAGTGACGATGGTCACCCCCCGCTTCAGGGCGTCCAGCGCCGTATCCACCGCTCCCGGGGAAAATACCAGGTTGTCCCCATAGTCAAAATCGGCGGAGGTGTGGATGCACCGCTTCACCACCAAAAGCTCCTTGAGAGGCCAGGCGGACGCCCGCTCCCCCAGCTCCTGTTCTATGATTTCCATGCTTTTTTTCTCAATATCTAAGGGCTTCACTGATCTTCTCCTCCTGCGCTCCCCGGGCCTTTCGGCTGTTTCAAGTTCCGGCTGTTTTTAGGCTGATTTTTTAAAAGGTCCTTCACCCGAAGGTGAAGGACCTTGTCCAGTTTCCATTATTCTATCAGTATGGGGGAAAAAAGTCAAGAAATGACCATGACCGCCTCGTAGGGCCTTAAGCTGCGGCCGTCCCACGCCTCCCCCGGATAATTGTCCAGAAGGAGCTTCCAGCTATCCGGCAGAATCCCATCCGGAAGAACGGTCTCGCCGCCGAAGAAATTGCAGATCACATAGAGTTCTTCCCCATTCAGGGAGCGGCGGTAGGCTAAAATCTTCTCATCATCCTCCAAAAGCGGGGTGACATCGCCCTGGCTGATCACCGGGAGCTCTTTTCTCAGGGCGATCAGTTTTTTATAGTGCTGGAAGATGGAATCCGGATCTTCCCGGTCCAGAGTGTTGATGAAGGCACAGTTGGGATTTACTTCGATCCACGGCGTCCCATCGGTGAATCCGGCGTTTTCCGTGCCGTCCCACTGCATGGGGGTCCTGGAATTGTCCCTGGACTTGCACCCCAGACTCCTGTATATCTCCCCGTCCGTCTTTCCCTTTAATTTCATCTCATTATAGACATTGAGCGTCTCAATGTCCCGGTACTGGCTGATGTCCCGGAATCCGGCGTTTGTCATGCCGATCTCCTCCCCCTGGTAGATGCAGGGCGTTCCCCTCAGCCCGTGAAGAGCCGTGGCCAGCATTTTGGCCGACTCCACCCGGTATTTTCCGTCGTCCCCGATGCGGGAGACGATCCGCGGCTGATCGTGGTTATACCAGAACAGGGACTGCCAGCCGCCGCCTTTTTCCATCTCCTGCTGCCACTCAAACAGGTTGTGCTTCAGATCGCGGAAACGGAACGGCTGGACCTCCCACTTGTTCCCCGACGGGTAGTCCACCTTCAGATGGTGGAAATCGAAGATCATGGACAGCTCTTCCGACTGGGGATTGGTGTAGCGGATGCTGTTTTCCAGATTGCTGGAGGCCATCTCCCCCACGGTAATCACCTCGTCATCCCGCCCGAAGGAGCCCCGGTTCAGCTCGTGGAGAAACTGGTGGATCCTGGGGCCGTCGGTGTAGAACCGGTGTCCGTCCCCTGCAAGGTCGTCCTCATAGACATCCGGCTTGGAGATCAGGTTGATCACGTCAAAGCGGAATCCCCTCACTCCTTTTTCCATCCAGAAGTTTACAATATCGCAGCAGGCCCGGCGCACATGAGGATTTTCCCAGTTTAAATCCGCCTGGCTGACGTGGAACAAGTGGAGATAGTATTCGTCCGTGCCGGGCAGATAGCCCCAGGCGCTGCCGCCGAATTTGGACACCCAGTTGGTAGGCGGCAGACCGCCGTCCTTTCCCTTTCGGATGATGAAGAAATCCCGATAATAGGGATCTCCCGCCAGGGCTTTCTGAAACCACTCGTGCCCGGTGGAGCAGTGGTTGAACACCATATCCATCATCAGGTACATGCCCCGTTTTCCCGCCTCCTCCACCAGCTCTTCAAAATCCTCCATCGTCCCGTACCTGGGATCGATGGACCGGTAGTCGGCCACGTCGTAGCCGTTGTCATACTGGGGAGAGCGCAGGAAAGGCGTCAGCCACAAGTAATCCGCTCCCAGTTCTTTTATGTAGTCCAGACGCCTGATCACCCCCTGCAGGTCGCCGATCCCGTCCCCGTTGGTGTCCTGAAAGGACTTGGGGTAAATTTGATAAATGATTTTATTTCCCAGATTCATTGCTGTCATTCCTTTGCCTGTTTTTTCAAATACCGGTTTCTGAAAGGCACCGGTTCTGCCGCCGGACGCCTTTCAGAAACGCCGTTCTGTCCGTGGTCAGTGGTTTCCGTAATCCTTAAGCTTCGTTCTGGAGAAAAGCACGGTAAACAGAAACGCCAGCACGATGTCCGCCGCGATGCAGACGATGTAGATCAGGATCTTGTCGCCTCTCATGGAGAGGAAGGCGGGAATGCCGCCCACGCCCACGCTGTTGGCGATGACGCCGGACAGGCGGGAGAAGATGCCCATGACGCCGCTGGCGAGCATGGCTCCCACAAACGGATAGAGGTACTTTAAGTTGACGCCGAACATGGCCGGCTCCGTAACTCCCAGATATCCGGAGATAAATGCCGGGATGCCCACTTCTTTTGCTCTGCGGTCATGGCGGTTCACGAATACGAAGGCCGCCACGGCAGTCGCCTGGGCGATGTTGCTCAAGGCTACCACAGGGAAGGTGTAAATGCCGCCCATGGTGGCCGCCGTCTGCAGGTCAATGGGCAGCATGGCATGGTGCAGTCCGGTGATGACAAGCAGAGGATAGAGCAGTCCGTAGATCCCGCTGAACAGCCAGTTCACCGGAGAGTTAAAGCCTGCCATGATGATCCCTGCAAGTCCGTCGCCCAGCATGCGGCCGAAGGGCCCGATCACCGTGTGGGCCAGAATCATAGCCGGAATCAGGGAGAAGAAGGGCACCACGATCATGGAGATCATCTCCGGCACGTGCTTCTTTAAGAAACGGTACAGCAGGGCGAACACGATCCCCACCAGGATCGCCGGGATCACCTGGGACTGATAGCCGACCATGTTGATGTGAAAGCTGCCGAAATCCCACATCTTCACCGGATCTCCGGCTTCCACCGCCGCCACGTAGTCACTGGCGGACATTAACTGGGGAGAAACCAGGGTGATGCCCAGCACAATGCCCAACATCTGATCCGCGTTCATCTTTTTGCAGACGGACCAGGTCACGCCTACCGGCAGGAAGGTGAAAATGGCTTCGCCGGCCAGCCACAGGAAATTGTAGGCTCCGTTCCAGAACTGGGACACTTCCGTGATGGATTTCGTACCCCCGTCCAACAGCTTGATGTCGCCGATGATGTTCCGGAAGCCCAGGATCAGGCCGCCCACAATGATGGCCGGGATCAGCGGGGCAAATACCTCCGCCAGATTGGCCACCGCCCGCTGCAGCAGGCTCATATTGCCCTTTGCCGCCTGTTTGACCTCCTGCTTGTCCACGCCTTCCATATGGCTGACAGCAGAAAATTCGTCGAAAAATACCGCCACTTTATTGCCGATGATCACCTGGAACTGTCCGCCCTGGGTGAAGGTTCCCTTCACAGAATCCAGAGCCTCAATTCCCTTTACGTCCGCTTTTTTCTCGTCCGCCAGCACAAATCTCATTCTTGTGGCACAGTGGGTAAAGGATACGATGTTTTCTCTTCCGCCCACCAGCTTTAAAAGTTCCCCGGCGTCATGTTTAAAATCTGCCATTTTTGCTTCTCCTCTCCATCTCCATACATTGTCCGGAGCCGGCCCCGCTCCGCTTTTAACTTATACGTATATGTATGGTTATAAGCTAACATATCCGTACTTGATAGTCAATAGAAAAAGGCAAAAAAAGAGCGCCGATTCACACTTTCGGCGCTATAGATAAATTACAGTTTCTTTCTTTGTGCAACTTCCACAAATCTAAAGCAGTCCGGCCGATGCCTGGACTCGGTGTACTGGAAGAGAACGTTCTCCTTCGTATACGTATAACTTCGTACAACCACCACCAGGTCATACCGCTTCATATCCAGATACCGCCGGTCCTCCTCCGTGGCGTCCTCCACTACGATCTCCTTGGTGGCAAATCCGATGCGGAGTCCCTTCTCGTCCTCCAGATAGGCATAGACGGAGTCGCGGCAGGCTCTTAGGGGGAGGTTGGGCACCACGCTGCGCTTAAAGTAGTCGTGGTCCACAATGACCCGCTCCCCCTCGATCTTCCGCACCCGGAGCAGATCGTAGATCTCCTTCTCCTCGTCGTCCTCAAAGATCTTCATGATCAGCTCCTGGTCCGACAGGATCTCCAGGTTCTCTACCTCCGTCTCCGTCCGCCTGTTTAAGTGGGCGTTCAGCTCCTTGAAGCTCAAGATCTCCGCAAAGGGGAAGTTATAGGCTCCCCGCTCCACCACCACGGCCACTTTTCCTCTGGCCTTCTGGATGTAGCCCTGGTTTTCCAGCATTCCCAGGGCTTTGCGGACAGTGTCTCTGGACACCTGAAACTGTTCCTGCAGGACCGCCTCCGACGGAAATTCCTCGCCGATGGCATACTCTCCGCTCTCGATCTGTTTTTTCAGTGTATTATAAACCTGTACGTATTTGCTGGACATAAACCGCGCTCCCTCCTTCTGCCGTCCGTCTCTCTCCCGTCACACGCCCTGTTCCAGGATCTCATACACTTTTTTCATGTCCAGAGAACTCCTCACCAGGTCCGCCAGCTTGTCATACTGCTCTTCCTTATACTGTTTCCAGTCCTGGCCGGAGAAGACCGGCTCCGGCTCCGGAGTCCCGGCCTGCTCCAGCATCTGGCCTGCTGTCCCAGCCTGTTCCGGCTCCTGGCCCGGAGTCCGCTCCGTCATCTCCGATCCCTTGCGGCTGCCTGCCACCTGGGCCGCAAACCGCTCCGCCACTCCGGGCGCGTCAAAAAATCCGTGAAGATAGGTGCCAATCACTGTGCCGGAGCTGTTTCCCAGGCCCAGGACCGGATGGCCTTCTTCCTGTCCGTACATGATCTCCCGGCAGCCGCCCAGATTTCTGGTCACTCCCATGTGGATCTCGTACCCTTCCGTCTCCATCCCGGCAAGAAGCTCCCATCCCGGCAGGTCCGCCGCCATTTTTCCCTTTTTGCGGGTGCGCACCTTCTCTCTGGAAAATACGGTTTTCGCGTCCAGAAGGCCCAGGCCGGCCATGGTGCCCCCGTGCTCCACTCCGTAAGGGTCGCTCAGCCGTTTTCCCAGCATCTGGAAGCCGCCGCAGATGCCCACCACCGGCACATCCGCCGCCGACAGCTGCCTGATCTTCTCCGCCAGGCCGTTCTCCCGCAGCCATTCCAGATCTGACATGGTGTTCTTCGTCCCCGGGAGGATGACAGCATCGGGAACTCCCAGCTCCCTCCCGTCTTCCACGTAGCGCAGCGACACGCCCTTCAGGTGCTCCAGCACGTCAAAATCCGTAAAATTGGACAGATGGGGCAGGCGGATCACGGCGATATCCGTGCCGCCCGTCCTCTCCCGCTTATTTAACCGCTCCGCCAGGCTATCCTCGTCTTCAATATCAATGCGGCTCATGGGAACCACCCCCAGCACCGGAATGTCCACCAGGTCCTCGATCATTTTTAAGCCCGGCTCCAGAAGGGAGACGTCTCCGCGGAACTTATTGATCACCAGCCCCTTGATCATGGCCTGTTCTTCCGGTTCCAGGAGCTTTACGGTGCCGTAGAGGGAGGCGAACACGCCGCCCCGGTCAATGTCTCCCACCAGGAGCACAGGCGCCTTTGCCATGCGGGCCACTCCCATGTTGGCCAGATCATTTTCCTTCAGATTGATCTCCGCCGGACTTCCCGCCCCCTCGATCACAATGATGTCATAGGTCTCTGCCAGGTGATCCAGAGCTTTTTTCACCACCGGCCTCAGATCCTTCCGCCTGGAAAAATATTCTTCCGCCTGATAATTTCCCAGAACCTCCCCGTTTACAATCACCTGGCTGCCTGTGTGGCTGCTGGGCTTTAAGAGGATGGGATTCATGGCCACCTCCGGCTCCACGCCGGCGGCCTCCGCCTGCACCACCTGGGCCCGCCCCATCTCCAGCCCGTCTTTTGTCACAAAGCTGTTGAGGGCCATATTCTGGGCCTTGAAAGGCGCCACTTTCCAGCCGTCCTGCTTAAATACCCGGCAGAGGCCGGCCGCAAGAAAGCTCTTTCCCGCGTTTGACATGGTCCCCTGAATCATAATCATCTTCGCCACGTCTTATTTCCCCCTTTCGGTGCCCGTCCGGAATTCATGGGTAAATGTGCCATCGTACAGCCTGGAAAGCTCGTAGTCGTCTCCGAGGAAGCCGCCCACAGCGATGAGCGCCGTCTTGCGGATCCCCGCCGCCTTCACCTTTTCCCCTATATCCTTTAATGTCCCGCGGACGATCTTCTCATCCTCCCAGGACGCCTTGTACACCACAGCGGCCGGGGTGTCCCAGCCGTAGGACGGCGCCAAATCGGCCGCCACCTCCTCGATCTGGCCCACGCTCAGGAAAATGATCATGGTGGCCTGATGTTCGGCCAGGCTCTTTAAATCTTCCTTTTCCGGTACCTCCGTCCGGCCGCCTTTTCTGGTGAGAATCACGGTCTGGCTCACCGCCGGCAGCGTGTACTCCTTTTTTAAGGAAGCGGCCGCGGCCAGGAAAGAACTGACTCCCGGCGTCACGTCATAGGCGATTCCCATGCGGTCCAGGGCGTCCATCTGCTCCCTGTGTGCGCCGTACACGGACGGATCTCCCGTATGCAGGCGGACAGTCATTTTCCCTTCTGCCTCCGCCCGCTCCATCACCGCCAGCACCTGCTCCAGGGTCATCTCCGCGCTGTTGTAAATCTCCGCCCCCTCTTTTCCGTAGGAGAGGAGCTGGGGATTTACCAGAGAGCCGGCGTAGATGATCACATCCGCCTCCTCCAGCAGCCGTTTCCCCTTCACTGTGATCAGCTCCGGATCCCCCGGACCTGCTCCCACAAAATGAACCATGCCCTCACCGTCCTTCCTGTCTCTCAAGATGATAGCCTCTGGGCGTCACCATCCGGTCATTGATGCGCTTCGCAGAAGAATTTCCCACAAAAACAGTGGTAAACATGTCTGTCTGCGCGTCCTTTAACTCCTCCAGCGTAAGGATCTGAAAACTCTGTCCTTCGCGCCCGATATTTCTCACCAGACCGCAGACTGTGTCCGGGGACCTGTACTCTAAGAGAACGGCGCACGCCTGCCGCAGGTAATCGCTCCGTTTCCTGCTGGACGGGTTGTAGATGCAGATGGAAAAATCTCCCTCCGCCGCGCAGGCCAGCCGCTTTTTGATCAGATCCCAGGGGGTGAGCAGGTCGCTTAAGCTGATCACCGCAAAATCGTGGACCAGGGGCGCCCCCAAAACCGCCGCTCCCGAAAGAGCCGCGGTCACTCCCGGGATCACCTCCACCTGACAGTCCGGATAGTCTTTTCCCATCTCCAGAAGCAGGCCGGCCATGCCGTAGACTCCGGCGTCGCCGCTGCAGATCATGGCTGTGGTTTTTCCCTTTGCCGCCTCCTCAAAAGCCATGCGGCAGCGCTCCTCCTCCCGGCGCATGGGAGTGGTGAGAAATTCCTTTCCCGGGAAATGCTCCCGCACCAGATCCACGTACACCGTATATCCCACGATCACATCGCAGGAGGACATGACCTTCACTGCCTCCAGCGTCATTTTTTCATACTCTCCCGGGCCGATGCCCACTGCGTACAGCTTATTCATCCGCGCTCCCCTCCTTTGCGATGATCAGGGAATAATACCCCGGCTGGCCGGTGATCTCCTCCAGGCTGCGGTACAGTGTCTCCCCTTCCATCCCGCAGTTTTCCACCATGGCCACAGAAAGGCCGGCTTCTCTCAGCTGTTCCTTCACCCGGCCGATCTGCCTGCCCGCCTTCATCAGCACTTTCGTTCCCGGCAGGGACAGGCTGTCCGCCGCCTGATAGGTGGCCGGAATGATATGGATCTCCTCCGCTCCTTCCGCCAGTCCCATATTCAGCCTGGCAGCCGCAGCGCAGAAAGAGGGAATGCCGCTCACCATGGCCGTCTCGTAGCCTCTGGCGGCGATCAGCCGGCGGATATAAAGGTAGGTGGAATAGATGGTCACATCCCCCAGCGTGAGAAAGCCCACGTCCTCCCCCGCCTCAAGCCAGGGTTCCAGGGCGTCAGCCGCCTCCTTAAAGCAGGCGTCAAGCACGGAGCGGTCCTTCGTCATGGGCATGTGGACGGCTACCAGCCGTTTTTTCTCCAGCTCCGGCACCGCCTGGACAGCGATGCGGTAGGCCACGCTCTCCTGGGGCGTTCTTCCGGGGACAGCGATAACGCCGCACTCCCGGATCATGCGGATCGCCTTTATGGTCAAAAGCTCCGGATCTCCCGGGCCGATTCCGATTCCGTATAAGGTTCCTGTCTTCATATCAAATTCTCCGATTTCTCTCATTTTCCCGTATTTTCCGGCCTTTTGCAGAAAAGAATCCTGCTCCGCAGAAAATTCTCCGCCTGCGGCGGGCCGCGATGGCGGCATTTTCCTTCCTGCCGCAGTGCGGTCCCCGCGGAGCGTTTTGTTTAACAGGGAACGAAATTTCCTGCCAAACCAAAAGAGCCAGAACTCGTAAGGACATTATACCGTTACGGGGTGGGAGTTGCAACCTGGTTTTTGCCGGGCCAGATCTGTCAAATGAATATTGAAAATCCGATGCGCATATGCTATAATGCCAGTAGGCTAAAGATAGAAGTTATCCAATGTCGGATGACAGCAAAAACCCCAGTGCTGCAACACTGGGGTTTTCTGTTCCCATTTTATGTACGGCAGGGCTTAACGCCGCAGGCTCATTACCGACTATTTATCACTGTCCAGCCATTTGCAGATGAGATGGCTAATAACACCTGCCGCGACAGCAATAATTAAAGATAGAAGCATCTCCACTCATTTTAATTTGCCAGTCAAAATGCCCGGCAGGATCTGTCAGAAAATATCTTGTGGTATCTTGAAAAGAAAATCTGCATATGCTATAATGCCAGTAGGCTAATAGGTGTAAGTTACTCCATCAGGAGCAACAAACGAAAATCCCGGAGACGCGACCTCCGGGATTTTCTATTCCTATTTTCTGTTATGGGAAGGCTTAACCCCATAGGCTGGTTGCCTACTTTTCATCGTCGTCCAGCCATTTGCAGATGAGATGGCTAATCAAATCTGCCACGACGGCGATAATAATAGGTGTAAGTATTTCCATCAAAAGCACCCCCTTTCTGTTACCAGTTTAGGGGGAGGCAACAAATGGATTATAGCACAGCTTTTCTGACAGCGCTACTCATTACCGCCGTCCTTCAAGCTCATTTTCCGGATTTCGGCCCCCTTCGCACAGCAATACTGATCCCCCTCGCGCAGAAAACAGTTGACAAATCTGCTCTTCCGGAATATATTTGACATTATTTTTCCCGGAGCGGCCATGCGCCGTCCGGGAGTGAAAAATTCAGAAAAGGAGAGCAAAAAAATGAATCGATTGCAGCAGTTTATCCCCCTTCTCACCGGCTCCTTCAATAACCGGGAGCAGTGGGAATCCATGAAAGAAACCAACCCTGATTTTCCCTTTGCGGAGCACGTGAACACGGCCTGCAACCATAAGATCACCGGTCTGCCGGAGGATTTTGCCGGCGTTTTCATTGTGGAGGAGAGCTATTTCACCGCGAAGGGGAACACCCACGCCGCCCATCATTTCTTCCTCTTTACCGAGGAGAAGGACGGCATCCTGCTCACCTCCTACGAGATCCCGGAAAGCTACGACAAGAGTTCCTTCACCTACGCCAATCTGAAGGAAATCAGCTACTCTTCCTTAAAACGCTCTGAGCGGTTTACCCCCGCTCTGTACACGGAAAAAGACGGAGTGTGGGAGGGCGGCAGCACCAGCATGTTCTCCCCCGTGCTGAAATTCTCCCTGTTTGAGCGCTTCTCGCCAGAGTGCCTGGAAGTCACGGAAACGATGGAGGTAAACGGAAAACAGACCTTCGGCTACGGGGTGCCGCTTCTCTATAAGAGAGTCTGAGATAAAAGGGTCTGAGCTTTCATGGCCGCCTCCTCATACTCCCGCTTTTTCTCCTGGTAGATCAGACAGTACACCACCTTCGCCTCCGGGTCTGAGATAGGGACGGTGATACGTTCCTTTACCGCCTCGCCCCTGCCTATGGACAGGTTGGTGGCAAAACAGGGCAGGGAGGAATTTCTGATCAGTTCCTCCATCTCAAATTCATTGCTCTGCACCAGGAATCTGGACGCGGGCATTTTTCTCCGGCTCAGCTCGTCCCAGAAGCCGATCTCGGAGCGGAGCAGGCAGTTAAAGCCATTCAGCATCTGAAATGTCACCGTCTTTCTGTCCGCCAGAGCGTGATCCTTCGGAAAGCAGACGTACAGTTCCTCCCGCAGAAAGGGAACGCACCGGATCCCGTCCAGACTGACCTCCTCCGGCAAAACCCCTACTTCACAATCTCCCGCTACCACGCGGGAGAGGATGTCTGCTCCCTCCGAAATGGCCGACGAGACGGCCATGCCGGGGAATTTCCCGGAGAGAATGGGAAGCAGATACCAGAGCGGGGCCGGCGCGCAGGATTCCACTGTGATGGTGTGGAGCTTTCTGTCAAATTCCCGCACCTGGCGGACCGTCTCCTCCGCCTCCGCCAGCAGATTCTTTGCCCTCTCCGCCGCCTTCCATCCCGTCTCATTCAGCTCAATCCTGTTCTTTCCCCTCACAAACAGCTTCACGCCGAACACATCCTCCAGCTTCCGCATGGTTCTGGACAGAGTGGGCTGGGAAATGTGCAGTTTTTCCGCTGCTCCTGACAGCGTCCCTTCCTCCGCAAACACGGCAAACTGGTTCAGTTCTTCCAGATCGATCATACCTTCTCTCCTCCTTCCTCCGTCTGAAAATCTTCCTTGTCTTTCATTCCATCATACCACTTCTTTCCTTCTCCGCCCAGACTTTCCGCGTTATTTATTATTCATTTTATGAATAGCAGATTGCGGGATTAATATTGTACATTTAAGGTATTTCCGTTTAAAATAAAGATATCCGAAAATGAAAACAAAAAAAGCTATTCAAAATCAGGCCGGCACGCCGGCGGATCGGCCTGGACCGCGGCAGCCGCCAAACGGACACGCAGGAACCTGCAGGAATAAAGGGAGGAATCATCTGTGGAATATGTGACGCTGAACAACGGAGTAAAAATGCCGAAGCTGGGATACGGCGTGTACCAGACACCGCCGGATGAAACGGAGCGCTGTGTGCGAGAAGCCATTGAAACGGGCTACCGCAGCATCGACACCGCCCAGGCTTACGGCAACGAGGAAGGCGTGGGAAAGGCAGTGGCGGAATCCGGCCTCTCCCGGGAGGAATTTTTCATCACCACCAAGGTGTGGATCAGCAATGCCGGGTATGAGAAGGCGAAAGCCTCCATCAGCCAGTCCTTAAAAAAGCTGAAGAGCGACTACATCGATCTGCTTCTGATCCATCAGCCTTTCGGCGACTACTACGGCACCTACCGGGCTATGGAGGAGGCTTACAGAGCCGGAAAAGTGCGGGCCATCGGCGTGTCCAACTTCTATCCGGACCGTTTCCTGGATATCCAGCATTTTTCTGAGATCAAGCCGGCAGTCAACCAGGTGGAGACTCATGTGTTCCAGCAGCAGAAAACTGCCAGAGCATACATGAAAAAATACGGAACTCAGATCATGTCCTGGGGCCCCTTCGCGGAAGGGAAAAATGACTTTTTCCGCAATCCGGTTCTGGAAAAGATCGGCGCCAGGTACGGAAAAACAACAGCCCAGACCGCTCTCCGCTTCCTGCTGCAGAGCGATGTGGTGATCATCCCCAAATCCACCCACAGAGAGCGGATGGAAGAAAATTTCAACATCTTCGACTTCACTCTCTCCCCGGAGGACATGAAGGAGATTGAAGCTCTGGACGGCGGAAAGAGCCTGTTCTTCTCCCATTACGATCCGGAAACAGTGGAATGGTTTTTAAGCAGAGTCTGAGCATATGGAGGTATTATTATGAAGAAAACATTGTATCTTGTCCGTCATGGACAGACAGTCTTTAATGTGCGCCGCAAGATCCAGGGCTGGTGCGATTCTCCCCTGACCGATCTGGGAAGAGCCCAGGCTCAGGTTGCGGCAGAATATTTCCGCTCTCACAATATCACCTTTGACCACGCCTACTCTTCCACTTCCGAGCGGGCCTGCGACACCCTGGAGATCCTCACTTCCATGCCCTATGAACGGGTAAAGGGCCTGAAAGAATGGAACTTCGGCGTCTTTGAGAGCGAAAGCGAAGATTTAAACCCGCCCCTTCCCTACGGAGACTTCTTTAAGGGCTTCGGCGGCGAGGGCGAACTGGAGGTCCGGAAACGGATGGCCGACACCTTAAAGGAAATCATGGAACGGGAAGGCCATGAGACTGTCCTGGCCGTCTCCCACGGCGCCTCCTGCCGCGGCTTTATGCGTTACTGGGAGAAAAACCAGAAAGCCGAGTTGAAAGGCCGGATTGAAAACTGCTGCATTTTAAAATTTGAATACGAGAACGGTGAATTTTCTCTGGTCGAAATCATCAACCATGATTTTTCCGCTCTCACAGCCGGAAAATAAGAGACGAAAAAAGGCAGTCCCCAGGGGGATCCGGGTTTTTATTCCGCCCGGATTCTCTGGGACTGCCTTTTTCTCTGTCCGATTTTGCCGTAATTTTCAGATGAGCTCAAATGCTCAGATAATCTCGAATACGTGGTCCGGACGTTTCTCCATCTCGTCCAGGATCCTCATATCCGTATCGGCGATCCGTCCAGCCAGGTTTCTCTGGCCGTCGTTCTCGATCTCCGTGAGCACGATCTCCACCTCGCCCCGGTAATGGGCCAGGTTGTCGTTGACCACCAGCACATCGCCTCTGGTGAAGGTCTTTTTACCGCAGGGACGGAAGGGGATCTCCCGGTTCTTAAACTTCAGTCTCGGGAAACTGGAGCGGATATAATACTCGCTGGCGTCCGTTCTTCCCATGTGGACGAAGTGATAAACGGCGTCCTTCTCCGCGTCGCTTAAGCCCTCTTCCTCATCCATTTTGACCGTGGTATTGCTTAACTTCACAGAAGCCATGGCTTTCAGTTCTTCCTCCGCGGCGTAGGCGTTTCCAATGAGAATATCGTCGATCACCTCGCAGGCGATCATGTGGCGCACCTGGGCGTCGATGGGAAGGGTGCGGTCCGCCTCCAGAGTGGGCAGTCCCTGATAAACCTCCCACGGTCCGAAGGTGTGCTCCGCCTGGCTGGAGACAAAAGCTGCCGTGGTCATTCCCAGAGACGTCCACTTCGCGTTGAAGCGGTCAAAGATCTTCTGGCTTAAGCCGGAGTAGCGCTCCGGATAGAAATTATGGCAGATGATCATGTTTCTTCTGTCTGCGCCGTGGCGGATCAGTCTCTCCACATCCGCGTCAGAGCTGCCGTTGAACTCAATCTTGATCCCGTAGGGATTTCTGGTAATCAGCACGTCCTGAACCTCATCAAAATGTCCGTCCAGACGGATGATGTCCAGTCCCAGTTCATGGAAGACCTCCAGATTTTCCGGGGTCGCCCCAAGATTTTTAAACACCTGGGGATTGGTGTCCGCTGCCACCTCATATCCCAGCTCATGAGCCTTCTTCATAAAGGCCCCGAATTCCTTTTTGATCACTTCCGGATCGCTGCTCGCAGAGAGCAGGCAGGTGAAAATACGGGAAAAACCGTACTTTGCCGCCAGCTCCATGTAGGCGAAATCCTTCTCCTGGGTGGAATGTTCCGGATAAACAGAAATACCTAATCTGTGCATACTCTTCTCCTTTTCTCCCGGCCCGCTGCCGGGGCGCTTTTTTCAGGACCTGGCGCCGGACGGACTTTCAGAGGCCGGCCGTCTGCCAGGCATCTTTTTCCGGCGTCTGCCGGCGCCTCTCCCTAGTCAATGGGCTTCTGATAGAACCCGCCGAAGAACGTCTCCGTAGGGAGCACGTTTATGATCACCTTCGGATCCGCATGTTTTAAATGATGGACGATGTCCTGCACCTCGTAGGAGGAAACCACTGTGTGGAGCAGGCTCATCTCCTTTTTGCTGTATCCGCCGTAGCCGTTCATCACGGACACGCCGTGGCGGTAATATTTGATATACTCGCTCACCACCGTCTCCGGGTCGTGGGTGGTGATCTGGAGCGTCACCCGTTTGTACCGGTGATAGAACCGGTCGATGGTCTGGGTGGAGATGAACTGGAACATGATGGAATATCCGGCATACTCCCATCCGAACATGTATCCGAAAATGCAGAGCATACAGGAGTTAAACAAAAACACATACTGCCAGATGGCTTTTCCCGTCCTGTTGGACACGTAGAGAGCGATAAAGTCCGTTCCCGCCGTGGACGCATTTCCCTTTAATGCCGTCACGATGGCGCCGCCGTAGATAAATCCGCCGAAGCAGATATTGAGCAGCACATCGTCAAACAGGGGCTGAAAGTGGAGCACCTTCAGAAAAAGGCTGGCCAGAAATACCTGCAGCATGGAGAAGATCACAAATTTCTTTCCAATGTGCTTGAAGCAGAAGATGGCCACCGGAACGTTTAAGGCCACCATTCCCAGGGAAGTGGAAAAATGGATCCCGTAAATGGAGGTGATCTTCTCAATCAGAACTGCCATTCCTGTAAATCCGCTGGAAAGGATCTGGGCCGGATTTAAAAATGTCTGCATGGCGAACGCCTGCAGAAACGCGGAGGCAACCACCGCGGCCGTAGTAACGGCATACCGTTTTGCTGTCTTTCCGTTCATCTCGTCTCTTCAACCAGCTTTCTTACCAGTTCTTCGCTGACCACGTCGTAGTCATCCTCATGGGGCGCCGGGGCAAACCGGTAGTTTACATACTCTCCCGAAGTTGTCACATCTCTCCTCCAGTCCTTGCAGGAGGAATGAACCTGGCAAAGTCCTGTCTGCTCCATCAGGGCCTTCGCGTTCCCCGCGTTCACTCCGCTGCCTGCCAGAATCTGGATCTGAGAGCCGTATTTCTCCTGAAGCTCCTTTAAAAGGCCGGCTCCCTCCACCGCTTTTTCTCTCAAGCCGCTGGTCAGCACCCGGTCCACGCCCAGGTCAATAAGCATCTCCATGGCTCCATACGGATCGTCCACACAGTCGTAAGCCCGGTGGAACACCGCCTCTTTTCCATAGCTGTGGATCAGCTCCACCATTCTGCCCGTCTTCTCCCGGTCCACTCTGTGGTCCTCCGTGAGAAATCCGAAGGCCAGGCCGTCGCTTCCCGCCTCCAAAAGCTCGCGGGCGTCAGCAAATATCTGCTCTGTCTCCGCCTCTGTGTAGCAGAATCCGGCTCCTCTCGGCCGCACCATGGAAACCACTTTCAGGCCGGTGTGCTCCTTCACCAGCTTCACGCAGCCGGCTGACGGGGTCAGACCGCCCAGCGCCAGGGCAGAATTCAATTCGATCCTCGCAGCTCCTCCCCGGTCCGCCGCCAGGGCATCCTCATAACTTCCGCAGCAAATCTCGATCATCGCTTTTTACCTCATTTTTCCATTTCTGTATCCTTTGCCAGATAGTACAGGCTCAGGGCATAAATTTTTGCGTTGGTGATGATGTCGTCCACCTTCATCCACTCGTCCGGCTGATGGCCGATGCCTTTCTGTCCCGGGAAGGACGGCCCGAAGGGCACGATATTGGGCATCATCTTCGCGTAAGTTCCGCCGGTGGTGGTGACAGGAGTTCCGTCCATCCCCGTCACTCTCTCATAAGTATAGCGCAGAGTGTCAACCAGGCGGCAGTCCTTCTCAAACCGCACCGGGTCCATGTTGGACACCAGGGAAACCTTCATATCCGGCAGCTCTTTTCTGATCGTCTCCACGATCTGATCCGCCGTGCATCCCGCCGGATAGCTGACCGCAAACTGCAGGGCGGGAACCGTCCGGCCCGCGCCGTCAACCTGGGAGGCACTATCCGCGCTGCCGGCCTGGGAGGCCAGATCCGCTCCGTCAGCCTGAGAGGCACTATCCGCCTCCTCTGACGCGCAGGGCAGAATCTTAAAATTCCTGACCTCTAACTGGCCGAACTCTTCGTCCTTAAAGTCAATGTGGAACCGCTCGCCGTTGTTTTTCGCGTTGAGCACGTAGTCGTTCATCAGGGTGTAGAACCACTCCATGGACGGGGGATCGATCTCCACCACGCTCCGGCCGCGCTCCGCGTAGACCACCGGGTACTTGCAGTCAGGGGTAAAGCCCATCACCGGCGGCTTTTCCTTGGACAGATAATACTTCAGATCCTCAAATCCCGTCTCCTCGTCGCAGCCGAAGATGATCCGTACCTGACGATCCAGGGAGATCCCCAGCTCCTTTAAGGCGTAGAGGGCGTACAGGCAGGAGAACACCGGTCCCTTGTTGTCCAGCACGCCGCGGCTGTAGATCACTCCGTCCTTCATATAGCCGCTGAAGGGGGGCTGCTTCCAGCCTGTTCCCACAGGCACCACATCCAGATGTCCCACTGCGCAGACGTAATCCTCGCTCTCCCCGTAGGAAGCGTAGCCCATGTAATTGTCCACATTTACCGTGGAAAATCCCATGTCTCCGGCCAGCCGAAGGGCGGCGTCCAGGGCATTTTTCACTCCTCTTCCAAAAGGAGCATCCGGCTCTGCCTCCGCCTCCACGCTGTCGATCTGCACCATGCGGATAATGGTATCGATCATCTCCTGGGACAGTTCATCCACCTTTGCAAGAATTTTTTCTTCCATCACCGTCCGGCACCTCCCGTCACAGTTCTTTTAAGGGAGCCGTTCTGGTTCTCATATAGCCATCCAGCCATTCCTTGCTGGCCACTTCGTGGATACATTTTCCGTTCACGTTCTTTGTTAAGTACACCACCGGCGCCTCGTTTTCCGTGGCAACGGCAAAGGAGAAGCCCTCGATGTTGGTGGCCACGCCCCACTCGCCCTTATTGTTCATGGCGATGAGGGACATATCTCCCGCTTTTCCTCTTCTCTCTTTTAACTCCTGGTCAAACATGGCAACGGCCTTCTCGCATGCCTCCTGGGGGTGCATCCCTTCCTTCATCAGGCGCACGATCTCATAGGAAACACAGCCCTTCATCACGTCCTCGCCCAGGCCGGTGGCGCTGGCGCCGCCCACCTTGCTGTCCACATAGAAGCCGGAGCCGGAGATGGGAGAATCGCCCACTCTGCCTTTTCTCTTCATGAACAGTCCGCTGGTGGAGGTGGCGGAAGTCATCTTTCCGTGGGTGTCCAGACACACCATTCCCACCGTGTCATGGCCGGCGTAGGGCTTGATCTCCGTCTGGGCGATCTCTTTCTTCCGGTTGCGGTAGTGGATCTTTGCCCGGTCAGTGAGCATGTTCTTTCTCTCAAATCCTTCTTTGTGGGCGTACTTCTCAGCACCCTCTCCCACCAGAAGGTTGTTCACCGGCTCTTTAGAAAGCCGTCTGGCGATGGAAACCGGGTTGGCAAAATCCTTGATGGCAGCCACTGCGCCGATATCCAGCGTATCTCCGTCCATGTAGGCTGCATCCAGCTCCACTTCCATCTCCTCGTTGGGCAGGCCGCCGTAGCCTACAGATTTGTAGTAGGGGAAGTCCTCCACTTCCTTTACCGCCGTCTCGATAGCGTCTCCCGCGTCTCCTCCTGCCTTTAACATTTCACTGGCCTTCTCGATCCCCTCATAGGCCATTCTCCAGGTCGCAATAATTCCCCACATATTCCTTTTCCTCACTCTCTTTTATTTCCGCTGGCCGCTCGCAGCCTGGCTGCTCGCTGTCCGTTGCCCTGCAAATGTCTGCTCGTGCAAGCACGGCTGCCGCTTGCAGAGCTTTTCGCTGGCCGCTCGCAGCCTGGCTGCTCGCTGTCCGTTGCCCTGCAAATGCCTGCTCGTGCAAGCACGGCTGCCGCTTGCAGGGCTTTTCGCTCAAAACACAAGGGGAATATGGCAGATGCCACATTCCCCTCTCAGGCTTACTTAAAACAATACTTGGCTGCAACGTCTGCTTCTTTATCTTTATTTACCATCGCCGCCGCCAGAAGGCACATGCCTTCCAGAGCCTCATTTAATCCGAAACCGCCTTTCTTCGGCGTCTCCACGATGTGAATTTTATCTTTGTAAGCAGAAATCGTCTCTTCGTTCTCCTTGGACATGGCCGCAAATGCCGGGATTCCCACGCTCTCGTTGATATCCAGGGCAACTCTCGCCGCCATTTTTCCATATCCCAGGTAATTGAAGGCCGGTCCGCAGATCACCACATCCGGCTGGAGCTTTTTCACCATGGCGCAGAGCTTGCGGCTTACCTCGTCGGCATTGGCCTCATAGAAGCCGTCTCCGCAGTATAAGCAGGCCACAACCCGGCCGTCCACTTTCTTTAAATACTGCTCCATCATCACAGCCGGTCCTACCGGATCCTTGGTGGCTCCCAAGGGAACCATGTGATCATCCTTGATTCCGGCCCCAGACTGAATCTGGTCATAAATCATGATAATCTTCATTGTTCTTGCGTCTCCTCTCTTCTCTTTACAGATCATCAAAGGAAAGGTCGTCCAGAGAAATATCGTCTTCCTCTTCTTTCTTCGCGGCAGCTTCTGCCTCGTCTCTTAAGTACTGCTTATCCATGATCTTGATAAACGGCATGTAGATCACCACGCCTAAGATCAGCAGAGCGATCTGAAGCAGTCCGCCTACCCAGTTGGTGGCCAGCAGTCCGGAGATTCCTAACGGACAGGTCCACGGAATGTTCACGCCGGAGCAGATAGGCACCAGTCCAAGGGACATGCAGAAGTAAGAAATCACAATGTTTACCGTCGGCACGATCATAAACGGAATGATCATGGTGGGGTTTAACACGATGGGCAGACCAAAGATGATCGGCTCATTGATGTTGAAAACACCGGCTACTAAGGACAGCTTTCCTAAAGAGTTGATTCTCTTGGATTTGCAGAACAGCACCATTGCGATCACCAGAGACAGGGTGGAACCTGCGCCTCCGAAGGTTGCAAACAGATCCTGGAACTGCTGGCAGATAATGTGTCCCTCGCCGATTCCCGTCCGGAAGTACTCCAGGTTCTCTAAGGACAGGGTCTGAAGAATCGGGTTGAATACCGCACCTACTACGGATCCTCCGTTTACGCCGAAGAACCAGAAGAAGTGCAGGAAGATGTAAGCGATCACCATAGCTCCCAGAGTGTCTCCCAGGTTTAACAGAGGAGTCTGCAGGAACTGGAAAATAATGTCAAAGGCGTTGGTGCCGAATGCTCCGAAGATCAGGTTGATCAGGAAGAACACGGTCATAACCACAACTGCCGGGATCAATGCGGAGAAGGACTCCACAACCGTAGGCGGTACGCCCTCAGGCATCTTGATAACCCAGCCTTTGCGCTCTACCCACGCGTAAATGTGAACGGACACGAACGCGCAGATAATACCTACGAAAATTCCCTTCGCGCCCAGCCAGCCAAGGCTTAAGCCGCTGATGGTAACTGCCTGAGTTGCCTCGCCGACAGTAACGTTTCCGGAAACCAGGTAAGGCATGAGCAGGAACCAGGACATCAGGCCCACAGCCGCGCCGAACAGCGGGTTCGTGTTCATATGTTTCGCGAAAGAATAGGCGATACCCATGACTGCGAACACTGCCATGATGGTAAATGTGGCGTCTGAGGGTTTTGCCAGGAAGGTGGCCAGAGTCTCACCAGTATTCTGGTTTACGACTACAGAAGAAAGCCAATCCGTCCAGGCCGGAATCGGGAAGTTGGCGATTACCAGGAAAATGGATCCGGCGATCAGAAGCGGTGTGGAAACCAGGAAACCGTCGCGGACCGACATCAGATATTTGTTTCTTCCGATGGCCTCTGCCAGAGGCATCAGAATTTTCTCCAATTTGCTTAGCATGCTCTTTTATCCCCCTTTTTTGGCATTACTTATTATTCTTAATCAGCTTGATGGCCGTCTTTAATACTTTTTCTCCGTCCATCATTCCGTAATCGCCTGCGTCGATCACGGCGATCGGAATATTCTCTTTTCCGTACTGAGCTACTGTCTCGTCATACATGTACTTTACCTGCGGTCCTAAAAGAATGCAGTCAGGACGATCTGTAGCGATGATCTCGCCGATCTTGTTGTGGGGATGAGCCGCCACCTTTACCGGTACGTTGTGAGCGTCCGCCACACTCTGCATCTTGCTTGCCAGCATGCTAGTGGACATTCCCGCGCTGCAGAACAGATAAATCTTCTTCATAGTTAAACCTTCCTTTCTTTTATTGACAGGCTTCCTTATTTTGCTTCAAGGGCCTGAATTTTTTTGCTCATCTTAATATTTTCCTCAGCCATCAGGCGAACCACCTCGGCGGCCATCATCTGGTCCTCCGCGTGCATCAGGATCACGCCGGTGCCTAACTCTTCGCCGTTTGCCTCTTTGGACAGCAGCTCTAAGTGAGCGTCATGTCCCTTGGAGTAGAAATCGTCTCCCTCTTTCATCTTCTCCTCGCTCAGCTGATAGTCTCCCTTCGCAGCTGCTCTCATCGCCTCCACGTAGCTGGACTTTGCCATTCCCACAGAGGAAATGATGTTAAAGCAGATCAGTTCCAGACCTTCCATTTCCCACGTCTCCTTTCCTTGTTTTGTGTATTTTCTCTGATGGCTCCCAGTATAGCACGTTTGTTTCCGTTATTTTGTTACCAGTATTTCCTAAACATTAGGAAATTATTTGCAGGACACCACCATCGTTCCCCCCAGCATATCGTGGATGGCCCGGCGGCGTCCCATGAGCACCAGGACGGCGGACACCAGGCTCACCGCCATGCCGGCATACATCAGAGGCCGCACCACCTCGATTCCGGTGGCGATCGAAACCATCTGGTGCCAGATGGTGCTGGCGGACACCAGGGAACCTTCCACCACGATGATTCCCAGAAGCTGGCGGATGATCAGCTGGCCTGTTCCGGCCTCCTGTCCGTCTCCGCTCACGATCTTTATCTTCAGCCACCGCTTTCCTGGTGTCTGTCCCCGCCACAAAAGCACCGGAACGGCCACGTAGTAGATCAGGGCCGCAAACAGGCCCAGAGCGCCTGCGATCAGGCCGAAAGGCGGCTGAAACGTCATGATATTCTGATTCTGCACCGTGCCGAACAGCTTCATGGACACTACGGACACCGGCAGAGCCGTCGCCAGAGCGCCCAGATACCAGTCCACCAGGTAGGCCGCGAAACGTCTCCCCAGCCCCGCCGGGCGCAGTTCTTCCTTTTTCACCACAGCGGCCGTCTCCGCGCGGCCGCCAGCCAGTTTTGCCATAATATTTCCTCCTCTAGCGGATCACATGATTCATGAACTCCTCGTAGCCGGAGGACTGAATCAGCTCCTGAAATTTATTGTTGTCCGTTACAATGTTGCACAGCCAGTCGAAAAATACCTTTAACAGGCTGTTGTCCGTCTCCCGGATGGCCAGAAGCACGACCAGGCTCACGTTGAAATCTCCCCATTTCACCGGCTCCTTAAGGATCATGATCGAGATGCAGGATTCTTTCATGGACGGCTCGATGGCGTGGGGAACGGCAAAGCCGTAGACGAAGGACGTGTCCGAGAGCGCCTCTCTCCGGAACACATTTTCCTTGAAATTCTCCCCGCTCAGCCCCTTTTCATAGAGAGAATCGCAGAGAAAATTTAAGATCTCCTCCCGGCTCTCCATGGATTCCCGGATGTGGAACAGATCCTTTCTCATCAGCCTCTCCATCAGATCCACAAAATCCTGGTGGTATTTCCTCTTGTCCAGGTAATTGAGCATCTGGAAAATCTTGCTCTCATCCTCCCCGTTTAAAAACAGGGAGATCTGGACGGTGGGAATCCCCAGATGGTGCTTTAAGGGCACTGTGGTGAGGATCAGATCCGGATTGTCCTGAACGATCCTTCTCTCCTCAAAAAAGCTGCACACCCGCACCACTGTCATCCGGTTGCCGAAGCGCAGCATCAGCTTGTCCACGCAGGGCTTTGACATAATGTAGCTGTTGGGGATGATGGCCACCGCCCGGTACTGCTCCGACGTGTTCATCCGCTCGCAGGCCGCCCCCAGGTGGAGAGCCAGAAAAGAAATCTCGTTCTCATTGAGGCGGGCGCCATAGTATTCCTCTATGCACTGGGCCACCCGCACGGCCATCTCAAACACCAGCGGATACTTCCGCTTCAGCTCCTGAAGATAAATGTCGTTGGCCGTCACCTGATTCTGCTGCCGCTTCATCAGCAGACGGATATGGGCGATGATTCCGGTGCGGAAATCCTGGTCGCCGGACAGGTTAATGTCAAATTCCTGCTTCAGAATCTCCAGAATGTCCCTCATCAGCCGTTCCATCCCGCCGTCCGCCTGTTCCCGGCCCCTGACTTCTTCCTCCGTCACCCGGTCTTTTCCCTTCAGCAGACCGGCAAAGCGCAGCACCTCATCCTTCACCAGCTTTACCTTGTAAATATCAGAGATCCTGGCAAAGAGCTCGTCGGCGATCTGGTATTCCTTTCCGCCTCCCTGATCCTCCGCTCCCGGCGCCTCCTCGCTCACGTAATTGTGGTTTAACATCCGCTCGATGGAAACGCCTGCGTGCAGCATGATCAGCGGATACTCCATCTCAGAGATCTGAAAATCGTATTTCTCGCAGATCTCCGCGAAATCGTCCTCCAGCTTCAGCAGGTCAAAATCCTTCCAGATCTCGGCGATGGCGTTTAAATTCACAAAGTTTCCCTTCGTCTCTTCCATGAGAAGCTCTTTATACAGTTTCCGCTTATCTCCCTCGTCCCCGGAGAGGCGAATGTGATTTTTGGAGCGGACCAGCTTCAGCCCCGGATATTTGCGGATCATCTCGCGGATCTTTCTCAAGTCGTTGTCGATGGAGTAGCCGCTGACGAACACCCGCTCCTGCAGATCGATCAGGTTGATCTCCCGGCTGCGGAACAAAAGCTCCTTGATCAGCCAGACGCACCGCTGGTGGGCCGTCTGTGGAATCACCTCCTGACTGCTGATATTCTGTGCCTTCTTGACCTCGTGATCCAGAAAATATCCGCTTCTTCTGCTGGCGCGTATGAGCTCGCAGCCATATTCCCCGTTGATGGCCTCCACATCAGAGCGGATGGTCCGGTCAGATACCCCCAAGGCTTTCCCCAGGTCCTTGCCGGTGACGGGGCGCATCTCATTATTTAAGATATCCACAATATGGCTCTGCCGTTTGGACAGCATATTCCACTTCCCCCTTTTTGCGTAGTGTCCTTTATCGTACCATTTTTCTCCAGTTCCAGGGCGGCCCTTTCCTTTCCGCTCTGTTAGGAAGTTCCGTTCTGTTAGGAAATAAGATTCCGCATTAATTCTATAAAAATCTCCATCTGGGGAGTCACCAGCTTGTTTCTGTGATACACCAGCTGGCTCCACATCTCGATCTCCGGGCAGACGGTGTCCAGGGCGACGAGGCGGCCGTCCGCCAGGTAATCCCGAACTACAAATTCCGGCAGGAATGACACTCCCATGTTCTTTAAAAGCATCTGAGTGAGCACGTCCGTGTTTCCCGTCTCCAGCACCGGACGGACGGCCAGGCCGGCGGCGGCCAGCTCCTGCTCCATTGCGTAGCGGTAGCTCACTCCCTTTTCCGTGAGAAGCAGCGGCTCCGCGAGAAGGCGCTCCGCGCTTATGTGCTTTTCTCCAGCCAGAGGATTGGCCGGCGAGGCCACAAACAGAGCGGACTCCCTCCGCTGCCCCACCTTGATCCACTCCGGGAAATTGGTCTGCCGGTCCAGAAAGTACAAGACGTCGATGTCGTTCTGCCTCACCATGTCAAACAGCTCCGTCACCATCCCGGTGCTGGTGGAAAACTCCACCTTCGGGCAGCGGCGGCAGAACTCCATCATCACCGGCGGCAGAACGCTGATCAGCAGGGACTCCGCCGTTCCCAGCCGCAGCCGTCCCGACGGTTCGTCTCCTTTTCCCAGGTCCCTCACCGCCCGGACGGCATTCATCACGCCGATGGCCTTGGGGATCAGTTCTCTCCCCTCTTCCGTCAGCTTTACTTTTTTTCCGATGCGCTCAAAGAGCTGTACTCCCAGCTCCTCCTCCAGCTGCCGGACCTGAATGGTCACTGCCGCCTGGGAATACCCCAACTGAACAGCCGCGTGGGAGAAACTGGCCAGCTCCGCCACCCGCAGAAAGGTGGACAGGTTCCGGATTTCCATGAAATTTCCTCCTCTCTCAATTAATTAAGAAATGACGTTTTTTGATTAATAAAAATTTTTTAATCAGTTTATAAAATCTATAAATTTTACAAAATCTCCGGTTCATGATACAGTGGGTGGCAGGAAATGTCAAGAATATTTGATTGAGATACAAGATACAGAAGGGAGTTGCTTTGAAATGGATCTGATACGGAACGAGCAGAAACGTGAGATGGGAGAGCTGATGAAGGGGTTTGTGGACCAGACCCTGGATTTTTATGAGGGCATGAAGGAGCAGGCAGTGTTTAAGGAGGCGGACGCCCAGACCCTTGAGCGGCTGAAAAGCCGCGGGATCCCCAAAGAAGGGCGTCCGGTGAAGGAAGTGTTTGAGGAACTGCAGCGGGACGTGTATCCCAACCAGTCCCTGGTGCAGCACCCCAGGTGCTTTGCCTGCGTTCCCAGCCCGGTCTCACTGTTTTCCTGGATGGGCGACATTATGACCAACGCCTACGATCCCCACGCGGGAAGCATGTTAAACGCCTCCGGCGCCGGCTGCATCGAGGAGGAGACCATCCGCTGGATGTGCGGCCTGGCCGGCTATCCGGAGACGGCGGGAGGACTGTTTGTGTCCGGCGGCTCCATGGCCAACCTGACGGCTCTCACCGCCGCCAGAGACACGAAGCTGACCTACGCGGAGCGCGGGCTGGGCGTGGCCTATGTCTCCGACCAGACCCATTCTTCTGTGGCGAAGGGACTCCACATCATCGGCTTCCGCCCGGACCAGGTGCGCTCCATCCCCTCCGATTCTGCCTTCCGCATGAGGATCCCGGAGCTGAAGAAAGCCATTGAGGCCGATCTGGCCGCCGGCAGAAAGCCTTTTGCCGTCGTCGCCACCGCAGGCACCACCAACACGGGCAGCATCGATCCCCTGGAGGAGATCGCGGACATCTGTGAATCTTACGGCCTCTGGATGCACGTGGACGGGGCCTACGGCGCCTCTGTCCTGGTGTCCAATACCCACCGCGGCCTGTTAAAGGGCGTCGAGCGCTCTGACAGCCTGAGCTGGGACGCTCACAAATGGCTGATGCAGACCTACGGCTGCAGCGCCGTCTTAGTGAGAGATCCGGCACACCTGGCCAGGACGTTTGCCGTCCACCCGGAGTATTTAAAGGATGCCTCCGCGGGGGAAGTCAATTTCTGGGATCTGGGGCCGGAGCTGACCAGGCCCGCCAGAAGCCTGAAGCTGTGGATCACCCTTCAGATCATGGGCAGCGACGCCATGAGCGCCATGATCGACCACGGCTTTGAGCTGGCTAAGACGGCTGAGGCAGCTCTGCGCCGCCTTCCTGACTGGGAGATCATCTCCCCCGCCGCCCAGGCAGTCATCAACTTCCGCTGCGCCCCCGCCGGCATGTCGGAGCAGGCTCTGGACCAGCTGAACCAGAAAATCTCCAGGGAGATCTCCGACAGCGGTTTCGCCCAGGTGCTGACCACAGAGCTAAACGGCAAAAAAGTGCTGCGCATCTGCGCCTTAAACCCGGCCACCACCAAAGAGGATATGCTGGAGACGGTGGAGCTGTTGGACCGCTGCGCCAGGGAGGCCGTGGGACGGCTGAGCGCGTAAGCCCGCAGGCACAGGGATATTCCCAGAGCTGTCCAATCAAAAAATATGCAGAAAACAGGAGCTGTCGCACTAAATAATTAGTGCGGCAGCACTTTTTTGCAGAGAATAAGAGCCAGGTCTGTGCAAGGCCTGGCTCTTGGTGTAAAATTTATTTATGCGACTAAATAAACTCTTACAGAAAGATT
>DWWL01000082.1 GCA_019119775.1 Candidatus Lachnoclostridium pullistercoris | reverse complement strand
GGGTTCTCCTTATCGCCGAACTTCTTGCCGGTGATCTCTTCCATCTTGCCGATGTACTCCATGATCTGGCCCATGATCTCGTCATTGATCGTTCTTCCGTCCTCATAATACTGGGTACATGCTTCCGTGGTGATGGTAAATCCCTGCGGAACCGGCAGACCCAGGTTGGTCATCTCAGCCAGGTTTGCGCCCTTGCCGCCTAACAGCTCTCTCATCTGGGCGTTACCTTCGCTGAACAAATAAACCCATTTCTTTGCCATAAACTTTCTTCCTCCTAGTGTTTTTGAGACTGAAACAATAGTCCCTTGCATTCCCCCCTGTCTATCCTCTTTGTGCAGAAGGCACAACAACAAAAAGGCCGGCAGGACGGTCTAGAAATATTATAACATAAACTTCATTCTAGTAAAGGGTTTTTCTTACATTTTTTCCAGAGGTCAGGGAAAGTTTTACAGTCTTTCCGCGTTGTCTCTCATGTATTTGTACTCCGCAACAGAGCGGTCAAAGGACTGAATGTGATACATCAGCCACTTCATCACGTTCTCCTCCACAGCCTTCACAAAGGCATCTGAGGGGCCTTCCTGCTCCTCCAGCATGTCGTGGAGTTCCTGCACCGTGCGGCGGAATTCCTCGTGTTTCTTCTTGTGGTCCTCAATGCCCGGATAGCCGATCTCCTCCTGGAGCTTCTCCTCCGCGCCGAAGTGGAAATCCGCGTAGTCCGCCATGTAGTCCAGCATCTTCATGGCCGCCTGCTTCTCCTTGTCCGTCTCGCAGCTTTTCATCAGCTGGTTGATGCGGTCGATCCACTCCTTGTGCTGGCTGTCGATCATCTCGTTTCCCGTTACCAGTGTGTCATCAAATGTTACGTACATCCTGATCCATCCTTTCTGTAAATCCTGTCTTGTCTCTGTCATGGCGCGGCCGAAAGATGCCCCGGCCGTTCCCGGTTTCCAGTTTCTCCTTAGAAGTTTCTCCTTAGAAGCGGAATTTGTCCTCGAAATATGCCTTCAGTCCGTCGATGGGCACGCGCACCTGCTCCATGGTATCCCGGTCGCGCACCGTCACTGCGCGGTCATTCTCAGACTCGAAATCGTAGGTCACGCAGAAAGGCGTGCCGATCTCGTCCTGTCTTCTGTAGCGCTTGCCGATATTTCCCCTGTCGTCAAACTCACAGTTATAGTACTTCGTCAGCTCGCTGTAGATCTTCTCCGCGCCCTCGTTCAACTTCTTGGAAAGAGGCAGCACGCCGATCTTTACGGGAGCGATGGCCGGATGGAAGTGAAGGACCGTTCTCACGTCTCCCTCTCCGATCTCCTCCTCGTCGTAGGCGGAGCAGAGGAAGGCCAGCGTCACGCGGTCAGCTCCCAGGGACGGCTCGATCACGTAGGGGATATATCTCTCCTTCGTCTCGTCGTCAAAGTAAGTCAGATCCTGTCCGGATACGTTCTGGTGCTGGGTCAGATCGTAGTCGGTGCGGTCCGCGATGCCCCACAGCTCGCCCCAGCCGAAGGGGAACAGAAACTCAATGTCCGTAGTGGCCTTGCTGTAGAAGCTCAGCTCTTCCTTCTCATGGTCGCGCACCCGGAGCTCCTCCTCCTTCAGTCCCAGAGCCTTTAACCAGCTGATGCAGAACTGCTTCCAGTAGGCAAACCACTCCAGGTCCGTATCCGGCTTGCAGAAGAACTCCAGCTCCATCTGCTCGAACTCTCTGGTGCGGAAGGTAAAGTTTCCGGGAGTGATCTCGTTGCGGAAGGACTTTCCGATCTGTCCGATGCCGAAGGGCACTTTCTTTCTGGAGGTTCTCTGAACGTTCTTGAAGTTTACAAAGATGCCCTGGGCCGTCTCCGGTCTTAAGTACACCGTGTTCTTCGCGTCCTCAGTCACGCCCTGGAACGTCTTGAACATCAGGTTGAACTGACGGATGTCGGTAAAGTCGTGCTTGCCGCAGCTGGGACAGCAGATGTTGTTGTCGTCGATGTATTTTTTCATCTCCTCCTGGGTCCAGCCGTCCACGGATTTCTCCGGAACAATGCCCTTCTCCTGCATATAGTCCTCAATCAGCTTGTCTGCGCGGAAACGCTCCTTGCAGTTCTTGCAGTCCATGAGGGGGTCGGAGAAGCCGCCCAGATGGCCGGATGCCACCCACGTCTGAGAGTTCATCAGGATGGCGCAGTCCACGCCCACGTTGTAGGGGCTCTCGGTGATAAATTTCTGCCACCATGCCTTCTTTACATTATTTTTAAGCTCCACGCCCAGGTTGCCGTAGTCCCAGGTATTGGCCAGGCCGCCGTAAATCTCAGATCCGGGATATACAAAGCCTCTGCTCTTGGCCAGAGCAACGATCTTTTCCATTGTCTTTTCCATCTGTCTTACCTCTTTCCTCTTATTTTAAAGCGCGCGCCGCTTTTCACCGCGCAGGCTTTTTTTCTCAGTCCGCCCGCTGTCCGCGGTCCGAAGCTAACGGGTGATGATGATGTATGCCGGTTCCCCCGCCGCCCGGGCGGTCTTTCCGGACACTTCCACTCCGTCCGACACGTAGCGGATCTCTCCCGCCGCCTGAACGGACGCTGTACCGTCCACTGTCACCAGATATCCGTCGGATTCCCGTGCCAGAGTCTTAAGATCTGCCGGCTCTCCTTTTCTGACATCGGTGAACACGCCGTCTGCCACTGTCCCGTCCGCGATCCCTTCTTCCACCGTCCTGACGGAAAAACCGGTGATATCCAGGTTCTCACTCTTCTGATCTGCGAGAAATTTCGTCAGATCCTCCGGACTTCCGTAGTCAAACACCGCCTTCATGACGCCGTCCGCCACGCTGCATTCCTTTAAAGTCACATCCACATCCGCGTACTCTCCGGCGATCTCCTCCTCCAGAAACGCTTTCAGGGAGTCCTCGGTATAATAGTCCTTGTCGTAGTTCTCCACAAAAGCGCTGGAGACGGTCCCGTCCCCGGAAATGTACACGCTGCTCTCCGACGGCTCAAACGCCCCGTTTCCGGAACTTTGGCCGCCGCAGCCTGGCAGGCCGGCAGCAAGAACCGCCGCCAGGAGCACCGCTGCCGTTCTATTCATGGTTCTCCTCCTATATCTGCGGGTCAGTGTCCCGCTCAGTGTTCCTTATTATACCGGTTTTCCCACCCATTTTCAATACCCGGAGCCGTTTTCCATGCCGGTCATGGCTTTTAATATCTCCAGAGAATGAAAATGGCGGGGAAGAAACCGCCGCTTGGCCTCGTCCACACAGCGGCCAAACTCTTCTAAAACCTCCCCCGTCACCGTAAACGTGTACAGCTTTCCCAGCGGAGCCGCCGTCACATACTCCCAGGTATAGCAGGCGGAATCGCTGACGGAAAGGGGCGGAAGCTCGGTGTACTCCCCGTTCAGCACCATCGCTTTCAGCTCAAATACCCGGCGCACCAGCTCGTTGGGGATGGACTCTTTCAAAAGAGCCCGCAGGGACAGATAGACCAGCATGAGCAGGTCCGTCCCGTCTAAGTTCTCCCTGGCAAAATATTCCGCCACCTCCAGAAAATAGGAGCCGTAGCAGGCTTTCTCCACGTCGGCGGAGAGCTCCTCAAAATAGGCGGTGATCTCCGCTCCCTGAAGATTGTAGGCGTCCCGGCCCTCATAGAGCCGGAACGTGCCAAAGGAAAAGGGGCGGCAGGCCGCCAGAAATGGGCTTCCCGGCCGCCTGGCCCCGCGGGCAAACACAGTGATCCGCCCTCTCTCCCTGGTAAGCATCACCAGCCGTCTGTCTCCTTCCCCGGAAGGCGCCGCCCGCAGCACCATTCCGGTCACAACCACACATTCCCGCAAGTCTCTCACCTGTCTTTATCGTCACGGCCCCGCCGGCGTCCTCCTCAGGGCCGCCCCGTCAGATGTCTTTTCCGTCGTAGCCGTAGTTTTTCATGTAAATCTCGCTGTCCCGCCACTCTCTGCGGACCTTTACCCAGAGCTGGAGGTTCACCTTCGTGTCCATCATGTCCTCGATCTCCCGTCTGGCGGCGGAGCCGATCCTCTTTAGCATGGACCCGCCTTTGCCGATGATGATGCCCTTGTGGGAATCCTTCTCGCAGATGATGCTGGCGTCGATGTCCATGATGCCGTTCTCCCGCTCCGTCATCTTCTCGATGGTCACGGCGATGCCGTGGGGGATCTCGTCGGAGAGCAGGCGCAGGGCCTTCTCCCGGATCAGCTCCGCGGCGATCTGACGCATGGGCTGGTCCGTCACCGTGTCCTCATCGTAATACTGGGGACCGTAGGGCAGATATTTGAAGATCTGCTCCAGAAGCACATCCGTGTTCCTCTTCTTTAAGGCAGACACCGGCACGATCTCCGCAAAGGGGCAGATGTCCTTGTACGCGTTGATAAAGGTGAGGATCTCATCCTGATTCTTCACCGTATCAATCTTGTTGATCACCAGGATCACCGGCGTTTTCACCCGGTTTAACTGCTCCGCAATGTGGCGCTCCCCCGCCCCGATAAAGGTGGTGGGCTCCACCAGCCACAGGATCACATCCACCTCTTTTAAAGTGTGCTCCGCCACGCTCACCATGTACTCTCCCAGCTTGTTCTTCGCCTTGTGGATGCCGGGGGTGTCCAGGAAAATGATCTGTCCCCGCTCATCGGTGTAGACCGTCTGGATGCGGTTTCTGGTGGTCTGGGGCTTGTCGGAGGTGATGGCGATCTTCTGTCCGATCAGATGGTTCATCAGCGTGGATTTTCCCACGTTCGGCCGGCCCACCAGAGTGGCAAAGCCGGATTTTTTCGTATATTCCATACTTTTCTCCTCTATGCCTGATACAGGTTCTTTGTCTCACCGAACAGATCCTTCGCCTTCTCGATCTGTTCCTCATTTCCCACGACACAGAAAGCCTTCGTGTCCAGGACCGCCTGGACAATGTCTGCCAGAGCCCGAATGTCCTCCACCGTGGCGGAAAGCACCTGATCTCTCTCCTTCTGCATCATCTCCTGGGTTACGCCGGAGAGATAGGCGGAAAGCCCCCTGCTGCCCCGGATGGACGGTGTGAGAGGCGTATCCAGGTCGCTGATGGTTCCGATGACAAATTTGGTCATGTCTCTCTCATCCGCCTGGAAATTCTTCAGATAATCCACCACGCCCTCATATATGGCGTTCGTCTCCCGCAGGTTGGGATCCCGGTAGGACACCAGGTAAGCTTCCCCGGAACGGCCGAAGCCGCTCATGCAGCCGTAGGCCCCGCCCTTTACCCGGATATTGATCCACAGGTAGTCGTAGCTTAACATCACCTTGAGAATCCGCAGAGCTCCCGTGTATTCATAGCCTTTCTCCCGGAAATTGCCGCAGCGGGCCACATAGTTGACCTGAGAGGAGCTCTCAAAGCCTTCGTTGCGGTTGCCTCTCACCCAGGTGAAGGGATAGCGTCTGCCGCCCGCAGGCAGGCTGTCCGCAAATTTCTTCACTTCCTCGTCAAGGGCGTCAAAGCCGTCCTCGCCGGCAGTATAGCTCACCAACAGATTGTCCCTGGTGAACAGTTTTGCGCACACTTCCTTCAGCTTCGCGATGATCTCCTTCTTTTTCTGCGGGAATTCCTTCGCCATCTTCTCCAGGAAATGGTAGTAGCCGATGCCTCCCGTCAGCTCTCCGTAGGCTCCCGTGGGGGAGAAATAAGAGGTGGCGCGGGAAACAGCGGCGGAATGGCCGGCGTTTTCAATCTTCATCTTCGCCCGGGATCTTGTCTCGCCCAAAATCTCGCCCAGACGCTTCTCATCGTCCAGAATGGAGGAGGTCAAAATCTCCTTTATCATCTCAAAGCCAAAGCCCAGCTTCTCATAGAGCACTTTGATATCCGCCGTGAACACGCCGGTGAAATCCTGCGGTTCTTTTAAGTTGGGATAGGAGGTGACTCCGAAGTTGATGCCGCCGCTGTTTAAATAGATCTCGCTGGCCAGGTCTGAATAGCTGTAGTGCTCCGTATCCACATAGCCCAGCACAGATTTTAACAGGGCCACATAGGGCAGGTCTTCCGTAGGAACCCGGTCGGTGCCGAACAGCAGCTTTAAGTAGCCGATTCCGGAGGTGAACATCTTGTGGCGGATCACCTTGATTCCGCCGCACTCTGTCTCTTCCCAGATCAGCTTCTCCGCTTTCGGCTCAATGTCGGACCGCTTCAGAAGAGGGATCTTCTCCAGCTCCTCCTTCGGGGACGGCTCGTCCTGATAAGCCTTTAACGCCTTCGTCTCCTCCACCAGTTTTCTGATCTCCTCCTGGCTTAAGGACGCCTTGTAGGCTGCCAGGCGCTCCGCTAAGGCGCTGTCCTTCTCCGCCGTCAGGTTCCGTCTGGGGCTGACGATGATCACCGCCTCCGTGGGATTGTCCAGCAGATAATCCCGGATCAGCTGTTCAAAATATCCCTCGTTCACCGCCTGCTTTAAGAAGGCGAAGGTTTCCCCGTAGGATAAGTGCATCATCGGGTCCCCGCCGTAAAGCCAGCTGTCCAGGGACTGAAGGCCATACATCAGCCCCTTGGGAGCTGTGCCGTAATCCGCCTCTCTGCTGCGGAACTCATAGTAGTTGATGCCGGAGAGCAGGCTCTTTTTGTCCATGCCCCGGTCCGCCAGGCGGCGCAGAGTGCCTTTGAGCACAGCCAGGAATTCTCCCTTCTGCTCCTTCTCCGCTCCCTTGGCCACCACGGTAAAGTAGGGCTGAAGAATTCCGTTCTCATATCCGCCCAGGATGTCGTGGCCGATGCCCGCATCCAGAAGAGCCTGCTTTAAGGGAGCTCCCGGCACGTTGATCAGGGCGTACTCCAGAATCTGGAACGCCAGATAGAGCTTCGGGTCCAGATCTGTTCCCACCACTGTATTCACAGACAGGTAGGTGGCCTTCTCCTCCGGTTCCTCCTCGGTGATGGAATAGAAGATCTCCTGCTCCACCGGCTTCTCAAAGGGCTTCTGCATGGGGATCTCCGAATGGACCTCCCTGGCCTCATACTTTGACAGATACTCCTCGTCCAGCCAGGTCAGCTTCTCCGCCATGTCCATGTCTCCGTAGAGGTAGATAAAACTGTTGGACGGATGGTAGTAAGTCCTGTGGAAGTCCAGAAACTGCTCATAGGTCAGCTCCGGGATCACGTCCGGGTCGCCGCCGGACTCCTCCGTGTAGCAGCTGTCCGGATAGAGCAGCTTCTGCGTCCAGCGGTCCAGCACGCTCTCCGGCGAGGAGTAAACGCCCTTCATCTCGTTGTACACCACGCCGTTGATGGTCAGGGGAGCCTCCTCGCTCTCCAGCTCATAGTGCCAGCCCTCCTGGCGGAAGATCTTCTCCTCCCGGTAGATGTTGGGATGGAGCACCGCGTCCATGTAGACGTCCATCAGGTTCTGGAAGTCCTTGTCGTTGCAGCTGGCCACCGGGTAAACCGTCTTGTCCGGGTAGGTCATGGCATTCAAAAAGGTATTTAACGACCCCTTCACCAGCTCCACAAAGGGATCTTTCACCGGAAACTTTTCCGATCCGCAGAGCACGCTGTGCTCCAGGATATGGGGAACTCCCGTGGAATCCTTCGGCGGGGTGCGGAAACCGATGCAGAACACCTTGTTGCTGTCCTCATTGGACAGAAGAAATATTCTGGCGCCCGTCTTTTTGTGGCGGAGCACCGCTCCGGCGGAGTTTAACTCCTCCACGTTTTTCAGCGTCTCCACTTCATAGGCGGACAGATCTTTTAGCATCTCCAAATCTCTCATGGCATCTCGTCCTTTCTGTCTCTCTGTTTACATATTGCCCATTAATTTATCTTTTAATATGGCGGCGCACTCCCGCACGCAGAAATGGGGCATCATCCACAGCTCGCTGGGAGCCGCGATCCCCTGAATATCGGGGATCCCCCATTTTCTGCCGATCTGCACTGCCCGAAACAGATGGAAATTGCTGGTCAGCACGCCGATCTGCACCGGCTTGTCAGGGGCCTCAATGGCCAGGTCCCCCGGACCGATTCCCCCGAACAGGCGGGGGCGTCCCTCCGGTCCTGCCGGTATCATCTGCTCTAATCTCTCCCGGCGGCGCTGCCGGATCTCTTCTTCCTTCCGTCTGGCCAGATCATTTTCAATGACCAGGCGGCTGTAGGCGATATTTTCCACCGTGCTGGTGGACTGCAGCTCCATTAGCAGCCGCTCCTTCGGAACGCCGTTGTACACCATATAGTCATACATGGCTTCCGCCTCCGCCACCGGCTCGTCCTCTCCCTTTCCGCCGGAGAGCACAAAGATGGTGTCCGGGTTGTCCTCCCCGTACTGGATGGCCTTGTCCAGGCGCATCTTTAAGGACTTGCTGATTCCCTCCGTCTGCACCTTCGCCCCGAGGACGATGACGTAATCAAGCCCTTTCGGGTCGGTCTGGGCCACCCCGGTGAATATCAGGATCTCCACGATCACAAATACCACCAGCCCGGTGACAAAGAGCGTCGCCGCCGACACCCGCACGCTTAAGGGCAGGCCCGACCCGGAGAGACGGCCCACGATCTTTCCGCTGGCCGCCAGCCCGAAAACGAGGGCCATCACCAGCCAGATAAAGGCAAAGGAAGTCCCCGGTCCGGAAAATACCATGATCGCCACGAAATATATCAGGCACAGCGCTCCGCTGATTCCCAGAATCCAGCTCATATTTCCTCCTGTCCTACAAAACCGTCCTCCGCAGGATATCGTAAGGCTCCGGGACTGTTCCCAGATCCACGTCGATGATCTGTCTGGCGTGGGGACAGCTCTCCTGAGGATTTCCCTCCTCATCCCAGATGCCCCGCACTGTCACGGGGATGTTTCTCCCGTCCGGCTTCATCAGCTCCAGCTCCTCCCCGACGGAGAATTTATTTTTCTGCTCCAGCCGGCACCGGCCCTTCTCATCCACTGAGCTTATCCGCCCCAGATAGACGCTGCCGGTGACGTAGGTGCTGTTTTCATAGATCTGGGAGTCAGGCCCCGGCTTTCCGAAGTAAAATCCGGTGGTAAACTCCCGGTTGGTGCATTTTTCGATCTCCTCCCGGTACCAGGACAGGTTCTCTCTGTACTCCTCAGGATCCCGCAGGAAGGCGTCGATCGCCAGGCGGTAAGCCCTGGTCACGGTAGCCACGTAGAGGGCCGTCTTCATCCGCCCCTCGATCTTGAAGCTGTCGATCCCCGCCTCCATCATCTCCGGAATGTGCTCGATCATGCACAGATCCTTGGAGTTGAAAATAAAGGTGCCTCTCTCGTTTTCCACCACGGGGAAATACTCTCCCGGCCGCGTCTCCTCCACCAGGGAGTATTTCCAGCGGCAGGGGTGGGTGCAGGCTCCCTGGTTGGCGTCCCGTCCCGTTAGAAAATTGCTTAACAGGCATCGCCCGGAATAGGAGATGCACATGGCTCCGTGGATGAAGCTCTCGATCTCCATCTCCTCCGGGATCCGCTCCCGGATCTGCCGGATCTCCTTTAAGGACAGCTCTCTGGCGGACACCACCCGCTTCGCCCCCAGATTCCACCAGAACAGGTATGTCCCGTAGTTGGTGTTGTTGGCCTGGGTGCTGATGTGGATGTCGATCTCCGGACACACCCGGCGGGCGATGGCAAACACACCCGGGTCCGAGATGATGAGGGCGTCCGGCCCGATGGCCCGAAGTTCCTCAAAATATGCCTCCACCCCGTCCAGGTCCTCATTGTGGGCCAGGATATTGGCGGTGATGTACACCTTCACGCCCCTCTCGTGGGCGAAGGCGATCCCCTCCCGGATCTCTTCCTTTGTGAAATTTTTCGCCTTGGCCCGAAGGCCGAAAGCCTCCCCGCCCAGGTACACGGCGTCGGCTCCGTAGAGCACGGCCACCTTCAGCACTTCCAGACTGCCGGCAGGGATCAAAAGTTCTGTTTTTCTCATGTTCTTCCTCTCTGTCATCTGGTCCTCACGCTCACGGCTGCCCCGTCTCCCACCGGCACCACCGAAGTCTGCAGACGGTCGTCGTGGGTCAGCGCGAACAGATATTCTCTCATTCTCTTGTGGATGGTGCGGTCCCGCCGCTCCACGGCAAACCGGGACTGGATCACGTCTCCGTCCTGAAGGACATTGTCGGAAACCAGGATGCCGCCCGCCGCCAGAAGCCTGATGATCTCCGGCAGCCAGTGGATGTACTGTCCCTTTGCCGCATCCATAAAGATAAAATCATAGGGGCCGGAAAGGCTCTTTAACACTTCCTCCGCGTCTCCCTCCAAAAGGGTGATCCTCTCCTCCCCCGCCTCCCAGAAATTGGCCTTCGCCGCCTCGATCCTGGGAGGAAATTTTTCGATGGTGGTGATGCGGCCCTCATCCGGCATGACCCGGCTCATGAGCAGGGCAGAATATCCCACAGCCGTCCCCACCTCCAGAATCTGCTTCGGCCGCTTTGCGGCGACCAGCATCTTTAAAAATGCCGACGTCTCCTTTCGGATAATCGGCACATCCTGTCTTCTCGCCTCTTTTTCCACCCGGTCCAGGAACGGTCCGTTCCCCGGATCCAGAGAGCAGATATAGTCGGCGATCCTCTCATTTATAATCATGACTGCGTTTCTTCCTCTTCCGTCTCCTGCACCTGCCCGCTTAAGACCGCCAGGATCTTTCTGGAGTCCATGGCAGTGCTCAGCTCGTAGGTGCCCGGCTGGAATTCTGTCTCAAACAGCTGCGACTGGATCAGGAAGACTGCCCGGTTCTCAATCAGGCCGTCCTCCTTAAGCTCCCCCGCAATGCGGGACGCAGAGTCGTTCTCTTCCACAGTGAAAGACACTTCTCTCCCCGGCCCGCCGGACACGGCAGCAGGGCAGAAGATCTCCCGGCCGAACCGGTATCCCAGCCGCGCGCCCCAGATCAGGACTGCGACGACTGCCGCGTAAGCCAGTATTTTCACCACGGCCCAGGCGGCCGTCCCGCCCGTGCCTTCCCTGCTGCTTCTTCCGCTCATAAAAAACCTCTCTTACTCCACTTCCATGATGATCGGCAGGATCATGGGGTTGCGCTTCATCTTCTTCCACAGGAAGTCGCTTAAGCTGTCCCGGATGATGTTCTTGATCTTGCCCCAGTCGTTCACATGATGGTAGAGACAGTCCTCCACCGCATCCAGAACCACTTTCTTCGCCTCAGCCATCAGATCCTCAGACTCTCTCACATACACAAAGCCTCTGGACACGATATCCGGGCCGGCAAGGAGCTGTCCGCTGTACTTCTCCAGCGTCAGCACAATGATGATAATGCCGTTCTGAGCCAGGTTCTGACGGTCGCGGAGCACGATGTTGCCCACATCGCCCACGCCCAGGCCGTCCACTAAGATGCTGCCGGCCTGAACCCGTCCCGCGTTATGCCAGGAGTCCTCGCTTAACTCCACCACATCGCCGGAATTCATCATGATGATATTTTCCTTCGGGATTCCCATCTCCAGGGCAATGTTCTTGTTGGCCATGCGGTGATGGTACTCGCCGTGGATCGGAATGGCATATTTGGGCTTCACCAGGGAGTACATCAGCTTGATCTCCTCCTGGCAGGCGTGGCCTGATACGTGGGTGTCCTCGTGAATCACCTCGGCTCCCTTCATGGAGAGCTCGTTGATGACGTGGGCCACAGCCTTCTCATTGCCGGGAATGGGGTGGGAGCTTAAGATCACCACGTCCTTCGGCCGAATGGAAACCTTCTTGTGCAGGCCGGACGCCATGCGGGAAAGAGCCGCCATGGCCTCGCCCTGGCTGCCGGTGGTGATGAGCACCGTCTGCTCCGGCTTATAGTTCTTCAGCTGGTCGATGTCAATTAAGGTGCCGTCCGGGATCTTGATATAGCCCAGCTCCGATGCCGTGCTGATCACGTTCACCATGGAACGGCCCTCGATCACCACTTTTCTGCCGTACTTGTGGGCGGAGTTGATGATCTGGCGCACCCGGTCCACGTTGGAGGCGAAGGTCGCCACCAGAATGCGGTTGTTCCGATGCTCGTTGAAGATCGTGTCAAAGGTCTTGCCCACAGTCCGCTCTGACATGGTAAAGCCCGGCTTCGTGGCGTTGGTACTCTCGCAGAGTATGGCCAGCACGCCCTTCTTGCCCAGCTCCGCCAGCCTCTGCAGGTCTGCCGGCTCGCCGAACACCGGCGTGTAGTCGATCTTAAAGTCTCCTGTGTGCAGGAGAATGCCTGCCGGGGAGAAAATAGCCAGGGCGCAGGCATCCACGATGCTGTGGTTCACCTTGATGAACTCCACGCGGAAGCAGCCCAGGTTGATGGACTGGCCGTGCTTGACCACTTTTCTCTTCGTGCTCTTTAACAGATTGTGTTCTTTTAACTTATTATTGATCAGGCCGATGGTCAGCTTCGTGCCGTACACCGGAACGTTTACCTGCTGCAGAATGTAGGGCAGGGCGCCGATGTGGTCCTCATGTCCGTGGGTGATCACAAAGCCTTTCACCTTGCTTATATTCTGCTTCAGATAGGTGACGTCGGGGATCACCAGGTCGATCCCGGGCATATCATCGGTGGGGAAGGACACGCCGCAGTCCACCACGATAATGCTGTCCTCATATTCAATGGCGGTGATGTTCATTCCGATCGATTCCAGGCCTCCCAGCGGAATGACCTTCAGTTTCCCCGCTTTATTTTCATTTTTCTGTTTTTTCAAAATCCATAACCTCCAAATCTAGTCTTGTTCCATTTCTTTTCTGCAGTCCCTGCAGTATCCGTACAGTTTCACTTCATGGTCCACCACAGTAAATCCCAGGCGGTCCTCCACAGCCGCCTCCAGATTTTCCAGCAGATCGTCTTCAAAAGAAAATACCCTGCCGCATTTTAAGCAGATGGCATGGTGGTGGTGGTGCTTCATGTTTCCGTTTCTCAGCTCATAGCGGGCCACATCGTCATCCAGAGTTACCTTGTCGATTAAATGCAGATCTACCAGCACCTGTACCGTGCGGTAAATAGTGGCCAGGCCCACTTCGGGATTTGTCTCTCTCACCAAATCATAAATCTGTTCCGTTGTCAGATGCTCTCCCGGACGCTCTGCCATGATCTGCAGCACCAGCAGTCTCTGGGAAGTCACCTTCAGTCCTTTTTCCCGAAGCAGTTCCTTGAAATCTTCCTGATTCATATGCACATCCTTTCCTTATTTTTCCAGTTCCACGTCCGCATCCCCCAGAAGCTCTGAAAAGATCCGGTAAAGCCCGTCCAGCTCTCCGTCATCCTCCACAAACTCGTAAACCGCCTCCGGGTCATCCGCTCCGGACATGTCCCTTAAAATATAGCACTCTCCGTCTTCATCTTCCTGCGCGTCTGTCACGAGAAGGTAGTTTCTGCCGTGGATCCTGGTCTCCTCCAGCACGTAAAACTCCACGCTCTCCCCGTTCTCATCCGTCATGATAATCGTTTCTTCCATATCCGTCTTTTCGTCTCCTACTCTTTCCCCCGGCAGAGGGAATCCAGATAGCCCTGCAGGATCAGCCCCGCAGCCACTTTGTCGATCACTTGCTTTCGGTTCTCCCGGCGGACTCCGCTCTCCATGAGAATGCGCTCCGCCGCCACAGTCGTCAGACGTTCATCCCAGAGGATCACCGGCAGCCCAAGACGGCGTTCCAGCATCTCCTTGAACGCCTCCGTCTTTTCCGCCCTCTCCCCCAGGGAATTATTCATGTTTTTCGGGCAGCCCAGCACGATCCGGTCTACCTCATATTCTTTTGCCAGCTCCTCGATCCTGCGCAGCGTTCTGCGCAGCTTTCCTTCTTCCTCTCTCGTGACAGTCTCCACCCCCTGAGCCGTCAGTCCCAGGGCGTCGCTCACCGCCACGCCTACCGTTTTGGAGCCGTAATCCAGTCCCATTATTCTCATCTTATCATCCTCATGGCCGGCGCAGTGTACTGCTGTCTATTAGATGATAAGGGCTGCAAAACAGGCAGCCCTTATTCCCTCACGAACCTTCTTTTGAGTCAAATGCCCCGCAGCAGACTGCAGAGGCAGCAAACCTGCGGCACAGCAGGCTGCGGAGGATCCGGTCCCCCGCAGCGGCCGGATGGACATGCTGGCATGTCCTCCTGGGCCCGCTGCCCGCGCAAAATAAAAACGTGTGCGTTTCGGTGCACGCACCATGTACAGCCACGCCGGAAAGGCCCTCCGCTCTTTTGCGGAAAGCCGTTTACTTCAGCTTCGTATCAATATATACCTGCATCAGCTCTTCCAGGATCTCATCACGCTCCGCCTTCATGATCAGGCTTCTGGCATTCTTATGACTGGTGATGTAGGTGGGATCCCCGGACATAATATATCCTACGATCTGGTTGATCGGATTATATCCCTTCTCCGTCAGCGCCACGTAGACCTGTTCCAGGATCTCGCTCACATCCATCTTATTCTCTTCCTGCACTGCCTTGAAATACTGAGTATTATGAATATCGCTCATATTGTCTCACGTCCTTTAACTGTTCGTTATTATTCTATACTATTATTGGAAATTCGTAAAGGGATTTTTTTCACTCCCCGATCTGCCGCACCAGCCGCCTGACCACCCGGCTTACAGGCTTAAAGAGCACCAGGCACAGGAAAAAATTTCCCGCGCAGTGGACGAGGTCAAAGGGAAGGCCGGAGATCCAGTAGGCAAACGCCGTCTCCGCTCCTCCCGCGATCAGGTAGGGAAGGGAGCAGAAAGCCCCGAAAAACAGGCCGAAAAATCCTGAGATCAGAGCAAAAAAGACGGCGGAATCCATTCTGCGGAAAGGCATCACCGCTAGAGCCAGGATCGTCCACACATAGAGATAGCTGACCCACCAGATTCCAAATCCGTAGAAGATCCCCTCCAGAAGGACGAAGGTGTAGATCACAAACAGCACCTTCCGGCCGAAAGCCAGGGTAAAGCAGATAACAAGCAGGGAAACAATCTCCACGTTGGGGAGGGAGGCGAGGGCCACCTGCCCGGCAAACATTGACGCCGCGCACAGTCCGGCCGCCGCCAGCTCCCTGGTATTTCTGCCCCTCAATCAGTATCCCTCTTTCAGGGTCAGCTCAAACTGATCGCCGTCGCTTATGACTGCGCCGTCCACAGATGTACTGACCATCTCCCCGGCCTTTGTGATGCACCACCACTGTTCCTTTCCCTCGTCGGCCGTCTCTCCGTCCACCTCTGTGATGAAAAGGCCGAACTGGCCTTCCTCCCCGGAGATCAGGCCGTTTTCCTCCAGCACTTCCCCCAGATACCCGGCGTCCGTGTCGTAGGAAAACTCTTTCTCGCTGCCGTCTCCATGGACCACTGTCACCGTGACGTGCTTATCTCCCGTCTCCGGCTCGGGCTTAAATCGGAGGTAGAGTGCCCCGGCCAGCAGACAGGCCAGAAGCAGCAGGATCCCGGCCGCCCAAAGTTTCTTTTTTTCCATGTCTTTCTCTCCTTTTTCAGCGGACGGCCACTTCCATCACGCCGTTCTCTGAAAGGCGCACGGCCGTCCCTCTCACCATCATTCCCTTTGTCATCCACGGCTTCTGCTCCACGGCACATTTGACGTACTCTCCCGTGCAGCCGGTCATGACCGGTTTTCCGTCCATCACCGCCTCCTCTTCCAGGAGTACGTCCACTTCTTCGCCCAGCCAGCCGCGCCTGTATTCCTGGGACATTTTTTTCTCCAGTTCCAGCAGGATATCGCTCCTCTCCGCCTTCACAGGCTCCGGCACCTGGCCTTCCATCCGATCGGCCCTGGTCCCTTTTCTCCGGGAATATTTAAATACGTGCATCTCGTAAAAATGCACCTGTTCCAGGAAGGCTCTCGTCTTCTCAAACTCTTCTTCCGTCTCCCCGGGAAAACCCACGATCACGTCGGTGGTAATGGCCGGACGGTCGAAGTACTTTCTCAGGATCCCGCATTTTTCCAGATATTCCTCTGTGGTATACTTCCGGTTCATCCGCTTCAGCGTCTCATCGCAGCCGCTCTGCAGAGAGAGGTGGAAATGGGGACAGAGCTTGTCAAGCCCGGCCATGAAGCGGGCCGACTCCTCTGTGATGATCCTGGGCTCCAGAGAACCCAGCCGGATCCTCTCCACGCCCTCGATCTGGTGCACCATCCCGATCAGCTCCATCAGTCCCGGCTTTCCCCCTTCAAAATCCACTCCGTAGGAGCTTAAATGGATGCCGGTCAGCACCATCTCCTTATATCCTCTGGCCGCCAGGCCGCGGATCTCCTCCGCCACGTCCTCCGGGCGGCGGCTCCTCACCCGGCCCCTGGTGTAGGGGATGATGCAGTAGCTGCAGAACTGGTTGCAGCCGTCCTGCACTTTGATAAAGGCCCTGGTGTGTTCCGCCACCCGGTCGATGTGGAGCTCCTCATACTCTGTGGGGGAGGCCAGATCCTTCAGATAGACCTCATCCCCTGTCTCGCCCGCCTCCTGCTCCGCAAAATACCGTTCCAGGATCTGAGGCAGTTCTTTCTTGCGGTCATTTCCGATGACGATGTCCACCGCCTCATCCTTCTTAATCAGCTCCTTTCCGGCCGCCTGCACATAGCAGCCGGCGGCCACCACCACGGCGGCCGGATTCATCTTCTTGGCACGGTGGAGCATCTGTCTGGACTTGCGGTCCGCAATGTTGGTGACGGAGCAGGTATTGATCACATACACGTCGGCTCCCGGGGCGAAGGGGACGATCTCGTATCCCGCCGCCTCCAGCATCTGCTCCATGGCCTCCGTCTCGTATGCGTTCACCTTGCATCCCAAATTGTGAAAAGCAGCTTTTCTCATCACGCACTCCTTTTTTATTTTTCGTACACACCCATTTTCGTCAAAAGAACCTCTTGACTTTTCCCCCGTACCTCTGTACTATGGAATCAGAGAAACGGTTTTTGAAACCGCAGATAGAGGAGGATGTTTCAACATGAAAACTGTACGTATTTCTTTAAATTCTATTGATAAAGTTAAGTCTTTCGTGAACGACCTTTCCAAGTTCGACGTTGACTTTGATCTGGTATCCGGAAGATACGTGATCGACGCAAAGTCCATCATGGGAATCTTCAGCCTGGATTTATCCAAGCCCATCGACTTAAATATCCATGCAGAGTCCAACCTGGATACCATCTTCACCACTCTGGCTCCCTACATGGTAGAGTAATCCCGGAATGGTCAGCGGCGGATCTTCCCGCCGCACAAAATTAATTTGTGAAATGAGCAGGCGAAGCGCCCTTTTCGGGCGCTTCGCTTTTTCTTTATTCCCGCGAACAACGAGCTAAGCGGCCATGCTTGCATGGCCATTTAGCGACTGCCGCGAGGGTCAAATACTCCGCAGCTTGATGCGGGGTTTTGACTTCCGCGAACAACGAGCCAGGCGGCCATGCTTGCATGGCCGGCACCTTAGTCGCACCAGATCGTCTCCTTCGTCTGAATGGCCTCCGCCACCATCTCGTCGATCTTCTCCTGAAGATTTCTCTCCGATCTCTTGATCCGCTCCAGGCTGGGCTTCGTCACCGGATGCTTTGCCACAAAGATGGTGCAGCAGTCCTCGTAGGGGAGAACGGACGTCTCATAGGTGTCGATCTTCTCGGAAATGTCCACGATCTCCTGCTTATCAAAGCCGATGAGCGGCCGGTACACCGGAAGGGTGCACACCTCGTTGGTGCAGAGCAGGGACTGCATGGTCTGGGAAGCCACCTGTCCGATGCTCTCGCCGGTGATCAGGCCGATGCAGCCGGTCTCCATGGCGATCTGCTCCGCGATCCGCATCATGTAGCGGCGCATAATGATAGTCAGCTCCTCATGGGGACATTTCTCATAAATGTACAGCTGAATGTCTGTAAAATTCACCACATGGAGAGCGATGGGGCCGGAATATCTGGCCACCAGCTTCGCCAGATCCACCACCTTCTGCTTTGCCCGCTCGCTGGTGTATGGCGGCGCGTGGAAGTAGACAGCGTCGATCTTTACTCCTCTCTTGGCGATCATCCAGCCCGCCACCGGGCTGTCAATGCCGCCGGAGAGCAGGAGCATGGCCTTCCCGTTGGTTCCCACCGGCATTCCGCCGGCTCCCGGGATCATCAGGGAGTAGACGTTCACTTTTTTCCGCACCTCAATGTGGAGCATTACGTCCGGGTGATGGACGTCCACCTTCGTCTCCGGGAAGGCGTTTAAGATCACCTCGCCCATGTCACGGTTGATCTCCTCAGACATGTGGGGGTAGCTCTTGTCCCCTCTTCTGGCGTTGACCTTGAAGGTCAGGTGCTTGTCCGGATACACCTCGTCCATGTAGGCCACGATCTGTTTTTTGATATTCTCATAATCCCGGTCCTCAAACTGGACCATGGGGCAGATCCACACGATTCCGAACACCCGCTTTAAGGCGTCTAACGTCTCGTCGTAATCGTATTCTCCCTCCGCGTCCACGTAGATGCGGCCGGACTCTTTGGTGATGACAAAATGGCCGTCCACCTCTTTTAAGGCCCTCTTGATCTGCTTGATCAGAGCGTCCTCAAAGAGGTAGCGGTTCTTGCCCTTTGTGCCGATCTCCGCGTACTTGATTAAAAATGACTTGAATTCCATAAATTTATCCTCTCTGATACCGGCGAAGCACCGGCAGTAATTCCTTCAGTGTCTCAATGCAGTAGTCCACTTCTTCTATAGTGTTGAACCGTCCGAAGCTGAACCGCAGGGTGGAGTCCAGAAGCTCCTGCTTCACGCCGATCCCCTTTAAGGTCCCGCTCACATCCGGGTGGTTGGAAGAGCAGGCGGAGCCGGAGGAAACGTAGATCCCCTTGTCCTCCAGCGCGTGGAGGAGCACTTCGCTGCGCACTCCCGAGAAGCTGACACTCACCACCTGGGGAGCGCTCTCCTTGCCCGGATAGCTGTTGGGGTAAGCCCCTTCCACCTCGCTCAGCCGCTCCAGCATGTGATCCTTCAGGGCATACAAATGCCCCACCTTCTCCTCAAAGCCGGTGTAAGCCTCCTCAGCCGCCACTCCCATTCCCACGATCCCGGGAACGTTCTCCGTGCCGGAGCGCATGCCTCTCTGCTGTCCTCCGCCGTAGATAATGGGGCGGATCTTCACATGCTCGTCAATGTAGAGAAAACCGATGCCCTTCGGCCCGTGGAGCTTGTGCCCGCTGACGGAGAGCAGGTCGATCCCCTGCTTTTTCGGACGGATCTGGAACTTTCCGTAGGCCTGGATGGCATCCACGTGAAAGACAGCCGCCGGATTGACGCCGTGGACGATCTTTCCGATCTCCTCCACCGGCTCCACGGCTCCCACCTCGTTGTTCACATACATGACGGAGACCAGAATGGTGTCCGGCCTCATGGCCTGCCGCAGCTGGTCCAGGTCCACATGGCCTTTTGCGTCCACTTTGAGATAAGTCACCTCAAAGCCCATCTCCTCCAGAAAGCCCAGAGTGTTGTAGATGGACGGATGCTCAATATTGGAGGCGATAATGTGTTTTCCCGCCCGCTTATTGGCCAGAGCTGTGCCGATGAGCGCCATATTGTTAGACTCGGAGCCGCCGGAAGTAAAAAGGATCTCCTTCTCCTTTACTTTCAGCGTCTTCGCCACCTGGGATGCCGCCTGCTTCACCGCGTTTTCCGCCCTCACGCCCATAATGTGGCGGGCGGAAGGATTGCCGTAATTTTCCGTCATCATCTGATCCATTGCGGCCACAACCTTGTCAAGGACTCTGGTGGTCGCCGAATTGTCAAAATATACTTCCATTCTATATCCTCTCCCTGTCTGATACAAAGGCCGGCCCGTCTTCTCCGTCTTCCAGAAGGAATCCCAGCACGGACAGCACGTAAAGTCCTGCCGTCTCCGTTCTCAGAATCCGCTTCCCCAGCGTGATGGGGCGGATCCCCGCCTCCATTGCCGTCCGGATCTCCTCCTCGTCAAAGCCGCCTTCCGGGCCGATGAACACTCCCATTTCCATGCCGGAGCCCACTGCCCGCAGTTCCTCTCTGGTCTTTTCCATCCCCTCAGCCTTCTCGTAGGGGATGAAATTCCTGTCAAAGGAGGACGCCAGGCGGCAGGCGTCGGAAAAGCTCATCACCTCCCGCACCTCCGGGATGATCAGCCGCTTGCTCTGCTTGGCCGCGCTCTCGGAGATGGCATTCCAGCGTCTCCGCTTGGCCTCTTCCTTTTTTCTGTCCAGCTTTACCACTGCCCGCCTGGTCGCCACCGGCACGATGCAGTAAACGCCTAACTCCACCGCTTTCTGGATGATGAGCTCCATCTTGTCGCTCTTTGGCAGTCCCTGAAAAAGCCAGATCCTAGCGGGCAGCTCTGTGCTCTCCTCCCGCTCCAGAATCTCTGCCGTCACCCGATCTTCCTCCGCGGAAAGCACCGCGCACAGATAATCCCTGTCCTTTCCGTTGCTGATGCGGATCTTCTCTCCCGGGCTCATGCGCAGCACGTTGCGGATGTGGTTTACATCCGGGCCGGTGATCTCCACCCGCCCTTCTCTCTCATCAATCTGATCCTGGGAAACAAAAAAACGGAACATGGCTTACTTCTTTCTGGCGGTCACGGACAGCCACTCTCCTTGGTAGGTGACTTCCACCACCTCAAACTGATCGTTGGCCGCAAATGCTTCCCGCACTGCCTCCTCCTTCATATTGATGATACCGGAGGTGATAAAGATGCCGCCTTTCTTTAAGTGCACCGGGATCTCCTTCTGCAGAAGGATGATCACGTCCGCCAGAATGTTGGCCACCGCTATGTCGTAGCAGCCGTAGCCCGCCGCGTCCTGCACCTCTTTTTCGTCGATGATGTTTCCCTGCACCACCTCAAACCGGCCGTCTTCGATCTGGTTTGCCTCCAGGTTCTCTCCCACCGCCGTGATGGCGTTGTCGTCCAGATCCGTGCCGAACACATGTCCCGCTCCCAGCTTCAGGGCGGTAATGCCCAGGATTCCGCTGCCGGTGCCCACGTCCAGCACTGTGCAGCCGGGCGTCACGTATTTCTTCAGCTGGCGGATGCACAGCTGGGTCGTTTCATGCTGTCCCGTGCCGAAAGCCGTTCCCGGATCGATCTGGATCAGCAGCTTGTCCCTGTCATTTTCCGGGATCTCCTCCCAGGTGGGCTTGATTAAGATGTCGTCCACGGTGAAAGGCTTGAAGTACTGTTTCCAGTTGTTGATCCAATCCTTATCCTCCGTCTCGGACACCTGGATGGTCCGCTCTCCCACGTCCACGAACTCGCTTAAATCATCCAGTCCTTCCTCGATCTGGCGCAGCAGCTCCTCCAGTCCTTCCAGCTTCTCATCGTCCAGGTAAAAGCTGACTTTTGCCTTCCCGTCGTCCGGCCCCGGATCCGGGAGAATGTCGATGAACATTCCCTTCGTCTCCGCCTCCGTCAGGGGCACATGATCTTCCACTTCAATGCCCTCGATCCCCAGCTCGTCCAGCAGGCTGCTCACCAGGTCTACGGCCGCCGTGGTGGTATTGAGGGTAAATTTCTTCCACTTCATATTTCCCATACTCCTCTCTTCTATATAAATGATCTCCGCGTTTTTCAGATTTTCTAAAAGCCCATCGCCAGTTTTCCAAACAGGATGCAGAGCACCACCAGGATCACCGGGCGCACCACCCGTCTGCCTCCCTTCACCACCAGGGAAGAGCCGATAAAATGACCGGCGATGCAGAACAGTCCGGACACCAGCCCCAGGGAATAATCCACGTTCCCATTTACCAGGAAGGTGAGCAGGGCTGACAGATTGGAGGACAGGTTCAGCACTTTCGTCACTCCCGCGGCCCGTCTGGTGTCCATGTGGGCCACCCCGGTGAGCAGCAGGAGAAGGAAGGTGCCGGTCCCCGGCCCGTAAAATCCGTCGTACACGCCCATGACCAGGCCGAAGGCGCAGACCATGGCAGTCAGCCTCAGTCCTGTGATCGTCCCCGTGCGCCCATTCTCTCCCATGTTTTTGGTGCGGAGCACGTAAAAGGCCACCACCGGCAGGATCAGGAGCATCATGTGGGTGATGACCTCCTCACTGACATAAAGGCTGGCAGAGGCCCCGCAGACTGCCCCCAAAATGGCGCAGATCCCGCCGGGCACAGCCGCTTTCCAGTCCACAAATCCGTTTTTTGCCAGCCTGGCCGTGGAGATGATGGTCCCCATGGAGGAACTGGTCTTGTTCGTGCCGAGAGCCACATGGGGCGGCACTCCCGCCACAAGATAAGCCGGGAGAGAAATCAGTCCCCCGCCCCCGGCAATCGAATCAACAAGCCCTGCCAGAAATACCAGCGGGCAGACTATAAGATATCGTTCCATGATGTTTCTTCCTTAAGTAAGTCAATGTCTACCGTATCATATCACAGATTTTTCCAGTGCGCAAGGCTTACCGGGCCGGGAAGGGCAGCATATGGGAAATGGGGACGGCCATACCCCCGCCGGCCATGCAGAAGGAGCCGGGAATGATTTCCGACAATCACTCCCGGCTCCCGCCATTTATGTATTCTGTTCTGCGGTTTCTGTTTTTACAGTCCCTGCTCGGTCAGCTCTCTGGCCACATCATCTTTGATGGTGATTTCCTCTTTTTCCAGGCGGGCGATGGTGTCGGCAAACTGGGGCAGGTATTTCTTGTGGGCGATGAGCAGCTCATCCAGCACCCGCTTTGCCGTAGCTCCGGACGGGATCTGGGGATTTAAGAAAAATGCCTGCATTGCCAGACCGTAATTTCCGGTGACGGCGGCCTCCTCCACGCACCACTCCATGTTCTTCATGCACTGCAGCCAGCCGCACTCTGCCGGATGGAGCTTTCCGAAGGCGATGGGACGGGCTCCCGTGGCTCCGATAAAGCTGGAGACCTCAGCAGCGGACTCCGGCGGAAGATCCGGCAGAGCTCCGTTGTTTCTCGTCGTCACCACCATGTGGGTGTTCTTGTTGCCGTAGATCGCGGCGATCGTCTCGCAGGCGGCATCGCTGTAGTGGGCGCCGCCTCTCTTTGACAGCTGCTCCGGCTTGTGGTCCAGGTTCGGGTCCTTGTAGAGCTCAAACAGCTCCGCCTCCGTCTGTTTTACCTGCTGGGCTCTGGTCCCGATGGTGTTGTACTCTTCCAGGCCGTGGGCCAGCATTTCTTCCTGTCTGTAGTAATAGCGGTGATATCCGCAGTGGATCATGCCGATCTCGTCCAGCTGCTCTTTAAACAGCGGAACATCGAAAATATTGGCAGGCACGCCGCCGTCTTTTCCCTCGTACATGGCGTCGATGATCTGTCTGGTCACTTCATTTCCATCCAGGTCAAAGACTCTGTGCCAGTGGAAATGATTCAGGCCGGCAAATTTGTAGACCAGCTGGTCCAGGGTCTTGCCGATCATGGCCGGCTCCTTCATCATGGCTCCCACCGGTACGTTGCACAGGCCGATCACCCGCTCCCAGTTGCCGTAGCGCATAACCGCCTCCGTCACCATTCCGCTGGGGTTAGTGAAGTTGATCAGCCAGGCATTGGGGCAGAGCTCCTTCATATCTTTTACAATGTCCAGGATCACCGGGATGGTGCGGAACGCCTTGAAAATCCCTCCCGCTCCGTTGGTCTCCTGTCCCAGGATCCCGTAGGAGAAGGGAATCCTCTCATCCTTGATGCGGGCATTCAGCAGGCCCACGCGGAACTGGGTGGTGACAAAATCCGCGCCCTTTAACGCCTCTCTTCTGTCCAGGGTCAGGTGCACCTTGACGTCATAGGGGGACGCGTCCCACATTCTCTGAGCCATCTTCCCCACGATCTCCAGCTTCTCTCTGCCTTCCTCAATATCTACCAGCCAGATCTCCCGGATGGGAAGCTCCTCGTATCTCTTGATAAAGCCTTCCATCAGCTCCGGGGTATAGCTGCTGCCTCCTCCGATCGTCACAATCTTTACTGCGCCTTCCATGTCTTAAACCGCCTTTCTTCTAAGTGTTGTTGCCGTGGATTGCATCAGGGACTTTTCCGTCCCGACTGCTGAAAATTATACAAAAGATACAGCGGTATGTAAATATATTCTGTGCAAAGTGAAACATTGTTATCCATTTTTCCATCGTTTTTCGAGAAAATCGCGGAACGATGTTTCACCCCGGCGCGGACGCCCGGCAGTTGGCTTCGGCGGGAGCGTTTCGCAGAGCGTTTCTGTCTGGCAGAAAGGGGCGTTTCCTTTCAAGAAAACGGCGTTTCCTTCCAAACGAAAAAGGCGCGGACCGCGCCGCGCTTTTTCCCTGAAAGATAAGATATATGTCAAAAAGATCTCCGAGTCATCCCTGCCATGAATGATTTCGGATTCCCGTCTTTCTTTTTTCCTTTAAAAATAGTATAATGGATTTCAGCTGAAAGTAAAGCGGTCCGGGCCAGATGGGAACAGCGCCGTCAAATTTCCCCGGCGGAAGGCTTTTCCCGCGAAACATTGTTTCACCGGACCGGATGAACTCCAAGGAGGCCGTTATGCTGATTCAGGACCAACTGAAAAATCATGACCTTTTTTCTGAAGCGGAAAAAAGCATCGCCGCTTATTTTTTAAACCGCCAGTTTGCTCTGGACGGAGAGAGCATCCGCCATGTGGCCCAGGCCACGTTCACCTCACCGGCCACAGTGATGCGCTTCTGCCAGAGAATGGGCTTTGAGGGATACGCCGATTTCCGCGACGCTTACTTAAAAGAAACCGCCTACCTCTCCTCCCATTTCCAGGATATTGACGCCAACCGGCCGTTTCTGGAAACAGACCCGCCCATGACCGTGGCGGGAAAGCTGTCCGGCCTTTACAGCGAGACAGTGAGGGACACCCTCTCCCTCTTAAACCAGAGAGAGCTGGAGACGGCCGTGGCCATTCTGGACAAGGCACAGAACATCTACATTGCCTCCGCAGGCGTCTACAGCGACCTTGCGTCCGCCTTCCGGGAGAGCATGTCAAAGATCGGGAAGACGGTGATCATCTCCCCCAGCACCGGAGTCTACTATGAAGCCTGCTACCGGAACGCCGACAGCTGCTTTATCTTAATCTCCTACTCCGGGGAGACTCCCAGAAATATTGAGGCAGCCAGACGGCTGGGGAAGCGGAATGTTCCCACCATCTCCATCACCTCCTACGGCTCCAACACTCTGGCAGATCTGTGCAGCTGCCGCCTGTACATTTCCACCAGACAGAAGCTGATCTCCAATCTGGGAAATTTTTCCATCAATCTGTCTGTGCTTTACCTGCTGGACGTGCTCTACGCCGGCTGTTTCCGCCTCCATTACAGAGAAAATGAGGCCCTGAAGATCCGTTTTTCAAAGGAAACGGAACACAGGACCTCAGATAATCCCATACTGAGGGAAGAGCCTTAATGCTTTTCCCTCACATTTTTTGTGACGATCACATCGCTTCCCAGCCCCAGCACATTCTCCAGAGCCGTCTGTCCGATGGACACAGGCGCCGTCAGCCGGATCTTCCGGATCTCAGCCATCACGTCAAAGATCCTGTCCTTCGGGATGGGGCGGTTTAAGCGCACGCTGGCCAAAGGCAGCTCCCCGCCTTCCACAAGCACTGAGGAGGCGATATTCCTCATGGGGTTCGTCAGCTCCTGGATCACATACTCTCTTCCCTTCGGGCAGAAATTCCCCTCCACGGAGCTCACTTCCGTCCCGGAAACCTCCGCGGTCACGGAACATCCTCTCGGACACATAATACAGGTAAATGTTCTCACCATTCCACTTTCACCTCCAGGTCTTCCCCTTTTTTCAGCCGGGCCGCCTTCACAGGGATCTGAATCATCTCCGCCGGGATGGCCTTCGCCATCTTTCTCTCACAGACCGTCTCACCGCCCTGCACCAGGCGGATCCTGCAGTTTTTGATCGGCCTTCTCACCCTGAGAGACAGCTTGAAATCTGACGTGCCGCTGATCTTCTGGGGAATGGTGTGGGTCACATTCCCATCAGTGACGACCGCCAGCCTGCACTCTGCCAGCTCTCCGTCCCTTAAATAGGCCGCCGCTGAGTCTGCCAGCTCCTCCGCCTCGGCGGACACAAAATCCACCAGATCGTGTACCTGCAGCACATTTCCCGCCGCAAAGATCCCGGGAACTGTCGTCTGATGGTGCTCATCCACCACAGCCCCCTTGCTCCGGCTGTCCAGCTGTACTCCCGCTGAGAGGGACAGCTCATTTTCCGGGATCAGGCCCACAGACAGGATGAGCGTGTCGCAGGGATATTCTTTTTCCGTTCCCGGTATGGGGTTCATGCGCTCGTCCACCTGGGAGATCACCACTGACTCCAGCCGCTCTCTTCCCCTGATCTCCGTCACCGTGTGGCTTAAATGCAGGGGGATCCCGTAATCGTCCAGGCACTGAAGGATGTTTCTGGGAAGACCGCTGGCGTAGGGCTGAACCTCAAATACGCCGATCACATGGGCGCCTTCCAGGGTCAGTCTCCTGGCCATGATCATGCCGATGTCGCCGGAGCCCAGGATCACCACCTCCCGGCCTACCATCCGGTTCTGGAGATTGATGTACGCCTGGGCCACTCCGGCCGTGTACACCCCGGCCGGCCGGTCCCCGGGAATGCGGATGGCGCCTCTGGTGCGCTCCCTGCAGCCCATGGTCAGGATCACTGCTTTGGCCTGGATCTCCAGCAGTCCGTCCCGGCACGCCGCCGTCACCTTTTTGTCCTCCGTAATGTCGATCACCGTCGCGTCTGTCACATAGGGGATCTGGTATTCCTCCACCAGATCAATAAATCTCTGGGCATACTCCGGGCCGCTTAACGTCTCGCCGAAGCGGGTCAGGCCGAAACCGTCGTGGATGCACTGGCGCAGGATTCCGCCCAGCTCGTGCTCCCGCTCCAGGATCAGCAGATTTCTCACTCCTTTTTCCCACAGGCGGACCGCCGCCGAAAGACCGGCCGGGCCGCCGCCGATGATTACTGCGTCAATCTCTCTCATCTGTCATCCCTCACCTTTCCCGTAAACATATATCCGCCTTCTCTGGAATAGCGCACGTCCTCCGGCGCAATCCCCAGCTCTTCCTCGATCATCCTGGTGATTCTTGTCTCGCAGTAGCCGCCCTGGCACCTTCCCATGGTGGCTCTGGTCCTGTTCTTAATTCCTGTGACCGTGTGCACGCCCAGAGGGTTGTGGATGGCCTGGCGGATCTCCGCCCTCGTCACGCTCTCGCAGCGGCAGACCACCTCCCCGTACTCCGGATCTGCGGCAATGGCCTCCTTTTTCTCCTCCGCCGTCATCTCGCTGAAACGGCGGATTCCGGGCCGCCTGGGGTCAAACGCCTCGTTGGGCGCGGGATTTTCTCTCTCCACCAGCTTTGCCACCGCTCTTCTGGCCAGGGGCAGGGCGCAGGTGATGCCCGGCGATTCGATTCCTACCAGATTGACGGTCCTGGGATGAGCCTCATCCGCCTCCAGCAGGAAATCCAGGATCTCTCCCGTCTGCGGATCATACCGTTTCCAGCGGATGCCGGCAAAATTGCGGATGAAATACTGACTCTCCATGTGGTCGAACATCTTCCGGCCGTCCTCGATCAGGCCGTCCAGATGATCTTTCGTCACGCTGTAGTCCTCCCGGTCCTCCGTCACATAGGAGTCCGGCCCCACCAGCACATTTCCGTCCACCGTGGGGGTAGCGTGGGTCATAAAGCCGCCCTTGTCGTTGGGAGCGGGGTAGACCGGGATTCCCAGGTATTTGCCTGCCTTTTTGTCCAGCACGAAATACTCTCCCTTGAAGCCTTTCGTGGGATAGCAGGGATAGCCCAGCATTTCTGAGATCTCCGGCGCGTACATGCCGGCGCAGTTGATCACCCAGCGGGCCCTGATCTCCTCCCCCGTCTCTGTGCGGATAAGGTAGTCATCCTCCCGGCGGTCGATGGCCGTCACCTTCCGTCCAAACAGGAATTCCGCACCGTTTTTGGCCGCGTTCTCCGCCAGCGCGATGGTGTACTGCATGGGATCCAGGATTCCGGAATCCGGCACGTACATGGCAAACTCTCCGCCGGCATGCTCGTCAATGCTGCGGATCTCCTCCTTCGTCACCATCCGCATCCCGCGGACGCCGTTTTTCTCTCCGATGGCCTTAAACTTCAGGATGTTCTCCCGGTCGTGTTCCGTAAAACCCACCACCAGCTTTCCCGTCCGCTTAAAGGGCACATCCAGTTCCTCCGCCACCTGGTCAAACTCCTGGTTGCCCTCCACGGCGCACTCTGCCTTTAAGCTGCCCGGCTTGTAGGTGAAGCCGGCGTGGAGCATTCCCGTGTTCCGGCTGGAATTGCCGCAGGCCACATCCAGCTCTTTTTCCAGCACGCCGATGGTCAGACGGTATCTGGAAAGCTCTCTGGCAACGGCACAGCCGATTACGCCGGCGCCGATCACCGCCACGTCAAAATTTTTCATATCCCTGATGATCCTCCTGTCCCTTTCATTTTTCCAAAACAAAAAGATTCTTTCTGCGGCCTCCGTCCGGCCGCAGCCTTTTCCGCTCCAAAACCTTTCGTTCTCCGCGAAAAAAAGAAGCTATGGCTCTCTTATACCACAGCTTCTTTTCTCTCCTCAACCCTGCCCGCAAAAAAGGAATCGCTTTCTCCTCTCCCTGCGGGAAAAAGTACCTATTTGTCTATTTTTCTCTCATCAGCTCCAGGATCCTCTCCTGGTTCTGGATCAGGTGGACCGTCATGGCGTCCTGGGCCTCGCAGGAACGCCGTCCCTCGATCGCCGCCAGGATCCTGCGGTGGGCCTCCACCGTCTTCTTTCCCAGCCGCTTTCCCGTGACATTCTCCTGCAGAAGAATGGCCTGCTGGATCGGCGGCAGCAGGCTGTGGACCACCAGATTCCCGCTGCATCCGGCGATGAAGGTGTGAAACTCCATATCCTGCTCAAAATAAATGTGCCCCGCCAGCCACTCTTTTTCCATCTTTAAAAACAGCTCCTTCAGGCGGGCGATCTGGGCCGCGCTGGCCCGCTCCGCCGCCATGGCCGCCATCCTGGGCTCGATGAGAAGGCGCAGCTCTAAAAGATCCCGGACCAGCTTCTTTTTATCGCTGACCAGAGACAGTCCGAGAAGGTCGTCGCTTAAGCCCCGGCGGGAGGAGACAAAAGTTCCCGCTCCCCGGCGCACCTCCACCACTTTTTTCTCCGCCAGGATCCGGATCGCCTCCCGCACCGTATTGCGGCTCACCTCCAGCATGGCCGCCAGTTCCTTCTCCCCCGGCAGCTTCGCCCCCGCACCGTAGTTTTCCCGGTAAATGAAGTCGGAGATCCCGTCCGCCGTCTTCTCCGGCAGGGATTTGTGATAAATTTTTTCCATGGCTCCTATCCCTCCAAAAGCCTCATCACGTCGCGGCCGGTGAGGGAGGTGAGCTCGGTCATTCCCTCTGTGATCACCCCGTCCGCCAGACTCTGCTTCATCTGCTGAAGGCGGAGCATATTTTCCTCCACCGTATCCTTCATGATCAGCTTGAACACTGTGACCTTCTTCTCCTGCCCGATGCGGTAGGCCCGGTCCGTAGCCTGATTCTGGGCCGCCACGTTCCACCAGGGATCGTAGTGGATCACCATGTCCGCCGCCGTCAGATTTAACCCGGTCCCGCCGGCCTTTAATGAGATGAGGAAGACTTTCACCTCGTCCTGTCCGAAAATGCCGGCCAGGCGGATGCGCTCCTCCTTCGGCGTCTCCCCCGTCAGGCAGTAAAAGGGGATTCCCTCCTTTTTCAGCCGTTTCCCGATCAGCTCCAGCATGGAGGTAAACTGGGAAAACAAAAGGATCCGGTGTCCGCCCGCCGTGCCATCCCGGATCAGGTCCACGCAGGTTTCCAGCTTGGCGCTGCTCTCCCGGTAGTTGGTGTAGCACAGAGCGGGATGGCAGCAGATCTGCCGCAGCCTGGTGAGGGCCGCCAATACCTGGAACCTCTCGTTCTCAAACTCCCCGGACTCCAGTTTTTCCTTTAAGAGGGCAGCGTTCGCGGTGTAGAGCTCTCTCTGCATCCCCTCCGCCCGGGAGTACACCACCGTCTCCAGCTTCTCCGGCAGCTCCTTTAGCACCTGGCTCTTCAGCCTGCGCAGCACAAAGGGGCCGATCAGCCGGTGAAGGCGGTCCAGCGCCCGGCTGTCCCCGTCCCGTGCGACAGGGATCTCATACTCCTTCCGGAATTTCTGGTAGCTGAACAGAAACCCAGGCATGAGATAGTCAAAAATGCTCCACAGCTCCCCTAAATGGTTCTCGATGGGCGTTCCCGTGAGGGCAAACCGGGACGCAGAGCGGACCGCCTTCACCGCTCTGGCATTCTGGGTCCCCGCGTTCTTGATGTACTGGGCCTCGTCAATGATCTCGTAGCCAAAATCCAGGCCCTCATACAGGCCGATGTCCCGGCGGAGCAGGTCATAGGACGTGACCACCACGTCGTACTCCCCGGCATGGGCGGCCGCTTCCTTCCTCTGGGCCGCATTTCCTGTCACCAGCAGCACCTTTAAGGACGGGGCAAATTTTTCCAGCTCATTCTCCCAGTTGTAGACCAGGGAGGCCGGACAGACGATCAGGGACGGCCGGGCTGTTTCCCGCTTCTTTTTTTCATCCAGCAGAAGAGCGATCACCTGGACCGTCTTTCCCAGGCCCATATCATCCGCCAGGATCCCGCCGAATCCCAGCTCATTTAAGGTCTTCATCCACTTAAATCCCAGCTTCTGATACTCCCTCAGCTCGCCCTGAAACGTTTCCGGGACTTCAAAGTCGCTGTCCTCCACCGCCTTCATCTCCCGGACCACCGTCTTGAACATCCGGTCCCGGTACACGCTCATCCCGCGGCGGGCCTCCAGAATGGAATCCAGGTAAAAAGCCCGGTAGCCCGGCAGGCGGATCACATCCTCCCCCATCTGGCCCTTTGTCAGCCCCAGGCCGTCCAGCATCCCGGCCACCGTCAGAAGCCCGTCGTCCTTAAGTTCCAGGAATTCCCCTGATTTTAAGCGGTAATATTTCTTTTTCTGGCGGTAGCTGTCCAGGATCTTCAAAAGCTCCTGCCGGCTCATTCCCTCCGCGTCCACTTTGAGCTCCAGCCAGTTTCCCGCGCAGGAGACGCCCACAGTGACGGCAGGCGGGGGAACCACCCGCAGCTTTTTCATCTCCTCCGTCACCACAACCTCTCCCAGGGCCTGGAACTCCGGAATCCCCTCTGTGAGCAGCCGGTACACCGCCTCCTCATCGTCCTGGATCACCGGATCATTTCCGTCCTCCTGGCGGTATTTAAAATAGCGGGTGATGGCCTGGCTGATGCGGAACTCCCCCGGCACATCCCGGCACACCGTCCGCGGCACTGTCTCATCCTCAATCGGGTGAAAGGAAAAATCCCCGTAGGACAGGGTTGGGTGGAGCACCACCTTCCCCGGCTCCGGGCTGTCAAAGGCAAAGCGGGCCTTCAGCTCCTGCGGTTCATAATCCTCCAGCCGCACCTCCTCCGATGAAAAATTCATATACGGCTCCAGCTTTTTCACCACCCGCTCGTAAAACAGGGGCAGATCCCGGTCATTGATCTCCAGCGTCCTTCCGCCCATGCCTCTGCGGATCCCGTCGAAAAACACCGCCAGATCGCGGCCGCACTCCCCGCTGCAGCGGCAGAGCCGCTCCTCCGAGGCCAGATAGACGGCCGCCTCCCCTTTGGCGTAGAACAGTCCCTCCGGCAGGGTGATGGAAATCCCGTCCCGGCCGCTTCTATCCACCCGGACCGTCAGAGGGATCATCTCCTCCGTCACCGCCAGTTTTCTCCTCTGTCCTCTGCCGTCCTCCACCTCCAGGACGCGCCCCATCATCAGCTCAAAAAACCGGTCCAGATCCCCCTTGTTCAGCTGAACACTTCGTGAAAGAGGGGCCGCGGACGGGCCGGGCCGGTGAAAATGGGCGCAGTAATCCCGGTAAGTGTGGAGCAGGTCCATGAGAAACTCCGCCAGGGGCCGGCTCTCAGGCGTAAACGCCGACAGGCTGTGGTGAAAGGCAAACTGTTTTCCATAGCGGACCATGGTCCCGCCGTCCACCGCCTCCCCGAAGGCCGTCAGGTCGCGGATCACGTAAAACCGCTCTTTTCCCACCTCAAACTCCAGCTGCAGGCCGGAACTTTTTACCAGCAGGCGGGGGCGGAGGGTCACATCCGCCCCCTCTTCCTCCCGCAGGATCCCGGCCACCTCCCGGTTGGTGTACTCCCGGATCATCCCCCGGATCTCCTGGGAAGTGTACACAGAGCGGCCGTTTTCCTCCTTCTTTCTCGCGTTATAGTAGGCCAGAAGAGCCGCGCAGTGGGGACACATTCCCCTGTAGGACCGGCCGTCGGCGCAGGTGCAGGAGTAGTCAAATACCTGCCCGTTTTTCAGATAGAGGGAGGACCGGTACACCCGGTTTCCGTCTGACACGGACGCCTTGATGCCTGTCTCTCCCTTCCAGAATGTATTGGATGAAAATTCAGTGATCGTCATGAAACTTTCTGCTCCCCCCTGTGTTTGAAAACAACCCCCGGCAGGGTCTTCCCCGACGGAGGTTGCTCTTTTCCCGGCTGCCGGCGGATCTTACATCCGGTCGGGAGCCTGGATTCCCAGAAGATGAATGCAGGTTTCCAGCACGTCCTTTGCCAGGCGCACCAGAGCCAGCCAGCTCTCTTTCTGCTTCTCATCTTCCTCTGTGATGATTTTCGTATCGTGGTAGAAACGGTTGCAGGCGTTGGACAGATCATACACGTACTGGCAGATCTTGTGGGGAGCCAGCTCGTCAAACGCGGCGTTCAATACCTCGTTGTACTTGGTGATCTCCAGCTGAAGCGCCCGCTCCGCATCCGTGGCCGCCGGAAGGATCTTCGCCGTCTCCGCCAGCCCGCCGCTTCTGTTCAGAATGGATTTGATCCGCACAATGGTGTAGAGGATGTAAGGTCCTGTGTTCCCCTCAAAGGAGGTAAACCGGTCGATGTCAAACACGTAGTCCTTGGCCGCCTGGTTGGACAAATCGCCGTACTTTAACGCGGACAGGCCCACGATCTTGGCCGTCTCCTTCGCCTCTTCCTCCGACACGGTGCGGTTTTCCATGATCTTCTGGTAAGCTGCCTCGTTCACCTCGGCGATCAGCTTCTCCAGACGCATGACGCCGCCCTCTCTCGTCTTGTAGGGCTTTCCGTCCCGTCCGTTCATGGTGCCGAAGCCCAGGAAATCCATTTTCCGCTCCGGCCCCACGATCCCGGCCTTCTTTGCCACGCGGAACACCTGGGTGAAATGGAGCTCCTGGCGCTTGTCCACCACATAGATGTAGTGATCCGGGTGGAAATCCTGCTCCCGCTCCACGATGGTTGCCAGATCAGAGGTGGCATAGAGAGCCGCTCCGTCCGACTTGCGGATGATGCAGGGAGGCAGCTCCTTCGCGTCCGTCTCCTCGGCGATGTCCACCACCAGGGCTCCCTGGCTTTCGTAGGCCAGTCCCTTTGCGATCAGGTCATCGATCAGGCCGGGAATATAGGGCTGAGCGTCGCTCTCTCCCTTCCACAGGTCAAAATGAACGTCCAGGCTGTCATAGTTTCTCTTTAAGTCCGCCAGGGACACGCTCATAATGTGCTTCCAGATGGCGCGGTAGGGCGGGTAGCCGTTCTGCAGCTGGAAGGTCGCCGTCTGGGCCCTCTCCTTGAAGGCATGTCCGGCTTCCGTGTCCTCCTTGGACTTGGCGCTGGCCGCCGGGTAAATCTCCTCCAGCTCGCTGATGGTGAAGGGGGCCTCCTTCGGATATTCTCCCTTAAAGTCGGGATCAAAATAGGGAAGGTCCGGCTTCCGGTCCCGAAGCTCTTCAATGATCAGTCCCATCTGCAGACCCCAGTCCCCCAGATGAACGTCACCGATCACATGATTTCCCAGAAATCTTCCCATGCGCTTAATGCTCTCACCGATGATGGCCGCCCGCAGATGGCCCACATGGAGCGGCTTTGCCACGTTGGCTCCGCCGTAGTCCACAATGATCGTCTCCGGCTTCTCCGGCTCTTCCAGCCCCAGCTTTTCCTGGGAGGCCATTCCGTTTAAATATTCCGCCAGCCACTGGCCGTTCAGACGGATATTGATAAATCCCGGCATTACCGCCGTGATCTGGGCAAACACCGGGCTGGCGGACGCCTTCTCCACCACTTCATTTGCAATGTCGATCGGTTTCTTTTTGTATTTCTTTGCCGCGGCCATGGCTCCGTTGCACTGATACTCACACAGATCGGGGCGGTTGGACAAATTCACCTTCGCGTAGGACTCGTCGTATCCGCACTCCGCAAACACCGGCTTCAGCTCACCGGCGATCAAATCGAGGATCTTTTTCATTCTTCCGATTTCCTTTCTGTTCCATTTTCCTTCGTTTTCCTGACGCAGCCGAAACGGCGCGGCTTTCCGCCTATTTTTGCCGTCCCGGGCGTTTTCCAGACAACTAAATATTATAAGTCAGGCCAGGGGAAAAAGCAAGCCTGCAGGACGAAAGAAGGACGCCCCTCTTCCTCTCAGGCGTCCCTCTCTCTCTATTCCTGCCGGCAGATTATACTCTGGACAGATACTCTCCCGTACGGGTATCGATCTTTAACTTGTCGCCGATGTTTACAAACAGCGGAACATTGATGGTGGCTCCCGTCTCCAGGGTAGCGGGCTTGGTAGCGCCGGTAGCGGTATCGCCCTTGAAGCCCGGCTCTGTGTCGGTTACTTCCAGCTCTACGAATAACGGCGGCTCCACGGAGAATACGTTTCCGTTGTAGGAGCAGATCTTGCACATCTCGTTCTCTTTCACGAACTTGAGGGCGTCGCCGATGGTGTCGCTGTTCAGCGCGATCTGGTCAAATGTCTCCACGTTCATAAAGTAGTACAGATCTCCGTCTGAGTACAGATACTGCATATCCACGCGGTCGATTCTGGCGGCCGGGAACTTCTCGGTGGGACGGAAGGTTCTCTCAACCACACCGCCGCTGATCACGTTCTTGATCTTCGTGCGGACAAACGCTGCTCCCTTTCCCGGTTTTACATGCTGGAACTCGATAATCTGGCAAACGTTGCCGTCGATTTCAAGTGTCATGCCGTTTCTAAAATCACCAGCTGATATCATAAATGATATTCCTCCTTAACTACTTTTCTCTCATACTTGCTAAAATCAATCGGTTCTATTCTATACTAAAACACAGGT
>DWWL01000081.1 GCA_019119775.1 Candidatus Lachnoclostridium pullistercoris | reverse complement strand
CATCTTCTTGCCCGGCCAATAAGCCGGACAAGAAGCATCGGATGTCCATCCGATGTGTAAACAGAGGGGAAAACTTACTTACAAGCGAGCTTGACGTCAGTTTTCCCCTCTGTTTACCCGCCGTCTGAACTACAAATTACATGATATGGGGTGCTCCGTCCATATCATAAGCGTTAGGAGAACTGAGATTGACACGGCTCCATACGATGGGAGGATGGGCCTCAAGGAACTCATAATTAAGATCCATGCCCCAGCCGGGTTTGTCATTGGGGGTTATGAATCCATCCTTTACCTTCAGCACGTCGGTAACCAGATCCGCATCCATACCTTCCTCTCTGGGTTCATTTTCCAGGAACGTGACGTTGTAGGTACACATGCAGAAATGCACGTTGATGCAGTTCGCAAGGGTGCTTAAAGGATTGTGGGGGCTGAGTTTGCGGAAGCTGGGTTCTGCCATAGCAGCAATCTTGCGCATTCCGGTAAATCCACCGGCCAGCAGGATATCAGGCTGCAGGATATCCACCGCATGCAGGCTGATGAGCTTCTCCCAGGACCACGGATCAAAGATCTCCTCGCCTGTGGCCAGGGGAACGTTGACGCCTTCAGCCATCTCAGCCCAGTTTTCAAGATTGTCGGAGCGGATGGGTTCTTCTACAAAGAAGGGCCGGTAAGGCTCCAGCAGATTGCAGACGCGCTTGCCCTCAAAGGGTTCATAGATTTTGCTCTGCATATCGATGCCGATTTCCATATCATCCCCTAGGGCTGTGCGGAGGCCGTCAAACATCTCATCCAGTTCTTTCTCAGCCTTGCCATAGGGATGATACCCCAGGGAACGAACCCCTACCTTGAAAGCCTTATAGCCGTATTTTTCCAGCTTGGGCATAACGTTTTCCAGGGTTTCCTTGGAGTTTTTACCTCTTGCGTGGCAGTACACGGGTACTTTGTCCCTTACGGCGCCGAGAAGCTTATATACAGGAAGGTTCGCTACCTTGCCGGCAATATCCCACAGCGCCAGGTCAATGGCGCTGGCTGCGGTATACAGGACAGAGCCTCCGGGAAAACGGGAGTAGTTAATGATCCGTTTCTGAATGCGTTCACGATCCAAAGGGTCCATACCGACTACCCACTCGGAAACATACTTTACCATCTCCTGAACGGCCACATCCGCACCTACGCAGAAAAGCTCGCCGATTCCGTGGATGCCCTCGTCAGTGTCAACTCTGACGAAGTTGAAGTTGCGGAACTGAGTGGTATGGGTTGAATAAGTGGTAACTTTTGTTATCTTCATATGATTCATCCTCCTAATATAATTTTACAGCTATCCATCCGTAAATGCCAGATTACCAAAGCGGATAAATGAGGTTTACAGAGATAAATACAAATACGGTTCTTATGATGAACGCGGGCAGGCAGGCAAGGAAAACTTCTTTCAACGTGTACTTTCCGGCTCCAAACGCGATTGCCACTGAAGGAGAGGACATAGGAGTGAGCATAGCGCCGGTGGTCGCGAGAGAGATAGCGAGAACCATTCCTCTGGGATCAAATCCCCGGGCAACTGCGGTCACGATCGCAAGCGGCACCAGTACATTGTAAGTCGCGGTGTTGCTCATAACCTGGGTGAGGATTGCGCCTGTCAGCAAGAATGCGATCTCCACGGCGATGGGGGACGGATTTCCTCCAAGGAGCGATACGACGATATCCGCAACAACTTCAGCCGCGCCGGTTTTCTGCATGGCGGTTGAAAGGCAGAGCAGTCCGGCCATCATCAATACAGAGTCAAACTGGATGGAAGCTTTCGCTTCTTTGGAATTCAGGCATCCGAGGGCTGCAAGAACAAGGTCCGCAATAATCGGAATAATCTGCATCGGGACAGGCAGATAATTACTGAATGCCAGGCAGATCATAGCGATAATGAACACAACATAGATGATCTTTTCGGTTTTAGGATCGCATACTTTGCGCTCTTTCGTACTTTTAATCTGGGAGGAATCGATCTCATGTTTGGAAAACAGTTTATAACCTACCAGCCAGAAGTAAACAAACGTAACGATACAGGGAAGGATAACGCTGATCGATTTATCAAATAAACCGATCTGGTACTGACCTGCTCCATTTGCCTCCAGAAGAGCGTTTGCTGTAACATAATAAGTTAATCCTGCACCCAGAGGAGTCAAAGACTGGGAAGCGTGGGAAACGACCGAGCCGGGATACAGAAGCTGAGAGGTCGTAACAGGGCTGTCTTCGCCCAGAGCCGCGCTTAAAGGCAGCATCATACTGATAACGCCCAGGGGGCTGACCAGCTGGGTAAGGAGTATAACTCCGGCTAAATACAAGAATACGATGGTCCTGCCGCTTGCGTTTCTTGACATGATGAAATCACGCACTTTATTAACAAGAGACGTTTTATTCAGGGCCCCGGCAAGAACGAACATGCCGCACATCATGATAATATTGTTGCTGGCGAAATTCTCATAGGCTTCGTCAAATGTAAGAACGCCGCTGGCGCACATAAATGCCGCGCAGCACATGCCAATGAAGCCAAAATTTGCTTTTCCGCTCAGGAACATGATGATTACTACTACCAGAGTTCCCAGAGTCAGCATAAGATCCATATTCATTTTTAATTTATCCCCCTTCCATAGGAAAATAACTTTCTCTAATATTTTGCATAATAGAAATTAATGTTTGGTTACTTTTTACGTTTTATCCGGATAAATTCTTTGCATAATCACTATATTACACAATAATTTCTTTAACAACCTCGTTATAATTATATATACTATTAAAAAAAGTTATTTAAAGTTCCTTGGGACATACGTGGTTTTTCCGGTGATAGTTTTTGATTTGTTGTTTATTTAGTATTGGGATTGTGGGGGGTATTATGGACATTACACAGCAGCAGTATATGATTGCTTTGGCGGAAACAGGATCTCTTACAAAGGCGGCTGAAAAGCTTGGCGTGTCTCAGCCTGCCATCAGCAACTGGCTGAAGTCGATCGAGGAACAGTTTCATACGAAACTGGTGATACGGTCCAGGCACGGCCTCGTGCTGACTCAGGCAGGAATCATTTATCTGGAAGCTTCCCAAAAGATGAGGGATATCAGAAACCAGACCTACCGGGATATCCGCGGGATCGCCAATGAGGGCAGCACGGTGATAACCATAGCGGGTACTCCCAATGGAGGGGCGGAGCTGTTCGCGCGGATTTATCATGATCTGGGAACTGAGCTGCCTTCCCTGGAACTGAAATTCGTAGAGAGTTATAACCGGAGTTCCATCAATATGGTCAGACAGGAAAAGGCAGATCTGGTCCTGGCTACCATCGCGGGCAATATAGAGGATTATGGAGACGATATAGAGTATATAGAGACGGTCAGGCATGAACTGATGCTGGCCGTGCCTTATGGATTCCCTACATCCTACGACGCTTCGGCCGTAAAAAGCGAAGATCCGTTTCCGAAGGCGGATTTATCAAAGCTTGCAGATCTTCCTTTTATCATGCCGAATGAGGAAATTTCCTACTATGACGTGCTGATTAAGTGGTTCCGTCAAAAGGGATATTCTCCGAACGCCGTCTTTCGCAGCGCCAGCACCAAGTCGATTTACAACATGATCAGGAGCGGGAATGGCATAGGAATTGTGCAGCGGCGTTTCTTTTCACCATTAGACCGGGTGTCGCCCTTTTCGCTGGATCCTCCGATTCAGGTTTTTTCAGCTATCATATATAAAAAGGGGCGGGACATGAGCCCGGAATTTCTGGCCCTGTTGAATAAACTGTGTAAAATTCTGAAGCACTAAGGGAGGTCTGCTTGTGAATACACGGACGATGGAATACATGAAGGCTCTGGAAAAGTGGGGCAACATAACGAAAGCTGCCAGGGAGGTACACATTTCCCAGTCCGCCTTCAGTCAGTGCCTTGCAAAGCTTGAACAGGAATTGGGGACCGCGCTGTTTGAGCGGAGAGAGAAGAAGTGGATGCCCACTCCTGCGGGAAAGCTGTATCTGAAAGGCGCCGGCGAGATGCTGGATATAAAAAATGAGGCCTATCGGCGAATCAGCGCCCTGGCTATCAAATCAAGCTATACCATGAGCCTTGCCATATGCTCCGAGGTCTTTATCTTATATAGCAATCAGCTGTTTTCGGCCCTCCGTTCGGGATTTCCGAGTATGCACCTCAATCTGTTCCGGGCAGATTCCAAGAACGCTTTGGAACAGCTGAGAAGTGGGGTTGCGGATATGGCCATCTACAGCAGCGTGCCGTCAAAGATAAAAGAAGATCCCGGAGAACTGCTCTATCAGGAAGAGCTTGTGATGGCAGTACCCTTTTCCGGGAACGGAGAACCTGAGAAGGAGGCGGGGCGGGAGAATATCATAGATTCGAATCAGCTTTCCGCTTCCTCATTGATTATCCCTGTGGAGGACTCTCATATGGGAAAGCTGCTGTATCCGCTGCTCAGGAGCTATTACGTAAATCTGGAAGACTGCTATACTGCGGACAGTTATTCGGGGATCAGCCTGCTTTTTCAAAATGGATACGGCTCCGCTTTCCTTCCCAGCCGGCTGCTCGCGCGGGAAAAGACAAAGAGCTATAAGATCTATCATGCGGATCCTCCCATGCGGTATGATCTGAGATTCATGGCAGGGGAGCGTTTGAAAAAGGAAAAAGTGGCGGCAGATATGCTGTGCCTGATCAGGAAGCAGATTCAGTCGTCCGAAGAGAATTAAGCTATAAGGTTTTACAGATGAAGAAAGAGGCGGAGAATTATGAACCTTAGGCAGATCGAAAATATCCTGACGATAGCGGAAGAAAAAAATATTACGAAAGCAGCGGAGAAGCTTTATATCTCCCAGCCGGCCCTGAACCAGCAGCTTTTGAATCTGGAAAAGGAGTTGGGCACGCCGCTTTTCCAAAGGAAGCGGAGAGAGTGGGAGGTGACGGAAGCAGGGGAGATATACCTGGAGGCAGGCCGCAGGATCTTAAATATCAAAAAAGATGCATATGCCCGGATTGCGGATGCAGCCAATACGAAGAGGGAAGAACTGAATATCGGCGTAACGCCGGGAATGGGAGATCAGATCCTGAACTGGATTTTCCGAAGATTTTACAGAAGCTATCCGGATGTTCAGATGCATATTGTCCAGGGGGACACCGTATCTCTTCGCAAGAGTGTGATTCAGGGAAATCTGGATATCGGAATCGGCACGGTCAGCTCCTGTAATGATACGGACAGGGTGGGGTATCGGGAACTGAAATCCATTGAAACGCTGGTGATCGTATCGGAAAAAAATCCTCTAGTGAAGAAAGCATATCAGGAGGCGGACGGCTCTTGGTGCGTGGATATCCGCGGATTTCAGGAAGAACCCTTTGCCCTTGGAGCCCATACGGGTACCAATGGGGAAATTCAGCAGAAAATTTTTGAAAAGGCCGGATTTTCCCCCAGGATTTACCAGGAGGGAGGGGGAAGAAGGCTGCGAATCTCTATGGTAGAACTGGACCTGTGCTGCTCGTTCCTTGAGGAGCATTATATAAACGAACTGCCGCCCACGGTCAGATGTTTTAAACTCTCGTCCCATCCAAAGATAACCTGGGTAGCTATCTATAGGAAGAACAGCCATCTCAGTAAGGCGGCAAGATTTGTTATGGAGCTGGCGGAGCAATACTGGAAAGAGCGATAGTGCTATACCCAGACTTTGCCATTTGCTTCATCGAACTTTCCCCATCCGATTAGGAAACTTCATTCCTTTATGGTAAAATATAAAAAAACCGAGAGAAGGAGGCGGTTCTGTGGGACGGACAAATTTCACCAGTGTAACTTCTGCGGCGGACCGGCTGTTTTCCTGGAAGGATCCCTATGACCTTGGAGGGAGCAGCGGTGTTTTTCTTGAGGCAGTGCGGGAAAATCTGTGCTGGCATAAAAGCAGGTGCGCCGGATACCGGAATATTCTGGATTTTTACGGATTTTCCATGGGGCAGATCACGGGGGAGGAGGATCTCTGGAAGATCCCGGTGATTCCCACCCTCTATTTCAAGCGCCGCCGCCTGTATTCCATTCCCCGAAATAAAGTGCGGCGCACGGCGGTGTCGTCCGGAACGGGCGGGATCCGAAGCCGGGTGGTTTATGATTTTCCTTCTCTGGTACGGGGAGCGGCCATGGTAAAAACGGTGCTGTCCCATCACGGAGTGTTTTCCCCTGTTCCCTGCCGGTATCTGATCATGGGATATGAGCCTGGGCCGCGGGAGGAGACGGGAGCGGTGCAGACCGCTTTCGGGGCTACCTTCGCGGCTCCCGCCCTCAGCCGCGTGTACGGAATGAAACGGACAGAGGGAGGAAAGGAGATTTACCGGTGGAACCTGGAGGAGGTGGAGAGAACGCTGTTTCCCTACCTCTCCGGCGGGCCGTCCTCCCGGATTCCTCTGCGGATTGTGGGATTTCCGGCATATATCTATTTTCTGGCGAAGGAGCTGGAGCGGAGAAAGAAAAGACTGGCTCTCCCGGCGTCCTCCTGCATTCTCATGAGCGGCGGCTGGAAGACCTTCTGGAGAGAAGAGATCGGGCGGGAGGAGTTTAACTGGCTGGCAGAGCAGGTGCTGGGAATCCCGAAAAAACGGATTTTTGAGTTTTACAGCTCTGTAGAGCACAATATTTTGTACCGGAGATGTCCGGCGGGCCATTTCCACGTGCCGGTGTACAGCCGGGTGTTTGTGCGGCGGCCGGATACTCTGGAACCGGCCCCGGACGGAGAGGCGGGCATCTTAAGCTTCGTCACTCCCATGATGACGGGAATGCCTCTTTTAAGCACCATGACGGACGATCTGGCGGTCATGGGCCGGCCGGAGACGGGGACGGCCTGTCCCTGCGGCTGCGGGACTCCCTATTTTGATCTGCTGGGCCGGGCGGGAGTGGGGCAGATTGTCACCTGTGCGGCGGGAGCGGCGGAGCAGCTGAAAGAAGCGGTGGACGGCAGGGAGCCGGAAAGGGGGATGGGACTGTGAAATGGAGTGATCCAAACTGGAAAGCAGAGACCAGAAAGGCCCTGGAGGAAATGAGTCTCCAGCCGGAAGAAGTGATCCGGGCCTGCGCCAGGGTGAGGGAGGAGCTGGATACGGAGGAGAACCGGGCCAGGCTGCTTTCCCTACTCATGGAAAGCGGTCTGCCGGGAGGGGAGGCCCGCGGCCGGCTGGAGGCGGCCTGGAACGGGCTGGCGCCGGAGAGCCTGAGAAAGCAGATGGAACTGGAGTTTGGCCCGGACTGGGAGCGGGAGTTCTCCCTGGGCTTTGAGGAAAGTTTTCTCCTGGGAGCTTCCGGCTGCTTTGAGGAAAACGGCCGACGCTACGTGCAGAAATGGCGGCCTCTGGGGGTTCTCTTTCACATCGGGGCGGGAAATATGAAGGGAATCTCCGCGTTTTCTGCCCTGGAAGGGCTGCTCACCGGGAACGTCAACCTGGTCAAGCTGCCCGGCGGGGGAGATCCGGTGTCGGAATGGCTGATTTCCCGGCTGCTTCAGGCGGAGCCCAAGTTAAAAAGGTATCTCCATCTGTTTCCTATTTCCTCGGAGGAAGAAGGATCCATGAGGGAGCTGGCGGAGGCGGCGGACGGAATCGTGGTTTGGGGCGGAGATGAGGCGGTGAAGGCCGTTCGCCGCCTGGCGGATCCTGGAACCAGACTGATCGAATGGGGAAACCGGTTAAGCTTTGCCTATCTTCCCGCGGCGGCTTTAAACGGCCCTGAGGAGGAGCTGGACGGTCAGCTTCAGCTTCTGGCCCGCCATATGGCGGAGACCGACCAGCTGCTGTGCAGCTCCTGCCAGGGGATCTATGTGGACACAGAGCGGGGCGGAGCCCTGCTGAATGTGGGACGCCGTCTGCTTCGGGCTCTGGAGGAGGAGATGGAACGGCGGGAGGGAACCGGCGGCGGATCGAAGCCGCACGAGAGGCCGGACCGCGGCGGTCTGGAGACGCTTCGGCGGCAGGCAGCCATCGCCCTGGAGCTGCGCACGGCTCAGCTGGAGTCGGTGAAGGAGAGAAAGCGGGTTTTAAAAGGCAGAGGCTGCAGCGTCACCGTTTTCGGGGACAGCAGCCTGGAAGTCTCTCTCCAGTACGGAAATCCTTGGGTGCGCCCTCTGCCGGCCTGCGACCTGATTTCCAGGCTGCGGCCCTTCCGGGGAGTGCTTCAGACGGTCTGCATTTTGTGCCCCCGGACGGCGGATGACCGGCTGAGGGAACAGTTTTTCCGGGCGGGAGCCGTCCGCATCACATCGCCGGAACGCATGTCCCTGGGCTACCGGGGGGAACCCCATGACGGGGAGATGTCCATGAGACGGTACGTGAAGCGGGTTTCCGTGGAAATCCCGTGACGGATATTCTTACACACGTCCATTGTACTGTACACCAGAAGAGCGGTGGCCGACGCTCTCACGAAGCAGAGCATCGTATCCCAGGAGAACGGGGTGCTCTACGGAAGCTTTTCTGTGGGCACCACCGACCCCGATAAATCCAACTCCGGCAATATGTTTGCTGGCCTTCTGGCCAACGTTCTCTGCGGCGGCGTGGCGGATGAGTCCAATATTGACGAGGCTCTTCTTTTCCTAAAACTCTGCGGCGATTATCTCCTCTAAGGCCTGAAGCTCCGGCGGCGCGGGGCGGTTTAAGGGGCGGATCGCGGAAATATAGTAGAGATACCGGTAGGACAGAGGCAGCTGCCGCAGCCCCTTTTCCCGGGCGAACAGCCGGTGCAGCATGGGCGCGGTGACAGGCAGGCTGGAGAGGAGGCTGCAGACGGCCGGATGGTTGGAGGTCTCACAGAGAGTTTCGCCCTGGATTCCCTCCTTTGCCAGGAGGGTGTCGCAGGTGGCCCGCCAGTAAGTGTCCCTGGGAGGAAGGATGACGGGAGCCTCATAGGGGTCTCCCTGAAAATCCCTGCCGGCGGCCCAGACCACCGGATCCTCGGTCAGAAAAGAAGAGTGGAACAGGGAAAATTCCGCCTGGCTGTCGATGACCAGAGCCAAGTCCAATCCCTGGTGCAGAAGAGCCTCTTTGGCGTCATTGGCGTTGCACAGCCGGATCTCCAGCCGGACGTTGGGATATTTTCGGTAAAACCGGGGAAGAACTCTGGTGAGAAAGAAAGTCTCCCATACGGGAGCTACGGCGATTCGGAGAGTAAATTTCTGCTCTGTCAGTTCCCTAGCAGCCAGATTGGCCTTCTCATTCAGGTTCAGAATGGTTCTGGCCCCGTTGACATAGATTCTCCCCGCGTCTGTGAGAACCAGGCCGTTTCTGGTCCTGGAAAAGAGAGGGGGAAGACCTTCCTCCTTTTCCAGCCGGGAAAGCTGGAGGCTGAGGGCGGGTTTGGAGACAAACAGCTTTTCCGCCGCCCGGGTCAGAGACTTTTCTTCCGCGATGGTTACAATATAATTCAGCTGTTTTAACTCCATTTCTGACTCCTTTCTTTCACGTCTGTGCCGTTTTCCGGTAAAAATTCTCTCAAAATGTCCTGAACCACTCCGTCCGGGTACTCCAAAAACCGCTCGTTCAGCCGTATGGCCTTGCTCTGTTCATAGGCCATGCAGATCATGTGCCGTTCACAGCTGGTCAGGTGTCTTCCGTTTAAGTGATACATGCCGGCGTAGACCCAGGCTTTCGGCTCCAGGGAAAAACATCTCAGATCCGGATTCCGGTACACGTAGGTGGCCGGCAGAAAACCGATGCCCTGGTTGGACCGGATCATTTCACACTGCACGGCGGCGTTGTCCGTCTCGAACACCACAGTGGGAGAGATCTCCTGGCTCTCAAACAGGGAGACTGTGATCTGGTGAAGGGTGGTGTTGGGACCTGCCTTTACAAACGGAATCTCCTCCACCTCTTTCAGAGAGGGGAGAACCGGTTTTAAATCCTGGGGAAAACCGGCACAGGCGGCCAGGGGATGGTGTTCGGAGACAGCCAGCACGATCTCCTCCCGAAAGAACCGGAGAAACCGGTATTCTTTCTGCCGGAAATCGGAGGCGGAGCCCAGCAGAAAGTCGATTTTTCCGTCCAGCAGCATCTGAATGAGGGTTTTCATGTAGCCTTCCCGGGATGACAGGCGGACATTGGGGTAGAGCAGGGTGAATTTCCGGTACAGAGAAGAATAGATCTCCGCTCCCCGGTGGGGCGTGGCGCCCAGGATCAGCCGTGTCTCCTCCTGACTGGACAGACGGCGGATGTTGTGGTAGGTCTGGGCTTTGATCCGTATGATTTCATCCGCCGCCTGAATGTAGACCCATCCCACCGCGGTGGGGGTCAGTCCCCGGCTGCTGCGGGAAAACAGAGGATGGCCGATCTGAAATTCCGCCGATGTGAGAAAATGGCTCAGCGCAGGCTGGGACAGCCCCAGCCTGGCAGCAGCTTTTAAAAGGCTCCCTTCTTCGGCGATGGCCTTTATATATTCGTAGAATTTAATGTTCAAAAACCGTTCCCCCTCCTTTCCATATCTGATATAAATTTTAATTAAATCTTATATAACTTTAATGTCCTTGTCAATCTCTCTGTGATTCATTAGAATTTATTTAAAATCCCTAATAAATCAAGGGGAAAATGAACTGATATGTCTAATTTAGACAGATAAACAGATAGGAAAAGCAGGGATACATAGAAAAAATATAAAAAAATTAATTAACAGGAGGCGAAAATAGAGAACAGTCCCTGAGATCCTAATTGGAAATGGTTGAAAGAGGAAAAAGGAGGAAAATGTTATGAATCCTACAATAGTAGCAGTTATTCTGGTGGCTGTGATCATCGCGTCCGCGTTTTTCAAACGGCTGCCCACCCAGTTTATTCTCTGTATTGTACCGGTGATCTGCGGACTGGTTCTGGGATTTAACATCACAGAGCTGGGGGATATGATCATCAATCAGGTAAATAC
>DWWL01000080.1 GCA_019119775.1 Candidatus Lachnoclostridium pullistercoris | reverse complement strand
ATTGAAAAGGAATTAGAGCAATAGTGCGACGGGCCGTTGCACTATATAGAGGGTACGATTCACAGTTAAGTTTGACGCTCCGCCAAGAGTAAATTCTGCTTTTTAGGAATCTGAATTGTACACTTCAACATATGTGGAAGCAGTGATTCGGATGAGAGAAAAAACGTAGCATGCAGACTTCTTAAAATGGGCGGAATGGCATTAGGTTGGATTAAAATAGCTGCAGTTTTTCCGGGAATCGGAGGTTGTCAGAGGACAGCTCCGGTTCCCGTTTTTTTTGCCTCTGAAGGAATCAAAATTTTACCAACTGTTTACAAAAGACTCAGACTTTAGGGAAAAAACAGCATTTTCAATGTAGAAAAGAGCAAACAGCAGAGACTTTTTTCATGGTACAATGAGCGCAAGCAAGTTCGCAGAGGCTGATCCGTACGGGAGAGCGGCGAATGGCAGTCACAGGCGGCGCCTGTGATCTGCCGATTTCAAAAAGTAAGAAGCGCACGGCGCAGGAAAACAGAGGAGATGAAGTGATGGGAACGATTCAGCTGAAAAATGTGAAAAAACAGTTTGACAAAGATGTTGTCATCGAAAACCTGAATCTGGATATTGCGGATGGTTCTTTTACCGTTCTGGTAGGTCCGTCCGGATGCGGAAAATCCACGACGCTCCGCATGATCACAGGACTGGATGACCCGACGGAAGGTGATATTTACATTGATGGACAAAAGGTGAATGATATCACTCCCGGAAAGAGGGACATCGCTATGGTATTCCAGAATTATGCCCTGTATCCGACGATGACTGTCCGCCAGAACATATCCTTTGGCCTGGAAAACAAGAAGGTGCCGAAGGAGGAGAGGGAGAAACGGGTCAGGGAGATCTGCGAGATTGTAGGACTTACGGAATATCTGGACCGGAAACCCTCAAAACTGTCCGGCGGACAGCGCCAGAGGGTAGCTCTTGCCAGAGCGATGGTGAAGCAGCCCAAAGTATTTTTGATGGATGAACCGCTGTCCAATCTGGATGCGAAGCTGAGGGCACAGATGCGGGTGGAGCTGATTGAACTTCACAAGAAACTGGGAACTACCTTTGTGTACGTCACCCATGATCAGACAGAAGCCATGTCCATGGCAGACACGATTGTGCTTATGAAAGACGGATATATCGTGCAGCAGAGTTCCCCCAGGGAACTGTACAACAATCCCAACTGCGTATATGCGGCCCAGTTTATCGGGACACCTCAGATGAATGTGCTGCGGGATGTCCTGGCGGATGGGAAGATGCTTGGATTCAGACCGGAAAAGCTGTATTTTAAAGAGGTGGAAGAACCGCATATCAGAATTTCCGTGAAAGTTGCCACAAAAGAAATGCTGGGTTCGGAAATCATCTATTCTCTTAACAGCCGGTACGGAACTCTGATGGCCAAAACAGACCATGAGATGGGAACCGGGGATGAGACGGAAGTGTCAGTTCCGTTTTCTGCCATGTATCTGTTTGACAGCGAAGAAAAACGCATTGAACTGAATGAAAAAGAGCTGGAGCGGATAAAAACCGCATTTTCTGAATAATGCCGGGAGGGGGCGTACCTGTGAAAAAGAATAGAAGCGCAAGTGAGAAGAGAGATCGGCTTTTGGGAGTCGCAACAGCTGCGCCGGCTGCAGTTCTGCTGTGCGTATTTACGGTTTATCCGGTGATCTATCTGATCTACCGGTCCTTATTCTCCGGAAGTTTGATCTCTGCAAAAAAGGAATTTGTGGGAATCGATAATTACAAGGAAATCTTTTTTGACGACACCTTTCACAAAGTACTGGCAAATACAGTTATCTATACGGTACTTTTTGTGGGGCTGACCATGGTGCTGGCAATTCTCATTGCAGTATGGCTGAACGGTTCCAGACAGAAGAAACTGAATAATATGGTGGAGGCATGTATTTTTACTCCCCATGTAATTTCCATGGTGTCGGTATCTATCGTGTTTCTCTGGCTTATGGAGCCGGATACCGGGTTTTTCAATATGGTGCTCACAAAATTGGGGCTGGAGAAATACCCATTTCTGTCAAGTCCTAAAACAGCCATGATTTCTCTGGTGCTGGTGATGGTATGGAAGAGCGTTGGGTATTATGTTCTGCTGGTTCTGGCGGCACTCCAGACCGTTCCTGTAAGTATTTATGAGGCGGCTGAACTGGACAATACTTCCAAAATACGGACATTTTTTAAGATTACTCTGCCCATGATCTCGCCGACGATCCTGTTTACCTGTGTGGTGGCATCTATCGCTTCCTTTAAGATTTTTGACGCGGTAAATGTCATGACTCAGGGCGGGCCGGTGGATTCCACCAACACTCTGGTATATTATATTTATGCCTACGCGTTTCGGTACGGAAAACCGGGAATTGCCTGTGCGGCGGGCGTGGTGCTGCTGCTGTTGGTGTGCGTGATGACATATGTGCAGTTTGGCGTGAGCAAAAATAAAGTACACTATCAATAAGGGGGAAGAGCAATGCAGACGACGTATGAGAGAGACATTATTGTCAATAAAATTTTGCGCGTGCTGAATGTGATCTTGAAAGCAGTTGTAGTCGTCATATTCATTTTCCCGTTTTACTGGATGGTCAGCACATCTTTAAAGGATCTGACGGAGGCGCTGAAGTTTCCGCCGACGCTGATCCCTTCCAGTCTCCATTGGGAAAATTATGCGCACGTGTTTGAAGTGGTGCCGATCGCCCAATATTTTAAAAATTCCGTGATCGTCAGCGTGACGGTGCTGATCCTGCAGTATCTGATCATTGTGCCGGCGGCTTACAGCCTGTCCAGACATGAATATAAGGGGAAAAAGCTGTTTTTCGGACTGGTGCTTTTAGGACAGATGATTCCCCAGCAGGTTACTTTTCTTCCGGTTTACTTTATGTTCAGCAAGGTAAAGCTGCTTAGCACGCTGATTCCGCTGATTCTGCCGTTTATCTCTAATCCATTTGGAATCTTTATGCTTCGCCAGTATTTCATGCAGATTCCGCAGGAAGTGATCGAGGCGGCAAGGCTGGATGACGCCAGCAATATGAAGATCATGTTTAAGGTGATGATGCCTATGGCAAAGCCGGCCCTGGTGACGATCGGGCTGCTGTCTTTCATTTCCACATGGAACAGCTATTTCTGGCCGTTGATCATGACATCGAAAGAAGCGCTGCGCACGCTGCCTGTGGGAGTTGCGGCGCTGAAGTCTTCGGAGACACTGCAGATGTGGCACATTATTATGGCGGGTAATGTGGTGCTGGTGCTGCCGATTCTGCTGATTTATATTGTGGCGAGCAAGAAGATACGAAATTCCTTTGCTTATTCCGGAATCAAATAACTGTTAAAATACCCTGCGGGGATAAAAAATAAGGAGGACATTATGAAAAAGAAAACATTAGCGATGCTGCTTGCGGGAATTGCAATCCTGGCTCTGCCGGGCTGCGGATCAGGAGCGGAAGAGAGCGCGCCGGCAGCAGATGGGTCAGAGGCTGCTGATGAGAAGATTGAGATCGAGTTCTGGCACTGTATGGGATCATCCAACGGAGAACTGATCGAACAGCTCACAGAAGCATTCAATGAATCTCAGGATAAGATTTATGTGAAGGCAGTACAGCAGGGGTCTTATACAGAGGCAAGCACAAAAATGCAGGCGGCTCTGGCCGCCGGAGAAGCTCCTGTGGTGGCTCAGATGGAGATAGGAAGTCTTGGGGTATTTGCAGACTCCGGTCAGCTGGTGGATCTGCAGAAATATGTGGATGCGGAGAACTTTGATCTGGATGACTTCATGCCCGGACTTCTGGATGCGTCTTATTACGACGGCGCTCTGATCGCTCTTCCTCATTCCAGAAGCCTTCCGGTGCTCTACTACAATAAGGATCAGTTTGCCGCAGCGGGAGTGGAAAATCCGCCGGAGACCTGGGACGAGCTGAAGGAGACGGCAAAAGCGCTGACAGGAGATGGAGTTTACGGATATTCCTGCCCTCTGGATCAGTGGTACTATACCTCCCTCATGATGAATGCGGGCGGAACCATCTACAACGAGGATGAGACGGGAATCGGCTTCAACAATGAATCCGGAACAGCTCCGTTGTATCTCTGGAAAGATATGATTGCGGAAGGCACCATGCACGTTCCGTCAGGACAGGATTACAATTCTTCTGAGGCGTGCAGAAATGTATTTGCCGCAGGAACGGCATCTATGATCATGCAGAGCAGTGCTCAGTTAAAAGGACTGGAGCAGACCTGTGATTTTGAAGTGGGAGTGGCAGCCATTCCCATGCTGACAGACCGGGCTTATCCGGCAGGCGGATCCAATCTGATGATGTTTGCGGGACACAGCGAAGAAGAAGAAGCTGCGGGCTGGGAGTTCTTAAAGTTCATGACCAACACAGAGAATGCCATCACCTGGGCAAACGGCACCGGCTACCTTCCCGTGAGACAGAGCTGTACCGAGCAGGACAGCTATAAGCAGATGGTGGAGGAAGATCCGAATCTCCAGGTTATCACAGACAATGTGCAGTACTGTGCGGAAGCGACCTTCATTCCGGAGTATGCGGAGACGAAAGACATCATCACAAATGAGATGCAGAAGTGCATTCTTGAAGACAATTATACGCCTGAAGAAGCAGTGCAGAGCATGGCAGATCAGGTAGCAGAGCTCTTCCAGTAAAGACAGGGGCAGCCGCGCATGATATATGCGCGGCTGTCTGTTTTTTGGGCGGAGGACAGATCATTTTCGGTCGGATCCGCGGCGGCGGAATTCGGTGGGAGTGCAGCCCTCGTGTTCTATGAACAGCTTGGTAAAATGGCTCTGGCTGTAGTACCCGCAGGCGGCGGTGATCTCTTTCACCGACTGGCTGGTGGAGAGCAGCAGTTCCTTAGCACGGTTCATCCGCAGCTGGGAAATGTACTTGTTGTAGGAGATGCCCAGCTCCTGCTTGAGCAGGTTGCTGATATAATTGGCAGAAAATCCGAACTGTTCCGACAGGCTGGCGATGGAAAGATCTTCGCAGCAGTGCTCGTTGATATAGCGGACGATGGTCTGGGCAGGGCGGCTGTCCTCAGAGACGTGAAGAAACTGTTTTGCGTATTCCCGGAAATATTTTCCCAGGCTGTCTGTCTGACTGGGAATGGGTTCCTCCCTGCGCAGCGCGGCGGCGAAGAAGGAAAAAATGTTCTGTTCATATTTTTCCCGGTCCTTCAGATGTTCCAGACGGCGGCAGATCAGCTCGCTGCAGTTGGTAAATCGGCCGTAATCTTTCTGGAAACAGGCGGTCTGCCACTGAACGCAGAGGGAGGCGAACTGCAGAAGTTCCGGCGGGCAGGCAAGCAGGGGATTTAAGTAGTAAAATTTTTCCATGCCGTATAAAACCCGCAGGCAGGAGTGTTCGAGCAGAAGGGAGACATCATTTTTCAGCTCTTTTGTCTGCCCGGTGACGGAGGAGGCAAAGCAGGATACTTTTCCGGTGTAAGTCTGGGCGGACAGGTCCATCAGCATGCGGTGAAGGTCGTTGGAATTGCGGGAGAAGCACAGCAGAAGGATTTGGTTGCCGGTGAAAGAGGAGACAAAGCAGTCCTGATAGGGGTTCAGCATCTCCAGCAGGGATTCCGGGGGAAGGCTGGAATTGTCGATGGCGATCAGCATGACAAAGCCGTAGTATCCCGTGTATTTTCCCAGGGAGGATTCCCGGCGGTTGATGACGCTCTCCAGCCAGTTTCGGAAGACCGTTTTCTGTTCCCGCAGGCGGGCGGCTTCCGCCGCTTCCGCTGCCCGGAGAGTCTCCTGGATGGTTTTTAAGTCCAAAGGCTTCATGAGATAGTCCTCCACCTTCAGCTTGATGGCCTGCTTGGCATACTCAAACTCATTGAAGCCGGTCATAATATAGTAGCGGGTGTCCGGCGAGATTTCTCTGCCCAGGCGGATGGCCTCCAGACCGGTGAGCCCTGGCATTTTGATGTCCACGTAGGCCAGATGGAAATTACGTTCTTTCAGCTGGCTTAGCATCTGAGCGCCGGTGTAGGCGTGGAATACCTCAAGGGGGCCGAAGGCATCCTGGCAGCTTAAAATCAGTTTTTCAATGGAAATGTGAATCAGGGGTTCGTCGTCGATGACAAGTATATTCACTGTGTTTTCCCTCCTTGTGCAGATTCCGGAATGATGATGGCCTGGATGGTCAGGCCGTCTACGCGGTACATATAAAAGGCGATGTCCCGGCTCCAGAGCTGAATGCGGTTTTCCACATTCCGGATGCCGATGGAGTTGGGGGAGGTGAGCTGCTCCTCCGTAAATCCAACGCCGCTGTCTTCGATGATAATGTAGATTTTCCCGCCGTGCTGCTCTGCGGTGATGGTCAGAGTGCAGGGAGTTTCGCTGGGCTCAATACCGTGGATCACCGCGTTTTCCACCAGAGGCTGAAGCAGGAGCTTCGGCATGGAGAGACTGCGCAGAGGTTCGCTGCAGGAGATGGTGTAGCGGATCCGGTCTCCGAAACGGAGATGGAACAGGGCACAGTAGCTGTCCAGGAAGTCCAGCTCTTTTCCCAGGGTGGTATTCTGATCTTTGCTCAGCACATAGCGGAGAATGGCGGCAAATTTGTAAAAGCAGTCGTTTAAAAGCTCCGTCTCCCCGATCTGGTTGAGGGTGATAAAGCTGTAAATGGTGTTGATGATAAAATGGGGGCGGATCTGGGACTGCAGAGCCTGAAACTGCAGATTTTTATGGGCAATCCGCAGCTCATACTCATTGTGAATCTTTTCCTGAAGTTTCTCCGCCATGTGGTTGACAGAGGAACCGATGTTCTGAAATTCCCGTATGGGAAGATTTTCACAGCGGGCGTCCAGACTGCCGTTTTCCATCTCCTTGAGAGTGGACTGGATGTGATTGACAGGAATCCTGATCCAGCGGTTGTTTCGGCTGAAGATGGCGTAGGAGATGGAGACAGCGGTCAAAAGGCAGAGGGCGCTCCCGACGATAAAGGCAGCGATCTGCTGGTGGATATAGGACACAGACTGGAAAATGCGAACGGTCAGAGGAAAACTGTCCAGGGTCTGGGTTTCCTGCATCCAGGTATTGCGGTGATAACGGAAGGAATCGTCTTCCAGGTGGCTCAAAAAGCCGGAGTCCACTGCCTGGCTGGAATAGATCAGCTCCCCGCTGTCATTGGTGAAAAGGATGATGGCCGGCGTGTGGGTGTTGATCTCGGAAAACAGCTCGTCCAGAAACTGGGTTTTCATGTTGATCATGATGACGTTTTCCTGGTTCGGGTCGTACAGGTTTTTCAGCTGCCTGGAAATAAAAAAACTGTCTGCCCGCCGGGGACCGCCGTTAGAATCAGGGGCGTAATAAGGGGTGATCGCCACTTTTCCTTCCTTTTTAATGGCTTCCGTGTACCAGTTCCGGCTCTCTAAGGGCTGGATTGTGGAGAGATACTGGTAGTAGTTGACCGCGTTGAAATACAGAACTTCTTTTTCAGAGATAAAGAGAAGATCTCCGAAATCGTCCCTGGAATAGGCGGTCAGAGTCAGAGTGTCCCCGATCTCCTTGCTCAGAGCATTCCGGTCGGAGATGGACATGCGGGACAGATCCGTCTTTGAACGGAAATAGGAGTTGTAATACAGGGCTTTTGTGACGTTGTTGATGTCGTTCATGTAGTTGGACAGATAGGTGCTGATCAGGCGGAGATTGCTCTGGGACTGGGCCTGCAGATCACGATATTGGTAATTGCTGAACAGGTACGAGAGAAAGACGCCGGTCAGAGTGAGGGGAATGATAAAGCTCAGCACAAAAGTGAGAAACAGTTTTTGTGACAGAGACGGCAGCTTAAAGCGTTTCATAGGTTGGCCTCCTTGCCTGGGAGATGGATGATTCCGGAAATGGAACTGTCTTTATCTACTTTTATAACGGTTAATCCGGAATCTGTCAACTGAGGGAGGAGGCGCGGTGGCGGAAAGAGGGGAAAGAACCGGACCAGCTGGAAAAACAGCACGGCTGAAATAAAAAATAACAAAATTTTTCCGGCCGTTTCATGGTATATCAATATCAGGAAGATTTTTGACGGGAGGTGGAGACATGGAAGATTTTGGGGCGGTTCTCAGCGGCCAGGGAGAGAGCGCGTTCCTGGTGTCGGTGATGATCAGGCTGCTCTGCGCTGCCGTCTGCGGAGGCATCGTAGGCTTTGAGCGGGGACTGAAAGGCCGGCCGGCGGGGCTGAAGACCTTTTCCCTGGTGTGCATCGGTGCGGCCATGGTTATGGTGACCAATGAATACATAATGCTTTATATTTCCGGGGGCAGCGGGGATGCGGCCAGAATGGCGGCCCAGGTGATCAGCGGGATCGGTTTCCTGGGAGCCGGAACGATCATGGTGACTGGAGCGAACCAGATCAAAGGACTTACAACGGCCGCAGCGCTTTGGGTGACGGCGGCTCTGGGAATTATGATCGGTTCCGGATTTTACTTCGGAGCCGTGGCCGGAACGGCAGTTGTCTGCGGTTTCTCCCGGCTGTATACCCTGCTGGATATGGTGATTACCGGGAGATCCCGCTATATGAAACTGTGTGTGGAGGGAGCAGACGAACAGATCCTTATTCAGCTGATGGATTATTTTGCCCGGCGCCAGGCTGTGGTGAAGAATCTGACCAGAATGGCGGAGTATAAATGGTACAAAAAAGACATCTGCGCCGTTCTGGAACTGGATTTCGGAAAGAAACAGAAGCATCGGGAGATCTTAAACGACATCAGAAAGCTGGACGGGATCCGTTTTGTCCATGAGATATAAGGATCAGATAATAAGAATGAGAAAGAGAGGAAAAATATGAGACTGACACTGGAAAAGGCAAAGGAACTGATGAATCACGCGGCATCTGTGATGGAGGGAAAGGAGAATTATCTCCGCCACAGCACCAGCGTGGGAGACACGGCGGCTGTGATCGCAGAGGCAGCGGGGCTGGAGGACCCGGACTATGCCAGAGCTCTGGGCTATGTGCACGATATCGGAAAGCATCTGTGCGAGAACAATGTGGAGTGGCATGATGTGCTGGGATATGAGTACCTTCTGAAACAGGGAATTGACGAACAGGACGCCTGGATCTGTCTGACTCACTCCTATATTAATGGGGACTATACCTGTCAGGCGGGAGGAATTCCCAAAGAGCATCCACTGCGCTGCGAGAAACTGAAAGCCCACCACTACAACACTTACGAGGAGATTATCAACCTGTGCGACCTGATGTGCCTGTTTGACACCATGACCATGGAAAAGCGGCTGATCGATCTGCTGGTGAGAAAAGGAGTGCACGAGAACACCCATTATCACATTGTGGAGGCGCTGAAGCTGAAAGAGAAATTTGAGAAGATGCTGGGACATAATCTGTACGATCTGTTCCCTCACATTAATTATTGATTGGGAGACAGGGAAAAAGGGATTCCGAAGGCAGAAAAATCGGCCTTGGGAATCCCTTTTTATTATAAGAAACTTTTTTGTCCTGGCTTTTCTTCGCGAGACTACCGTTTTCCCCGCCTCAGCGCGTTGTCCTGGAAACGAAAGTAGTCGGGACGGTGGCGGGACTGGGTGAACTCAAACATGACGCCGTCGCTGTTGTAGGTGTGGCTGGTGATGACCGCCAGGCAGTTGTAGTCGTTGACGTTCAGTTCCAGATATTTCTCATCGATCTCTGTGATCTTTTCCACGGTGATGACCCTCTTGCTGTTGACAATGGTCATGTGCAGGGTATTTTCCAGATATTCGTAGATGGACTGGGAGGCAATCTCCGGGGTCAGGCCGGGAACGGCGGCCTTCAGAAAATAGTTGTGATTTAAAATAAGAGGTTTCCCGTCCAGGGAGTGGACTCTCTGGATATAGTAGAGATCGCTGCCGGCCGGAAAACCGGTGCGCTCGGCCACGCGCTCGTCGGCGGTCAGCTCCACAAAGCGGAGAACCTGGGTGCTGCCGTTTTTGTGGTTCCGCAGGGAAGATTCCTTGAACGTCTCTATGTCTCCGATGGTGTAGGAGGTCTGGGTCACGGGAATAAAAATGTTGCGCACTCCCTTGCCCTGGATGGTCTGAACGTAGCCGTCCGTCACCAGGCGGGCGATGGCCCTGCGCAGGGTATTCCTGGAACAGCCGTAGACGGGAATCAGGGAATTTTCCGACGGCAGAAGCTCTCCCCGGGGAAAATCGCCGGCCTCGATCTTCAGCTTCAGGTCCTTGTAAATGGTGTCATACTTGCTCTTTGGCATGGTGGTGCTCCCCTTTTGTGCTTGTTTAAACATTCTGGATTTATTATAAGGAGAAAAAGATGGAAAGTCAAGAAATAGGCTTGACATGTTTAAACAAGTGTGCTATTTTAAAGTTGTTCAAACAAGTTCGTGATTAAAGGAGGAGCGAAACATGGCGAAGTATCAGAACGAAGTCAGGGAACTGCTTGACGCCATCGGCGGAAAAGGCAATATCTCAGCAGTTTCCCACTGTATGACCAGAATGCGTTTTGTGCTGGCGGATGAGAAGAAAGCGGATGTAAAGACGATCGAAAAGATCAAATGTGTGAAGGGGACCTTTACCCAGGCCGGGCAGTTTCAGGTGATCATCGGAAATGATGTTTCTACCTTTTTCAATGAATTTACGGCTTATGCGGGAATCGAAGGCGTGAGCAAGGACGCGGCAAAACAGGCGGCAAAAAATAACCAGACCTGGCTGCAGAAGCTGATGAGCAATCTGGGAGAGATCTTCGCCCCCATCATCCCCGCCCTGATCTGCGGCGGTCTTGTGCTGGGCTTCCGCAATGTGATCGACAGCATCGCGTTTTTTGAAAACGGAACGAAAACTCTGGTGCAGATTTCCCAGTTCTGGGCCGGCGTGGACAGCTTTCTGTGGCTGATCGGCGAGGCGGTGTTCTGGCTGCTGCCGGTGGGAATTGTGTGGTCCATCACCAAAAAGATGGGAACGACTCAGATCCTCGGCATTGTGCTGGGCCTGACCCTTGTTTCCTCTCAGCTGCTCAACGGCTTTAACGTGGCCACAACCCCGGCGGACCAGATCCCGGTATGGGATTTCGGTTTTGCCCAGGTGAAGATGATCGGATATCAGGGCCAGGTGATCGCGGCAATGATGGCCGGCTTTGTGCTGGTGTACCTGGAGAAATTCTTCAGAAAGCACTGTCCGGCGGTGATCAGCATGATCGTGGTTCCCTTCTGTTCTCTGGTGCCGGCGGTGTTCGTGGCGCACATGGTAGTGGGCCCCATCGGCTGGGCCATCGGAAACGCCATCGGCGATGTGGTTTACGCAGGACTGACGTCCAACTTCCGCTTCATCTTTGCCGGAATCTTCGGACTGTGCTATGCGCCCATCGTTATGACGGGACTTCATCATATGACCAATGCCATTGATTCTCAGCTGGTGACGACCACGGGAGGAACCATGCTGTGGCCCATGATCGCTTTGAGCAACATTGCCCAGGGTTCCAGCGTTCTGGCCATGAGCGTTCTGCAGAAGAAGAATGAGAGAGCGCAGCAGGTAAATGTTCCTGCCCTGATCTCCTGCTATCTGGGCGTTACGGAGCCGGCTCTGTTCGGTGTAAACTTAAAATACGGATTCCCGCTGGTGTGCGGCATGATCGGTTCCGCCTGCGCGGCTCTGATCTCCGTGGGCTTCGGGGTGGAGGCAGCCAGCATCGGCGTCGGCGGTCTGCCGGGGATCCTTTCGATCTTCCCCCAGTTCTGGCTGATCTTTTTGGCAGCTATGATCGTGGCAGTGGTGATCCCCTTTGTGCTGACTTATATGGTCGGATCCAAAAAGCTGTCCCGGGAAGAACGGGTCGGTGAGGAAAATGAAGATAAGGCTGCAGAGACTTTGAAAAACACCGGAAGTGACGCGGCGGAAAACAAAGCTGAGGGCAGCGGTGCAGACGGCGCGGCGGCTGAGAGCGGGCGGACAGCAGACGACGCAACTGCGGCAGGCCAGGCGGCTCCCGCGAGCCTGAAGGCGTTCTTAAGCGGAAAAGCAGTTCCCCTGGAGAATGTGCCGGACGAAGTATTTTCCCAGCATGTGATGGGAGACGGAATGGCCATTGAGCCCACAGACAATACGGTGGTGGCTCCTGCCGACGCGGAAGTGAGCGTTGTCATGGAAGACTCCCGCCATGCCTGCGGCCTGACGCTGGCAAACGGCATGGAAGTGCTGATCCATGTGGGAATTGACACCGTAAATATGCAGGGCGAGGGCTTTGAACTCTTAGTGAAGCAGGGGGAGAAGGTGCGCTGCGGCCAGCCTCTGCTGCGGTTTGACCCGGAAAAGATCAAGGCGGCAGGTTATCCCACCATCACCGTGTTTGTGGTGACAGATGAGGGAGATGCGAGAAACCTTAAGTATGTGACCGGCGTGGACGTGAAAGCCGGCGAGAGCGATATTGTGAATTTTCAGTGACAGGATCATGCGGGCGCGTTCCGCGCCCGGCAATGCTGAAATAACAGGGAATTTCCAGTGATCAGGAGGAACGTGTGATGGCAGATTTTAAAAAGAGCGTGGTATATCAGATCTATCCGAAATCATTTTACGACACCAACGGGGACGGGCTGGGCGATCTGAAAGGTGTGACCGCAAAGCTGGACTATATCAAAGAACTGGGGGCTGACTATATCTGGATGACTCCTTTCTTTGTGTCTCCCCAGAAGGACAACGGCTACGATGTGGAAGATTATTACAATATCGATCCCCGCTACGGAACCATGGAAGATTTTGAGGAGCTGGCCGCGGAGGCCGGGAAGCGGGGCATCAAGCTGATGCTGGATATGGTGTTCAACCATACCTCCGACCGGAATGAGTGGTTCCAGAAAGCCCTGGCCGGAGACGAAAAATATAAAAACTTTTATATCTGGAAAAAGGGCAAAGGGCCGGGAGTGCCCCCCACCAACTGGGAGAGCAAGTTTGGGGGAAGCGCCTGGCAGTACGTGGAAAAGTTTGACGAATATTACCTTCACCTCTTTGACGTGTCCCAGCCGGATTTAAACTGGGACAATGAGGAGGTGCGGGAAGAGGTCCGCAAAGTGATCCGTTTCTGGATGGGAAAAGGGGTGAAGGGATTCCGTTTCGACGTGATCAACCTGATCAGCAAGGCGGCTTTTGAGGATGATTATGAAGGCGACGGCCGCCGGTTCTACACGGACGGCCCCAACATCCACAAATATCTTCAGGAGCTGAACCGGGAGACCTTCGGCACCGACGCGGAGATCATCACCGTGGGCGAGATGTCCAGCACATCCATGGAGAATTGTTTCCGCTACGCCGGCGAGGACAGCGGCGAGCTGTCCATGGTGTTCAGCTTCCACCACCTGAAAGTAGATTTTATGGGAAATGAAAAATGGGTGATGGTGCCCTACGACTTCCAGAAGTTAAAGGATATTCTGTTTTCCTGGCAGAAGGGAATGGCGGAGCATCGCGCCTGGAACGCTGTGTTCTGGTGCAATCACGACCAGCCCAGAGTAGTGTCCCGTTTCGGCGATGAGGGAAAATACTGGAAACAGTCGGCGAAAATGCTGGGAACGGTGATCCACTGTCTGAGAGGAACGCCATACATTTACCAGGGCGAAGAGCTGGGAATGCTCAACTGCGATTTTGAGGATATTTCTCAATATCGTGACGTGGAGAGCCTGAATTATTACCGAATCCTTCAGGAGAAGGGAATGGCGGCAAAAGATGCTCTCCGGATCATCCAGATCCACTCCCGTGACAATGGCCGGACGCCCATGCAGTGGAACGGCGGGGAAAACGCCGGATTTACCGCGGGGACGCCGTGGATCGGCATTTCCAAGAACAGCGGATTTATCAATGCGGAGACGGAGCTGGCGGATGAGGATTCTGTATTCCGCTATTATCAGAAGCTGGTGAAACTCAGAAAAGATTATGATGTGATCGCTTACGGCGATTTTGAAGCTCTGGCAGAGCACCATCCCCAGGTTTTCGCCTATCGGAGAACGTGGAAGGATGAGGAACTGCTGGTAGTAAACAATTTTTATGGAAGAGACACGGTCTGGGATTCCGGCTTGGATCTTTCCGGATTTGAGAAGATTCTGGGAAATTATGAGGGAGGAAACTGGAACGGCGGAAGGTTTGAATTAAGGCCGTTTGAGTCTGTGGTTCTTTTCCGGAGAAAATGATAAAAAGACAGGATGAAAAAATCCGGCGTACAAGTCAGAATGTGCGCCGGATTTTTTTATTCTGTCTGATGAAACCTTTAACAGCTTCCTGTATACTTTAAATAGGTCAAGAGATTGACACAGAAAAATACCTCAAGTAAATTTAGGTTATTACTGACCTGGCAGTTGGTAAAATCTAAAAGTACAAGAGGTATCTAAGATGAATAT
>DWWL01000079.1 GCA_019119775.1 Candidatus Lachnoclostridium pullistercoris | reverse complement strand
CAGAAAAGGGTTTATTAAAGTTCGCCTTTTTATAGAAACGGAATAAAAGAAGTGAATATTTCAGCTTAAAAATGGCAAAAAAATGCTGCCGCATCTATGATTTTCTAATCATTGATGCGACAGCTCCTTTTGCCTTTTATATGCCTTCTCTTTCTTTCAGCTTTTCTTTCGCCGCCTACCCCACCAGGGCCGTCACCCCAAAGTAGGCCAGCACAATGATTCCCAGCACGATCCGGTAATATCCGAAAAACTTGAAATCGTTATTTTTAATATAACCCATGAGGAATTTAATGGAGTACACCGACACCACAAAGGCTACCAGCATGCCGAAGAGCAGGTAGAACACCTGGGGGCCGGTGAAGGTATTTCCCTCCAGAAAATATTTCACGATCTTTAAGCCGCTGGCTCCAAACATGACGGGGATCCCCAGAAAGAAGGAAAACTCCGCCGCCGCGCTCCTGGAGCAGCCCAGGACCATGGCGCCCAGGATCGTGGCCCCCGAGCGGGAAGTTCCGGGAATCATGGCCAGCACCTGGAACAGGCCGATGTAGAGCGCCAGCTGGAAGGAAATCTGCCCTACCTTCTGCACCTGGGCCGAATGGCCCATGTTCCGGTTCTCCACCAGGATAAACAGCACGCCGTACAGGATCAGCATGGCCGACACCACGTAGGCATTGTCCATGAGAACAGCGTCGATCCAGTCATCCAGCAGCAGACCGAACACGGCCGCCGGGAGGCAGGCCACCACGATCTTCATCCACAGACGGATGGTTGCCCGCTTCTGGGCCGGCTTCTTTCTCCGGCTGAAGGGATTCAGCTTGTGGAAATAGATCACCAGCACCGCCAGGATCGCCCCCAGCTGGATGATCACCTTAAACATGTTCACAAATTCTTCCGGCTGCTTGAACTGGACGATCTTATCCACCAGGATCAGATGTCCCGTGCTGCTGATGGGAAGCCACTCAGTAAAACCTTCCACGATGCCCAGCACCAGCACCTTCAACGTCTCAATAAAACTCATATCGTATCCTCTCTTTTCCCTGCTTAAATGTTCTCAATCTGCCAGTCAATGGGTTCCACCCCGTTTTTCGCAAGAAACTTGTTGGTCTTGCTGAACGGTCTGCTGCCGAAAAATCCGCGGTAGGCAGACAGCGGGCTGGGATGAGGGGCCTCCAGGATCAGATGCCTGGGGTTGGTGAGCATGGACTTCTTCGCCTGCGCCGGCCGGCCCCACAGGATGAACACGATGGGGCGGTCCTGTTCGTTTAACGCCCGGATGGCCGCGTCCGTAAATTCCTCCCAGCCGATGCCGTGGTGGGAATTGGCCTGATGGGCCCGAACAGTGAGAACTGTGTTTAACAGCAGCACGCCCTGATCCGCCCATTTTTTCAGATACCCGTTGTTTGGGATGTAACAGCCCAGGTCATCGTGGAGTTCCTGATAAATGTTCATTAAGGACGGAGGAATCTCCACATCCGGCTTCACGGAAAAGCACAGTCCATGTGCCTGCCCCACATTGTGGTAGGGATCCTGCCCCAGAATCACCGCCTTCACCTTCGAGAGGGGGGTGAATTCAAACGCGTTGAAAATGTCGTTTGCGTCAGGAAATATCTGCCTGGTTTCATATTCATGCTTCACAGTCTCATACAGTTTCCGGTAATACGGCTTCTTAAACTCGGCACTCATGGGTCCGAGCCAGTCATTGCTGATCGCTCCCATCTTATGTCCTCCTCATGTCTTTTGTGAAAATGATCGTTTCGTCATTCTAACCATTTTATCACAGTTTTTCCACAAATTCCACGGAATTTTCTCTTACAGCCCGGGCTTTGTCCCCAATCTCGTCAGAAATCTGGGGAAATTCTCCGTTTATCCGATACATATGCGCTTTCTTGTTAAAAAATACTGTTTTTTCCAGAGGCCAGCGGATCACCTGCAGCTCCCGCATCGCCATGCCGGCTCCCAGCTCCAGCACCTCCAGACGGCGGTTTAGAGTCCTCCCCAGCCACTGGGTGTAGGCCCGCCAGCTGATGAGATATCCTTCTTCAATATAGTGCTCCGCCTCCACCGTGTTGGGGATCAGCGGCTCGCCGCAGTGGGGACAGATCCCGTCCGGGACCTCCCCCTCCTCCCAGATGTCTTTTGTGCAGGCCGCCCGGCACTGGTACCAGTGGACATTTCCGCAGGGGGCTGTGATCCGCTTTTCATCCAGGGAAGAATGAAAGATCTCCCCGTCCACATTGACCGTCACAATGAAATAGTCCTTTCCCTCCAGCAGCTTGGCCAGCGCCTCATAGGCCGCTCCCATATCTTTGCCGGCGTTTTTGCTCCACTCTGCTCCCAGGCCCACCAGGACCTTCTCCGCCTCCTCTATGCGGGAGCGCAGCTCCCCGCCGATCTCAAGTTCCTCCGCCATTTTTATTCCTCCTAGTCGTCTGTTTTTTCCTTTCCAGGGCGGGTTTTCTCCCCGGGTCTGCGGCAGTTTCCGCCGCGTTCATGCACGCCCCTGCTTCACGCAGCTCCGGTGCACTCCCCCGCGCACCCGGTACTTCACGCAGCTCCGGCAGTTTTGCCACTTCCGCCGCTTCTCAGCACCGGATCTCGGCCCGGCTGCCGCCGGCCCGCTCCTTCGTCACCACGATCTGTTTCTCGATCCTCTCCTTTAACTCCGCCACATGGGAAATGATCCCCACCAGCCTGTTTCCTTCCGTCAGGCCGGCCAGAGCCTGTACCGCCTGCTCTAAGGCTCCCTCATCCAGGGTGCCGAATCCCTCATCCACAAACATGGTATCCAGACGGATCCCTCCCGCCAGGGACTGGATCTCGTCGGACAGGCCCAGGGCCAGAGAGAGGGACGCCTGGAACGACTCACCGCCGGAGAGAGTTTTCACGCTCCTCTCCGTGCCGTTGTAGTGGTCGATCACGTCCAGCTCCAGACCGCTCTGGCTCTGGTTGTTGGCCGCCCGCTCCCGGCGCTTTAACTCATACTGGCCGCCGGACATGACCATAAACCGGGTATTTGCCCGGTCGATGATCCGGTCAAAATACGTCATCTGAATGTAGGTTTCCAGCATAATCTTCTCGCGGCCGCTCACGTTTCCGCCGGCGGTGTTGGCCAGGGCCCGCACCATGGACCAGCGCTTCTCCAGCACTTCCAGATTTCCGGAACGGCTGCGGATGTTCTCCAGCGCGCTTTTGTTGGTCTGGATCCTGGTGTAAAGGTGCTTCTGTCTTAAGTCCAGAGCCTTCTGCTCCTCCTCAAGCTCCCGTTTTCTCTCCGTCTCCGCGGAAATATCCACCGGCTCTGCCTCGGCCAGCTGCTTTTCCATCTGGCTGATCTGCCCGTCCAGGCCGGCCAGCTCCTTTTCACAGCGGTCAGTCTCTCTCCTGACTCTCTCAAGCTCTTCTTTTCCGGCGGCGCTGCGCTTTCTCCACTCTTCCAGCTGCCGCCCGGCCTTCTCTCTGTTCTCAAACTGCAGTCCCTGTCCGGCAGCCAGAAGCTGTTTTTCAAGCTCCTGTTTCCTGCTCTCCGCGGCGGCCGCGGCCTTCTTTCTCTCCGACCACTCTTCCTCCGCCAGGCGGACTCTCTCCTCCTGGCCGGAGATCAGGCCGGAGAGCTCTGCCCGGCGCTTCATCCGCTTTTCTTCCTCCGCCTTTTTCTCCGCCTTCTCTCTCAGAGCGGCGGCAGTGCCACGAAGCTCCTTCTCTGCCGCCTCCGCCAGACGGGACGCGGCGTCAGAAAGCTCCGCCTGACGGACTGCAGCGTCAGCAGGTCCTGTCTGGCCGGATGCAGCCTCTCCAGCCTCTTCTCCCTGTCCCGATTCCTCAGACAGTCCGGAGAATCCCAGGGCCCGACTCCTGCCGGCGATTTTCTTCCATATCTGAGAGTTTTCCCCGTCCAGCTGTCCTATGGCACTCATAAGTTTTTCCAGCCCGGCAGACAGGGATTCCTCTTTTTCACGAAGTTCTTTCCGGAGAGTTTCCTGCTCCTGCTGCTTTTTCTCTTCCTGGGCGCAGCGCTTCCTCTCTCTCTCCGCGGCTTCGATCTCTTCCGCCAGCTTCTTTTTCCGGCCGTCCGTCTGCTCCAAGAGGCCGGCGATCCGGACATCGGCCCCCTCAAATCCTGCCTCTCCCGTGAGAATCTCCAGCTGACCGGAAACGGCCTGTTTTTTAGTGGCCGCGGCTCCCATCCGATTTCCTGCCTCCCGGCTGGCTTCTTCCGCCTTCTTTCTGGCTGTCTCCCACGCTTCTCTGGCCCGGTCGATCTCCGCCTCCGACGGTGTCTCCTCCCGGCGGACAGCCGGCCGGGGATGTTCCAGAGAACCGCAGACAGGGCAGGGAATGCCTTCCTGCAGGGACTCCGCCAGAACTCCGGCCTGGCCGTCCAGAAACGCCCGGCTGACCGCCTGATAATCCTTCCCCAGCCGGTCCGCCTCCTCCATTGCTCTCCGATAGCTGCCTCTGGCCCGGTCATAAGCCTCCCACAGCTTCCTGTATTCCTCCGTATCTGCCCTCAGCTTCTCCAGGTCCTTCCGCCGTGTTTCCTCTTCCTTTTTCCGGCCTTCCAGCACCGCTCTGCGGACCTCTGCCCCTTTCAGCTCCTCCAGAAGCTCTCTCCGCCGCTCCATCTCCTCCGCCAGAGCCTTTCCCTGCTCTTTCACGGCGCGGCGCTCTGCCTCCCGGCCGGCCCAGTCCGCCTCCATGGCTTTTCTCTGCTGTCTTCCCGCCATCCAGGCTTCCAGATCGCCTTTTAATTCTTCCAGGCCGTTCTTTTTCCCCTCCAGCTGGTCGATCTCCCGGTTCAGCCGTTCCAGCTGCTCTCCCGCGTGCTCCAGCTCTTTCTGCTCTCTGCTTAAAGCCTCCGCCTGGGCTCTGGCCCGGCCGGTCTCCTGAGCCTGGCTGCTCTCTTCTTCTCTCCGCCTGCTTAAAGCCAGATCTGCCTCCTTAAGCTCTCTTTCCGCCTGGAGAAGACGGTCATAAGCGGGAAGCTCCGCCTCCAGGGCGGCCGCCTTTTTGTCAAACACCTCCCATTCTCTGCCGCGCTCCGTCTCCCGGTCAAGCTCCTTCTTTTTCAGCTCCAGCTCCCGGATTTTCTCTTCCCGCCGCAGTTTTTCCTGGTCCAGCGTCTCCTGCACTTTTTTCGTCTCTCCGGCCTGTCCCAGCCGGCGGTTCACCTGTTCCAGAAGGCCGGCCCACTCCCTTCCTCTCTCGGCTGCCTCCTTCTCCAGTTCTCCGTCCCGTTTTAAAAGCTCCTCCAGAAGAGCCTCTGTCTCCTCCGCGGAAAGTTCTCCGTTTTTCGCCGCTCTGACTTTCTCGGCCAGAAAATCACTGTCATCCTCCGGCCCCAGAATCCCGTCCACATACTGGGCAATCCCGTTTTTTTCCGCTTCGCACTGTATTCTCAAGCGGCCGGCCTCCTCCTTCAACTTCTCCTGAAGAATCTGATAGTATCCGGTCTTGAAAATCTGGCGGAAAATCACCTGCCGCTCCTTTGTGTCCGCCAGAATCAGCTTCATAAAATCTCCCTGGGCGATCATGGCGATCTGGGAAAACTGGTTCCTGTCCACTCCCAGGATCTCCTTCACCGCCTGATTGACCTCTTTTAATTTCGTCACTGTGTGCCCGTCCGGATAAATAAGAACGGCCTCCGCCCGCTGCAGTGTCGTCCCGCTTCCTCGTCTGGCCGGCCGCTCATACTCCGGATTTCTCCGCACCGTATAAAGCTTTCCGCCGTAGGAAAATGTCAGTTCCACCTCCGTCGGCACGGCCGGATCCGCATATTTGGAGCGGAGCATGGACGGCTCTCTGCTGCCTCCGCTGGCCTCCCCATAAAGGGCAAAGGCGATGGCGTCAAAGATCGTGGTCTTCCCTGCCCCCGTATCCCCGGTGATTAGGTAAAGGCCCCGCTCCCCCAGCTTCGTCATATCCAGCTCCATCTGTCCCGCATAGGGACCGAAAGCTGAAATTTTCAATGTCACCGGCTTCATCTGTCTCCCTCCCAAATCTTTTCGATCAGCTCCCGGACAAAATCGCTCTGTTCCTGGCTCATCTCCTGGTTATTCTGCTTCTGATAAAATTCTCCGAACAGCTCCAGAGGAGATTTCTTCTCCGCCTGCTCAGCCGCCCGGATCTGTCCCGTGGCCCGCGTCCGCCGGTTGTCGTAATCCAGCTTCATCAGATTGGGATAGATCACCCGCAGTTTCCCCACAGCGTCCCGGATATCCTCCTCATCCGTCAGAGTGATGTGATAATAGTCTTCTCTGTCCAGTTCTTCATAAAAAGACTTCGCCGTCAGCTCCATGTAAGTTCCCCGGATCTCCCGCAGATCCCTCCTCGGCGTCAGAGGCCTGGTGCGCACCGCAAGCTCCCCCTTTCTCCCCAACTCGGCCACCGTCACCGATTTCCTGTGTCCGGCCTCAGAAAAGGAGTATTTCAGGGGCGTGCCGCAGTAGCGTACCCGCTCAGAGCCGATGTTCTGGGGGCCGTGGATGTGCCCCAGGGCCACATAGTCAAACGCCTCAAACACCGACGCATCCACATTGTCAGTGCCGCCCACCGAGATCTCCTCCGACTCCGAGCGGCTGGCCCCCGTCACAAACTGATGAGTCACCAGCACATTTCTCACCCCGCAGTCCACCTCCATGGCATCCACCGCCGCCTGCAGAGCCGCCGTGTAGCTGCCGATCTCCCGCTCCGGAAAAAATCGCCTGACGCCGGCAGGCTTGAGAAAAGGAAGAAGGTAGATCCGCACCGGCCCATATTCATCCCAAAGCTCCGCCGGGGCCACCGTCCCGTCGTACACCGGGGCAATGTGGATCCCGCTTCCGCTCATCAGCCTGGCCCCAAACGCCAGACGCTCCGGGGAATCGTGATTTCCGCTGATCACAAACACCTTCTGTTCCCGTTTTGCCAGCTTTGTTAAAAAATCATCAAACAACTGCACCGCCTCCCCTGACGGCACCGTTTTATCGTAGACATCGCCGGCGATCAGTATCCCGTCCGGCCGTTCCTCATCGATGATGCGCAGGATTTCTCCCAGGATATACTCCTGGTCCTCCAGCATGGAAAACTCATTGACCCGTTTTCCCAGGTGCAGGTCCGACAGATGAATAAACTTCATAACAGCTCCCCTTTCCCGGACATTTCCGCCGCTTAAACTGTACCTATCTTATCACAAATCTCCATTCTCCGCCAATCCCCACTTGCAATGGCGCCCGTTCATCCTCTATACTATAGAAGACAACGGATCGGCGCCGGTTTTTCCTTCGGAGCCGGAAGATGAAAAAAGAAAGGAACCAGAACATGGAACACGCAGTCGTTCATATAAAAAAAGGAGAAGCCCGGTCTTTAAAGGCCGGCGGAATGTGGATTTACGACAATGAGATCGAATCCATCAGCGGAGAATTTGAAAACGGAGATATGGTGGAAGTGGAGGATTTTGACGGATATTTCCTCGGCCACGGCTTTATCAATACCAGGTCAAAGATCACCGTCCGCGTCATGTCCCGGAAAAAGGACGCGGTGGTCAACGAAGATTTTATTGAAATGCGGGTGAGAAACGCCTGGGAATACCGGAAAACTACCGTGGATACCGGCAGCTGCCGGATTATTTTCGGGGAAGCAGATTTTCTCCCCGGCATTGTGGTGGACAAATTTTCCGACGTGCTGGTGGTGGAATCCCTGTCCCTGGGAATCGACCGCTGGAAACCGGTGATCCTGGAAAAGCTGAAGAAAGTGCTGGCGGAGGACGGCATCACCATCCGCGGCATCTACGAACGCAGCGACGCCAAGGTCCGCCTCCAGGAAGGAATGGAGCGGTACAAGGGCTTTATCGGAGAACCGTTTGACACGAAAGTGCAGATCGAGGAAAACGGTGTCAAATACATCGTGGACGTGGAGGACGGGCAGAAAACCGGCTTCTTCCTGGACCAGAAATACAACCGGCTGGCAGTGCAGCGCCTCTGCCCCGGCAAGCGGGTGCTGGACTGCTTCACCCACACCGGCTCCTTCGCCTTAAATGCCGGCATCGCCGGGGCCGCCTCCGTCCTGGGAGTGGACGCTTCGGAGCTGGGAGTGAACCAGGCCAGAGAGAACGCAGAGTTAAACGGCCTCTCCGACCGGGTGGAATTTCTCTGCGCCGACGTCTTCGACCTTCTGCCTGAGCTGGAGAAAAAAGGAGAAAAATTCGACGTAGTGATCCTGGACCCGCCCGCCTTCACCAAATCCCGGGCCTCCATCAAAAACGCGGTGAAAGGCTACCGGGAGATCAACATGCGGGGGCTGAAGCTGGTAAAGGACGGCGGCTACCTGGCCACCTGCTCCTGCTCCCATTTCATGGACCCGGAGCTGTTTGCAAAGACCATCCGGGAGGCGGCAGCCAGCAGCCACAAACGCCTCCGCCAGGTGGAGTACCGCACCCAGGCGGCTGACCATCCCATTCTGTGGGCAGCGGACTCCTCCTATTATCTGAAGTTTTATATCTTCCAGGTGGTGGAGGAGAAGTAGGGGAACGCAGGGAAGAGCGGGAAGGAATGACTGTTTATGGCGTCATTGTTTTTAAAAAAAATTGGAATCCATTGGAATCTTATTTCAGAAGGTAGTTATCTGAGAAATATTTCGTCTCTCCAGAATGTAAAAGAGATCGTTTTTGAAAAACCGGTCACTTTTTTTGCCGGTGAAAACGGAACAGGCAAATCAACCTTGCTGGAGGCAATTGCTGTTGCATCTGGTTTTAATCCGGAAGGCGGGAGCATCAACTACAGTTTTTCCACATATGACTCCCATTCGGAACTTTGTCGGGCATTGACCTTATCCCGAGGAATTTCTAACCATAAATGGGGCTATTTTCTTCGTGCCGAAAGTTTCTATAATGTTGCGACAAAAGAACTGGAATATGCAGATATTAATCACCCATCACTGAGACTTCATGAGCGTTCCCATGGTGAAAGTTTTCTGACTATCATTCAGCAAAGGCTGTCTGATGCGGGGCTGTATATTCTCGATGAGCCGGAAGCAGCACTGTCCCCTCAGAGACAATTGTCTTTGCTGATCCAGATGAAAGAGGCTGTAGCAGCAGGGGCGCAGTTTATCATTGCCAGTCATTCACCGATTTTGCTCGGGTATCCTGAAGCTGATATATTCTCTTTTGACAATGGCCCACTGAAAAAAATTGAATATGAAGAAACAGAAAGTTATCAGGTGACGAAAATGTTCATAAACAGCCGAGAATACCTTCTGAAACGGCTGCTGAACGTATAGTACGATCACGGCAGGCAGAAATCATCCCCTCTATCCCAGCCCATATTCCTCCAGAATTTCCAGCAGCTTCTTCTCATCCATGATCCGGAAATGATGGTTTTCATAGCCTGCGATCCCCATTTTCCGGTACTCTGCCGCGACGCGGTTGACACAGCGGATGTCTGTTCCCAGCCGGGCGCACATTGCCGCCTTCGTCAGCCCGTCCAGCTCTCCCGCCCGCTTTGCCTGGCGCAGCATGTACAGATACCGGTATCTTAAGGGCAGAGGCTTCATGCCGTTGATGGTAAAACGGTTTCCATAATCTGTCGCGGCCAGCTTGCGGCATATTGTGAGAGTGAAGTCAAAATCCTTTTTCATCCAGAGAAGAACGTAGTCCCGGTGCAGCTTTAACAGCCTGCTGTCCTTTTTGGCGGCAACTTCCAGAGCCGCCGGTTCTTCCCCAAACAGCTCCATTTCTCCAAAAAATTCTCCCGGCCGGTATGTATACAGAACGGCAGTGCAGTAATTGCTGTTTTCTCTGTACACCTCCGTCTCCCCTTCCAGAAGAATATAAAGACACCGGTTCTCCTCATTCAGGCCCAGAACCGTCTCCCCCTTTTTCACTCTTATTTCAACAGCCGCCCTCTTTACCTCATCCGGCGCCGTTTCAAACAAATCTAAAATTTCACTGGACATGCTATTTTTCCCCTTTTCCTGGGCACTTCCCCGCGCTGCGGAAGCAGAGCAGCATATCAGCTTATCCTCAAACTCCCGATCCTCGTCATGCCCCTATTGCTTTTTTCTAACCGTCCAATTGGACTTTCGTCTGGTCCCAATCTGAACTAAAATACCCTGTTCCTGTAAAGAACGGAACATACGGGAAATAGTTCGTTTTGATACGCCAAGTTTCTCCGCATACCATGCCTGGGGCGCAGTCGGATTCTCTTCAATCACATTCAAAAGCTTCTGGGTAATAGTATTTCCTTTATTTAACGCCAAATCAGCGCCATTTTTAACGCCATTAGCGCTGTTTGTGGCGTTATTGGCGTTATTCCCGTCAATCTGCCCTCGATAGATATTGATGCGCAAATCGACTTCACCGCCAATGAACTCCGGTTCCCGCAGACCAGCGGCTTTCACCTTCCCGATGATTCTCGGAATACCGCTTCCCCAATGCTCGATCAAATTCATATAAGAAAACGCATACGCAAGAGCTTCATTCCGAATCTGAGAATATCCCTCTTTCATACGCTCCAAAGTTTGTCCCATTGGCAATTTCCCTGGGGAAGTAATTTCCAGCCGGTTATCATATACCGCAACCTGTATATTGCCATGATCCAGATAACTGCGATGCACCGCTGCATTGATGATCAGCTCACGAATGGCATCCGGCGGAATTTCATAAACGTCCTGGCGATAAATACCTACAATGGAAGCCCCCAAATGAATATTCCTCAGAACAAACTGGAATGCTTCCTCAATTTGTTCCCAGATCGGACCGGTATACTCCCGGCGGTCAACAAAGACTTCTTTGGTCGTTCCCTTGAACACGCCGCATTGCGTTGCGACATGAAGTCCTCCGCACCCTGTTAAAATGGCGTAGGCATTGGAAGGATAATCTTTTCCGTCACGTTCAATCAAAACCCCCCAGGAACGGAGCTGCTGTCTGCCAACATCTTTGACAGATGCTTTCTGCTCCTCATTATGAGCGTTCTTAATTGCCTGTTCCTTCATGGCTTTACAAAGAGCATCAATGTCTTCATCCGTGACATCCAGCCCGGTACACAGAGCCTGGTCGAAGTAACGGTTGCTGCCCTCAAACATCAACTCTTTTATCATATACTCATCGGCAGGGCGGGTCGTTCCGGCAACACGGACATATACGCCATCATCTTTGCCGAGAGCCTTGATATAATATGGCCGCTGCCTGCCCCCGGAAACCTCTACTACAATGATTGTCTTTCCATCAACCGTCTGCAAAGTAATATCCGGAATAATTGCCGGTTCACAGCTATCTGACACTGCATTGGCAATTGCGTCCATTTTTTTGAACACATCTTCATTGTTGAATCCAATTACTTCTCTGGTTTTATCAGCAATTCCGAAAATAATTTTTCCTCCGGTTCCGTTTGCAAAGGCAACCACAGACTTCATATACTTGATACTTTTTTCCGGCAGGTCTTCCTTAAATTCCACATTTTTAGATTCCCCGGCGAGGATTTCTTCTATGGTCATAGGATACACCTCTCTTTCCATGGCAGCTTTTGCTGCTCTTACTTTATTTTAGCCAGAACATCCTGAAACTTTGCATAGTTGACCGAAAGGGGCTTTTTCCCCTTATCCTGGACCAATGTCCTGTTTTTAATATAACACATTCTGTATGATAATGGCATCAGCAAACTGTATTTTAGGATGAAAAGGAGAATAGACATGAGAAAGATTATCATTGACACCGATACCGGAAGTGACGACGCCGTAGCGATCCTGATGGCTCTCCGCGATCCGTCCGTACAGGTTCTGGCAGTGACCACTGTGTGCGGAAATGTGGAAATGGAACAGGCAACCGTCAACGCTTTCCGCAGCATAGCCGCAGCCCGGACTTATGTGCCTCCGGTCTATAAAGGAGCCTACCGTCCTCTGATGCGGGACGCCGTCACCGCGGAAAATGTGCACGGGAAAGATGGAATGGGCGACATTGGTCTGCCTGTGCCGGACATGCGCCCGGAAAACGAGCACGCGGTAAGCGCCATTCTGCGCCTCGTAAAAGAAAATCCGGGAGAAATCGAGATCGTAGCCCTGGGCCCTGTCACCAACCTGGCTCTCGCCATTATGATGGACCCGGACACCATGAAGCTGACAAAGCATATCTACAGCATGGGGAGCGGCGGATACGGCATGGGAAATGTCACCAGCGTGGCAGAATTCAACGTATTTGTGGATGCGGAAGCCTACAAGATCATGGTAGAATCTGCCGTGCCGAAAACCCTTGTGGGAATCGACATCTGCTGGCTGCCGGGAGCATTTTTCGAGGAAGATGAGATTGAGGAAATCCGCCGGGAAGGTCCGGTGTCCAGATTCGCCATGGACTGCAACGAGACTCTGATCCAGTACTGCTTAAAAACGCGGGGAAAACGCAAGCTCGACCTGCCTGACCCTTATACCATGGGCGTCGCCCTCTGGCCGGAGATCGTCTCGGAAGCTCACGACTGCTACTGCTACGTGTGCACAGACCACACTCCCGCCTACGGCCAGGTCATCATAGATTACCGAAAATTCCATGCGGTAGATGAAAGCAGGCTGGAAACTCACGCTCCCAACGCAAATGTAATCAAACTGGTGGACACCGGATTATTTAAGAAGCGCCTGCGGGAGACGCTGAGGATGGAGGAGTGACCCGCATAAAAACGGCGGAGCAGCCTGCATGAAAGCGGCGGAACAGTCTACATAAAATCTGCCTGACAGTACACGATCTGCCCGTCTTTTATGGTCAGCTGGGGGACCAGCACTGTTGAGGCAGCGAATATATCCTCTCCCTGAAATCCCGCTTCTTCTGCGCGATAGCTCTCATCCGCTGCTGGCCGTCCGATTTTTGCCGATCAATTTTATTCTTCTATATCGGCCTTTATGCATCGAACGAAAAACGTTGATATTTCCATTCGAGCCGTATATAATAACATTATGAAAAGTATACCCGAGCTAGGAGGGATTTATATGATCATTACCGCAACGGAATTTAAAACCAATCTGGGAAAATATCTGGAAATGGCAACGTCTCAGGATATTTTCATTACTAAGAATGGGAAAACCATTGCCCGTCTCACAACACCCGCTGTCAACAAACTGGCACTTCTGGACGGACTTGTAGGGATCATTCCGGAAGATCAGACAATGGACGAAAATACCATACGAGAGGAGCGGCTGTCCAGGCAATGAAAATACTGATTGATACCAATGTCATTCTGGATATTGTCCAGAAACGAGAGCCATTTTTCACAGATTCCTACCAGGCTCTCCGCAGAGCCATTGAAACCGATACGGAATGTCTGATTTCTGCATCCGCCGTCACGGATATTTTCTATATACTCCGCAAGGCGTTCCAGTCCGCCCCAAAAGCAAAGATACGGATCGAACAGCTTTCCCAGCTTGTCACCTTTGCAGACGTACAGGGCGCAGATATTCATACCGCACTCATGCGCTCCATGCCGGACTTTGAGGACGCAGTTGTGGATGCTGTAGCGGAACGGAACGGTGCGAGCTGCATCCTTACCAGAAATATCAGAGACTTCGCAGGTTCCTCCGTCCCCGCAGTCACACCGACAGAATTTTTGAAAAAATAACAGATATCGTCCGCCTTCGCAGGCTGTCATTTCCGAATGGCAATATTTGCACAATGCCATGCCTGACAAACTTAAAAAACGCCCACCAAACAGTGAGCGTTTTTAAGTCTGTGGAATCTCAGTTCCTCCAAAACCAATAACCATCCCTATTCTTCCATCGCCATCTCCGCAGCTCTCTCGCCGTGGATCAGCGTAGTGTCAAACACAGGAAGATCTGTGTCCTCCTGCTTCACCAGCAGGCCGATCTCCGTACAGCCCAGGGTCACCGCCTGGGCCCCTCGATCTTCCAGTTTCCTGATAATCGTCCGGTATGCCTTTCTGGATTCCTCCCGAATCACTCCCAGGCAAAGCTCTCCATAAATTACGCTGTTGACCGTCTCCATGTCTGCCTCATCCGGCACCAGCACCTGGATCCCGGCTTCTTCCAGCTTCGCCTTATAAAAATCCTGGGTCATGGTGTATTTTGTGCCCAAAAGAGCCGTACGCTCTATTCCCCGGAGCTTTAGCTCCGCCGCCGTCACCTCCGCTATATGGAGAATGGGGATGTGGATTTTCTTCTGGATCTGGGGAACTACCTTGTGCATGGTATTGGTGCAGATCACAATAAAATCCGCTCCCGCTTTTTCCAGATTTCCGGCCGCTTCAGCCAGAATCTCTCCGCTTCTTTCCCAGTCTCCTGTCGCCTGACACTCCTCAATCTCCGCAAAATCCACGCTGTAGAGCAGAATTTTCGCGGAGTGCAGACCGCCCAGTTTCTTTTTCACTGTCTCGTTGATGATCTGATAATAAGTGACTGTGCTCTCCCAGCTCATGCCTCCGAGCAGGCCGATTGTCTTCATAGCTGTACCCCTTTCTGATGTCTGTATCCTTTGCCGGACTCCCGTCCGCACCTCCCTGTGTCCGCATTTTTTTACGGCTTCATGCTATAGTAGATCTGTCCGTTCTGCAGGCCGCCCCGCCGGTACTGAGCCATCTCGCTCACCGTCACCAGCTGATAACCCCGGTTGGTCAGCTCCGGTATGATCTGCAGAGCTGCATCCCCGGACGCCTGGTAAAGCTCATGCATCAGGATAATATCTCCGTCCTGCACATGGTCCAGCACAGCGCTCACCGTTTTCTGGGCATTTCTCGTCTTCCAGTCCAGAGTGTCCACATTCCAGAGCACAATCGGCTCCTGGACGGCCGCCAGCACCGTGGCATTCTTATTTCCTCCCGGCAGGCGCACTGTGGCGGGGCGCACTCCGCAGACAGCCTGCACCGTGTCCGCGCACTGGTCAATTTCCTGGCGGATCTGGGCAGTGTTCAGCTTATTTAAGTATTTGTGGGAATAGGTGTGGTTGCCGATCTCGTGGCCTTCCGCCACGATCCGCTGCATCTCCGCTGCATTACCGGGAACCCGCTCTCCCACCACGTAAAATGTGGCCCGGCCGTTATACTGCGCCAGACAGTCCAGAATCCGGTTTCCCACCGGCGCGTAGGGACCGTCATCAAATGTGAGAGCCACCATGGGCTTTGCCGGATCAATGACCCGGCCGGCCGCCTGGGCGTCGTCTCCCGCAGCCTGACTTTCATCTCCGGCTGCCTGGCTTCCGTCTCCCGCCGCCTGACCTGCGTCCCCGCTTCCCGTTTCCTGGGCACTCCTGGCAGAATCCGCCGGCGCGGCGCCATCTGCGTCAGCCCCCGCCGTCTCCTCCCCTCCGTCCTCAGCCGGCCGCACGCCGGGCTGGTCCCACACATTTCCGTTCTCATCTACCCATCTGGCCACTCCAGGGCCCAGATTTTCATTCTGCCACTCATTCCGCATCACCTGACTGCCCGCCGCAGACACTGGCTGCGCAGCCAGAAGCCCGGCCGCGATCCCGGCCGCCAGGACCATTTTCCATCTGTTTCTGATCATATATAAAAAGCCTCCCTGTTTCCATTTTTGTCCAATCCGGTTACTATCAGTATACCGAAAAACAATGGAAAAACAAGAAGGCTTCGCAATGTTTAAGATTTATTAAGAATCAATCTCCACCTTTATAATTGCATCCAACGCAATCTCAATCTCCTGTTCCACCGCTTTTGCAAGCATAGCAGGATCCGGCTGATATCCGTCCACGCCCACCAGCTCAAAAGCTGGAGCATCCGCCGCTAGAATGGCTCCTGCTTTCACCCCGTGAAGACTGGCCACCACCAAAAGACCAGCCACCTCATTTTCCATGGCGATCACACCAGCTTTCATATACAAGCGAACTGTGGACTCCAACAATCCGGGATAAAACAAAGCCTGAGTCAGCACAATCCCGCTGTGGACAGGCACATCGCTTTCCTCTGCACTCTGCTTCAGCGCTTCAATCACTTCCACGTCAGCCACCGCGGGATAGGAAAGGGGGAGCATTTTTTCCGTCACCCCATCTTCTCTGCAGGCCGCCTTTACAACCACCAGACTGCCCTCTGTAATCTCCTTCTGCATTCCTCCGCATGTTCCCACCCGGATAATCACCTTTGCGCCCGCCCGGCACAGGCTTTCAAATCCGATTACAGCTCCGCCCTCTCCCACACCGTGGGAAGTAACAGTAACCGGCACGCCTTTCCAGGTACCAGAATAACTGTGATATTCTCGGTTCTGGGCAAGGCAGACGGCATTATCCAGCTTATCAGCAATTTTTTTCGCTCTCGCAGGATCCCCGCAGGTGAGCACCCGCGGATGGATATCTCCCTCACAGAGGGCAATACAGGGCAGTACTTTTTTCTTTTCTTCGTTCATGATTTACCTCCGTTTCTTCTCAACTTTTTGCTGCCAAAAGCAGAAAGAGCCACTACTGTAGCAATATACGGGATCGTCAGCGTCAGCTGGGACGGAATCATGTTCTGAAGAGATACTCCCGCCGCCTGACACAGGCCGAAAAACAGACTGGAACCAATGATAATCAGCGGCTGGTTCTGTCCCATGCTTGCAGACGCCATAGCTATATATCCTCTTCCAGAGCTCATGCCCTCAGAAAACAGTGTAACCTGGCCCATGCTGAGCACTGCGCCTCCCAGCCCGCAGAGAGCTCCTGAAACCAGTACTGCAAGCATCTGCACCTGAAGGGTTTTTATTCCCAGGCTCCCTGCCGCTTCCTTATTTTTTCCCACACTCTGTACATGAAATCCCTGGACTGTCCGATACAAATAGATGAACATGGCGACAGCCAGAACATAAGATAAGTAGTCTATAAAAGTGAGCTGTTCCAGAACCCGCCCCAGAAATGGAATCTGACTGATGACAGGAATGTTTATTTTGGGAAGTGATTTCAAATCCGGACTGGAAAAACTTCCCTTCACCCCCAGTATGGTGGACAAAAGCACGCTGGTCAAACCGCTGACCAGAAGGTTGACCGAAGTTCCGATCACCATATCCGCCGCTTTATATTTCACCTGCAGAACCGCTACCAGTGAAGCCACAAGCACTCCCGCAGCCATCCCGCACAAAACCGCAATATACACGTTTCCCGTAAAATAATTGGCTACGATCGCCACAAATGAGCCTATGAGGATCTGACCTTCCAGGGCAATGTTGAATACTCCCACCTGACTGCAGATCGCTGATCCCAGAGCGGCCAAAAGCACGGGAGTTGTGGACCGTATGGTTGAATTGATAATAACTGCCAGCATGTTCATATTCATAAAGATCCGCCCCCCTGTTCTCTCCGCTTTTTCTTTAATCTGTTGCTTTTCAGAAATTTAATCCCCAGTTTTGCAGATACAAACAGCGTAATGCTGCTCTGGATCACCGTTGCCATTTGCAGAGGAATGGTGGAAGACCGCTGAATCGCCTGACCACCCACCTGCAACCCTGCCAGGAATACAGAGGAAAAGAGTACTCCCACTGGGTGAAGATCCGCAATCAGGGCCGCCATCAGGCCAGTCCATGCGTAGCTGGCGCTGGTGAACATATTATCTGTATAACGATACTTGTAGCCGAATATCTCACAGATTCCTGCTATTCCCGCTATCGCCCCGCTGAGTGCCAGAGTTTTTAACATCACACGTCTCTCAAAAATACCACCATATCTGGCAAAATCAGGATTCAATCCGGTCATTTTGGATTCGTACCCAAACACAGTCTTTTTTCCCATAAAATAAAACAGTGCCACAATAACCACAGCGACCACAATTCCAAAATTCAGCGTATTAGAAGAACTGAACCTGATAAAGTGCACACTCTCCGGTATGGTCCTTGTCATTAAGGAGAGACCATCCCCTGACTCATCCTTAAAGGGATAGCTGACCAGGTACGACGCCACATAATTAGCCACATAATTCATCATGAGAGTACAGATCACAATAGAACTGTTGAACTTTAAGTTCAGAACTGCCACTACAGAAGCGTACAGGCCTCCAGCAGCCATTCCCACCACTGCAGAGAGGGGTAGAAGGATTGCTCCCGGCAAATCCACATAAATCGCCACAATCGTCGCGGCGAAAGCACCGGTGATCATCTGTCCCTCCACACCGATGTTGATATATCCTGCTCTCCAGGCCGCCGCCGTAGCGATGCCACAGATGATAATGGGAGTAGCCCTTGTCAGCGTCTGCGTCAGATAGTACGGGCTGAAAAACGATTTCTGAAACATGTTGGCATAGATCTCTATTGGATTTTCATTGGAAATCACAATAAACACCGCGCCGACCAAAAGTCCGAGAAATGCAGCAATTACAGGCTGCAGCAAAATTCCTCCTAACCATTTTACAAACGACCTGATCTTATTCATTGCGCCCTCCCATCATCAGATAGCCCACTTTCTCTGTGGAAAATTCCATTCTTTCAAACTCTCCCCGGATCAGCCCGTCATAAATCACATACACCCTGTCAGAGAGGGAAAGTATCTCCGAAAGCTCAGAAGATACCAGAAGGATTGCTCCGTCTTTTCTTCTTTTTTCTACAAGCTGATCATGGATAAATTCCTGTGCTCCGATATCCACACCTCTGGTAGGCTCCGCCGCAATCAGGAACTTTGAATGATGCTCAATCTCTCTTGCTACAATTAATTTCTGAATATTTCCTCCTGACAGCGCTCCCGCCTGGTCCGCGATGCGATCATACTTCACATCATATTTTTCCAACAGATTTTTGGTAAACTGGCGGTTATGATTCGTATTTAAAATTCCTTTAGATGAAAATTCTTCCTGATGCTCATATCCCATGATGGATGTCTCTTCCAGGCTTGCTTTAACCGCGCAACCGTAAGCATAGCGGTCCTCCGGAATATGAGCACAGCCAGCTTCCCGTATCTTCCTCACTCCCATATGGGAAATCTCCTGTCCGTTTAGGCGGATGCTTCCCCCGTCTGGATGGGCAAGCCCTGTCAGACATTGGATCAGCTCTGTCTGCCCGTTTCCTGACACTCCGGCCAGACCGACGATCTCTCCTTCCCGCACGCACAGACTTACCCCTTTGAGGACAGAAACACCATCTTTGGAAAATGTGAGGTTTTCAACTTCCAGAACTGCTTTCCCTGGCTTCTTCTCCTCAATCTCCCGGGGCGGAATTCCCCTGCCTACCATCAGATAAGACAATTCTTTAATGGTTGTATTCTCAATCCTTCGTTCACCCACATATTTTCCCTTCCGCATAATCACGGCCCGGTCCGCCACATCCATGACTTCCTGAAGCTTATGTGTAATGATGATAATGCTCTTTCCCAAGCCAGATAAATACTTCAGAGTTTTTAAAAGTTCTTCTATTTCCTTGGGAACCAGCACTGCCGTAGGCTCGTCAAAAATAATAATATCTGCATCCTGATACAGCACTTTCAATATTTCTATTCTCTGACGCATACCCACGGAACAATCATTTACTTTCAAATCCGGGTCAATCTCTAGTCCATATTTTTCACTTAACTGCCGTACAATTTCTTTTGCCTTTTTCCGGTCAAAAAAGCCCTTGCGGGAAGGTTCTTTTCCATACACAATGTTTTCCGCCACCGTATAATCGTTAAACAGCATAAAATGCTGCTGAACCATTCCAATTCCCAGTTCAATGGCATCCCGCACTGAG
>DWWL01000078.1 GCA_019119775.1 Candidatus Lachnoclostridium pullistercoris | reverse complement strand
ATTTCAACGACAGGCCCGTATCCCGCAGATGGTGATTGGACATCACCGTGTAATCGCGGGTTTTCTCAATGCGGAATACCGCCATGTTGGATACCTCCTTCCGTTGGTTTTGAAAAGTGTTCATTTCGGTGGTTTTGCGCCCCCGTATCATCGCCTGGCCTCCCATGAGGGAAAGGATATGGGCGGCTTCGTTTGCGCCGCCCACAGGCGAAAAAACAGGGGGTTTCCCACCCGTTTTCATACAGTTTTGAGTGCCCCCGGCAGGGCATAAAAAAACGCCACAGGTTTGAGTTACCTATGGCGTTGCCCCGGCAGATGGCCGGTCTGTATTCAGTTGTATGGTCATGGGGCGAGGCCCCGATTGACAGGCTCTGTACCCATATCTCGGCATTTCGTGGTCCTTCAGCGTGTCAAGGCTCACTCAACGGTAGTAAAATCGTAGTAAATGAGGTGGTTTTGACCTGTCTGAAATGCCCGTGGATACAGTGTTTTCAAGGGATAATCAGATTTTGGCTTGATTTTTCGGATAAAATCACTTGAAACTTTCCGCGTTTCCCTTGTGTTCCGAATATGGATAGGATAAAATGAGAGTGAAAGAGAAGGTGTGTCTTATTGCAGATTGGAGCGTGGAGATCGATGGAAGAGAATTTGATTAAAAAATGGGAATCACTGACAATTTCAAATGATTTCCTCTTTGGCAAGGTCATGAGTCATCCTGGCTTGTGTCAGAAACTGCTGGAACGAATTTTCCCGGATATGAAAATTGATCATATCGAGTATCCGGAACTGCAGAAAGCCATCAATATAGATTATGACGCGAAAGGCGTCCGGCTGGATGTTTACGTGAAAGATGGAAATAACACGGTCTATAATATTGAGATGCAGGCCATCGATACAAAGGAACTTCCCAAAAGATCACGATATTATCAGTCTATGATTGACCTGCAGCTGATGGATAAGGGCGCTGACTATCAAGAGCTCAATCAATGTTATGTCATATTTATCTGTCAGACGGATATTTTTCATAAAGGAAGACATAAATATACATTTGAGAATCTCTGCACAGAGGATACTTTTACAAAACTGGGCGATCAGACGTGCAAAGTGTTTTTAAATGCGGGCGGGACAATGGATGATATCAGTCCTAACCTGAAAGCAGTCCTGGACTATGTGGCAGGGAAAATGTCAGATGATCCTTATGTGAGAGAACTGGATGCCGCAGTCACAGAAGCCAAGCATAACAGAGAATGGAGGCGGGAATATATGACATTGGAGATGAAATATAAAGAAAAATATAATGAAGGAATGAAAGCCGGCTTGGAGCAGGGACTAGAGCAGGGAGTAGAACAGGGACTGGAGCAGGGGATTTCTTTGACTAAAAAGGTATTTAAATTGTTCAGGCAGGGCTGTACGGAGGAGGAGATTGCTGAAAAGTCAGATATCAGCATTGAACAGGTGAGAAATATCCTGGAGTGATGGTAAATTTGGAGCGAGAAGTTATTTGACTTTTTGTGTCAATAATATTTCTAGCGGAACGTCAGGTGTCTGTCTAGCGGAATGCCAGGCGGCTGCAGCACGAAAAAATGGAAAGCAGACTTTCAGTTGACAGACCGCGGACCAGCATTTATACTAAAACCGCGGGCACTTTGTGCCTGCGGAAACTGGTCAACAAAAGCAAAGAAAGGAGGACAATCATGAAGCAGGTATATTATACAATGAAAAATGAATCAGTAAAGAGCGGAGGGCAGATTGTCCATACCGAAAGCGGCTGTTGAGGAGTTTGATCATTTCTCTGCACATTTATTTTGATATGGTCTATTGGAAAATCTGCATCTCTGCGCAAAGGGATGCTTTCTTTGTATAGCAGGAAACTTCGTTCCCTGTTATATAAAAACGCTCCGCGGGGAGCGTACTGCGGCGGAAAGGAAAATGCCGCTTTCGCGGCCCGCAGTGTACAGGAAAGCATGAGTAGAGAAAGGATTATGATATGAAAACAGTAGACGGAATCTACACTTCTGCAAAAATTTTCACAGATACTATCGAAGATTATGCCCTGGCCCAGGTCCGCCAGCTCTGCAGCCAGAGGGCTTTTCAGGGCAGCAAAATACGGATCATGCCGGACGTTCATCCCGGCAAAGTGGGAACCATCGGATTTACTGCGACGTTTCAGGACATGCTCATGCCCCTTGTGGTGGGGATCGACATTGGATGCGGGATCACCCTTGCGAAGCTGAGGGAAAAACGGGCGGAATTTCAGAAACTGGACCGGGTGATCCGGGAACAGATTCCCGCCGGAACTCAGGTCCGGAAGAAACCGCATTCTTTCAGCGAGATCCCGGATCTGGAGCATTTGCGGTGTTTCCGCCATATAAGAGAGGAAAAGGCAAGGCTCAGCATCGGAAGTTTGGGCGGAGGCAATCACTTTATTGAGATCGACCGGGATGAGGAAGGCATTCTCTACGCGGCGGTCCATTCCGGGAGCCGCCGGCTGGGAAAAGAAGTGACGGAATATTATTTAAAGAGAGGCCAGAAGGAGCTGAAGCAGGCCGGCATAGAGGTCCCCTACGAGCTGACATATCTGGAAGGGGAGCTTCTGGAAGATTACCTCTGTGATCTGGAGATCGTTCAGGAATTTGCCCGTGTGAACAGGGAGGCGATTCTTCAGGAAATCTTAAAGGGGATGAAATGGAAGGCAGAGGAATTTGTCTCGGTGCCCCACAATTACGCAGAGAGAATCCCGGGCGGGGGGATCGTCCGGAAGGGGGCTATTTCCGCGAAAAAAGGAGAACCGGCAGTCATTCCGGTCAATATGCGGGACGGAATCCTTTTAGGAACCGGACTGGGAAACCAGGACTGGAACTGTTCGGCGCCCCACGGAGCGGGCCGGGTGCTGAAGCGTGAGGAAGTGGGAAAACGGTATACGCAGGCCCAGTTTAAAGAGCAGATGAAGGGGATTTACTGCACCTGCATTGGGAAAGACACGCTGGACGAGGCGCCTTTTGCCTACCGGGGACTGGAAGAGATCCGGAAGGCAGTCGGAGAAACGGTTGCCGTTCAGAAGATTTTGCGGCCGGTTTACAATTTCAAAGCCGGCGGGAGGTGAGAGAATGGCAAAGTACAGAGAAATTCCCTGTAAATATTACATTGCCATGGGCCAGTGCCAAAAAGGACGGCAGGCAGTTCATAAAACTTACTGCCAGCACTGTGACAGATATCTGCCGAGAGCCAGGGTAAAGTCCCTGAATCGGAAGAAGCAGGCCATGTATAAGGGCAGGATCTGACGTCCGGGCCCGGCAATACCGGGCCCAGGCAGACTCAAGCCTTTCCTGCCCTTTTCTGCCCCAGCTTTATCTGGCTGCGTTTTCCGCGAATTCTGTAGTCACCAGATCTTTATAGGGAACCCGCTCCTTCAGTTCTCCCGCTTCTTCCAGAATGTTCTGCAGAAGGTCAAAGCTCTCTTCTGTGAAAATGGCGTCTTCTTTCCAGGTATCCTGTTTTTTGTACCGGTCCACGATGACCGCCAGGGTGGACACGTCTGTTTCTGGAAACTGGGGATGGATGGTTTCGGCGATTTCCTCGGCGGAGTGGGAGGCGACGTACTCCAGCCCTTTTTGAATGGCGTTGGCAAATCCCTGTATGATTTCCGGGTGCTCTTCTATATAGGACTGTCTGGCAGAGTAGGCGGTGTAGGGCACGTAGCCGGAATCCACGCCGAGGGAGGCTGCCACATACCCCTGTCCCTGCTGTTCCAGGGCAGTGGCAAAGGGCTCAAATTCCACCGTATAATCCGCTCCGCTCCCGGGGAAGGCGGCGGCCGTCAGGCCGTAGCTGATGCTCTGGTCGATGGAAAGATCCGTCCGGGGATCGATGCCGTTTTTCTTCAGGATGTACTCGAAGACCATCTCGGGCATACCGCCGGCCCGGCCGCCCAGCACCGTTTTGCCTTTGATGTCGGACCACTTAAAATCCGGCTCCGGGCTGCGGCTTACGAGGAAATTACCGGCCCGCTGAGTCAGCTGGGCAAAGTTTACAGCATAGTCTTCGGAGCCTTCCTGGTAGATGTAGATACTGGCTTCCGAGCCCATAAAACCGATGTCGGCATCGCCGGAGATGAGGGCGGTCATCACCTTGTCGGCCCCGCCGCCGTTTACCAGCTTTAAGTCAATTCCCTCCTCCTCAAAGCAGCCCAGCTCGATGGCGGCGTACTGAGGGGCATAAAATACAGAGTGGGCAACCTCGTTTAAAGTGACCGGCGTCAGGCCGGAGGAGGAGCTGCCGGAGCATCCGGCCAGCCCGGCCGTCAGCCCGACGCACAGGATCAATGGAAGAATGTAATGTCTCATGGGGATTCCCTTCCTTTCAGCGTGATACTACATTGTATGAAAAGAAGGAGATGAAGGTGTTTTTATAAAAATATAATAAATTAGCCACAGAGGAGACACAGTTTCAACACATTTTTTCCGTAAACTGGAAGAAAATGAGGTGGCAGAAAATATGGATGAGAAGGATTATCAGGAGCTGATTATTCCATACGGGGAATGTCTGAGAAACGTGGAAAATCGTCTTCGGATCCTGGCTGAGGATTATCGGGACCGCTATGGGGAAGAGCCGATCCATCACATACAGACGAGGATCAAGACGAAAAAGAGCATAGAGGAGAAACTGATCCGCAGAGGCAGGGAGCAGACGGCGGAGGACGCCAGGGACTATCTGAGAGATATAGCGGGAATCCGGGTCATCTGCTACGATGTGGAGGGGATCCGCAAGCTGGCCAGAGCACTGAAGCGGCAGAAAGATCTGGAGCTTGTGAAGGAGAAGGATTACATTGAAAATCCGAAGCCCAACGGCTACAAGAGTTATCACCTGGTGACAGGCGTTCCCATCTACCGGGTGGACGGGATGGAGTATTATCCGGTGGAAATACAGTTTCGAACCATGGCCATGGACCTGTGGGCCAGCTTAGAGCACAGGAGCTGCTATAAGAGGACGGAGGAGGACAAACAGGCGTGGAGCGCCCGTTTCCTCAAATATTCCCGCATTCTGGAGCAGATGGAGCAGGCGGTGGCGGATTACGGAAGGAGTCCTCAGATTGAGTGTCAGGCTGGGGAAAACAGGAGCCGATCAGCCGGCACAGATATGTTTCCGCCGGGTTCAGGACCCAGTTTTTTCTCCGGACCAGGAGATTTAGGCGGAAGAGGGGCGGACTGAGCCGGTAGCAGACGGCGGACAGGTCCGGGTTTTCACAGGATCTTCCGATGAAAGTGACGCCGATCCCCTCCGCGGCCATGCGCAGCGTGGCGGTGACGCTGTTTGTCTCGCACAGGATCGTGGGCGAAAAATCCAGCTCCTCAAACAATTGGTCCGTCAGCGTCCGCAGGGTGGAACCCCGGCGGGAGAGGAGAAAATTTTCATTTTGGAATATGGTTTTTATATCCTTTCGGGCGATCGTCCCGGAAGGATTTTTTTTGACAAAGGGATGGGAGGCGGGAACGGCAAACAGCACTTCCTCCCGGCAGAGAACGCGGACGTTTTCCGGGGAAAATGGCTCCACCGCGTTGGCGGCCAGAAGCCCTAAGTCCAGGTTTTCCTCTAAGAGCATGCGGGTGGCTGAGGGAAGGCTCTGCTCGGTGATCTCGATGCGGTAGTCGGGATAGATGGCTTTAAAGCGGGGAATCACGTCGGTGAGAGTCTGAAGGCCGAACTGGGAGGTGACGGTGATGGTCACGTGGCCCCGGTTTTCCAGAGAGGCAATGTCCCGGTAAAGCTGCTTTTTTATGCGGATCACGTTTCTGGCCGCCTCCGTGTACAGTTCTCCCGCCGGGGTGAGGATCAGCTCGCCTTTTGTGCGGAAAAACAGGGGCGTCCCAAGTTCCTGCTCCAGCTTTGTCAGGTACTGGCTGAGGGAGGATTGGGAGACGAAGAGCTTTTTAGCGGCCTTCGTCATGTTTCTTTCCTCCGCGATGGTGAGGATGTAAGTCAGATATCGAGTGTCCATAAAAGCCTCCTTAAAGACCGGCCCGGCCGGCGCAATCAGTTTTCTTAATAGATGTGATCAGAACTGCGAATTGGCGTCCGATCTGGTCCTGGTGTACAATCATTGTGACGGCAGGGTCCAATGGCCGGAAATCCTTCTGCAGAAAGGTCTGCGGCGGATCTGCGGTTTTTGCGATCCTGGAATTTTATTATAACAGAAGCAGAGATTCTGGAAAAGATGACAGGAGGAAAAGATCATGGAAAAAGGAACGCCGCTGGTAACAGAAATGCAGGTAATCCCCGTGGCGGGAAGAGACAGTATGCTGATGACCTTAAGCGGGGCCCACGCTCCGTTTTTTACGAGGAATCTGGTGATCTTAAAGGACAGCGCCGGACATACGGGAATCGGTGAGATCCACGGAGGAGACTATACCTGCCAGGCGCTTGAGAGCTGCATTCCTCTGGTGGTGGGGCAGCCCATCGGGCGGTACAGAAGTATTCTGGACAGGATCCACAAGGCGGGGAAAAAATCAGACGAGGACGACGGGGAGGGCATCCAGAGCCTGGACATCAGCAAGCTGAAATTTGTGGTAAAGGCGGAGTGGGCCATTGAGTGCGCCCTGCTGGACCTGCTGGGCCAGTATCTGGACCTGCCCATGTGCGAGCTGCTGGGAGACGGAAAGCAGAGGGACCGGGTGGAGACGCTGGGCTATCTGTTTTACGTGTCGGATAAGAAAAAAGCGCCCGGCCTGGAATATCTGGACGAGAAGGACAGCGCGGATCCCTGGTTCCGGATGAGGCGGGAGGAGATCCTCACCGCGGAGGGAATTGTGGAGGAGGCGCAGGTTCTCCACGAAAAGTACGGCTTCCGCAATTTCAAGCTGAAGGGCGGCGTTCTCCGGGGAGAAGAAGAGATGGAGGCAGTGAAGGCCCTGAAGAAGGAATTTCCTGACGGCCGGATCAACATCGACCCCAACGGCGCCTGGAGTCTGGAGGAGGCTGTCCGCCTGTGCCGCCCAATGGAAGGCGTCATGACCTATATCGAGGACCCCTGCGGACCGGAAGGAGGCTATTCCGGCAGAGAGGTGCTGGCGGAATTTAAAAATCAGGTCAAGCTGCCGGTGGCCACCAACATGATCGCCACGGACTGGAGACAGTTTTACCATGCGGCGGCCTTAAAATCGGTGGATATCGTGCTGGCAGATCCTCATTTCTGGGGATTTGGGGGAAGTGTGCGCATGGCTCAGATCTTAAACGACTGGGGCCTGACCTGGGGCAGCCATTCCAACAACCATTTTGACATCACGCTTGCGGCCTTTGCCCAGGTGGCAGCGGCGGCCCCGGGAAATCCCACGGCCCTGGACACTCACTGGATCTGGCAGGACGGACAGAACCTTTTGAAGGACACGCCCAGGATTCGGGACGGATATCTGGAGGTGCCGGACCGGCCCGGTCTGGGAGTGACCATTGACATGGAGCGGGTGAGAGAGGCCAACCGCCTGTACCGGAAACTGGACTCCCACGACAGAGACGACGCCATGGCCATGCAGTATCTGATCCCGAACTGGAAATTTGACTCCAAAAAGCCCTGTCTGGTGCGCTGAGATGGGAGATTTCCCCGGATTGCCTGATTTTTCCTGATCTGCCGTTGCATTTTGGGCCGTTCTATCGTACACTGGAACACGGCGGCGTGTCCGCCGGCAAAGGACACGCCGGGATAGAACGGTGCAAAGGAGAAAAAGAATGGCATATGAGATCATAGTGCTGGATCTGGACGGCACGCTGACCAATAAAGATAAGATCATCACGCCCAGGACGAAAGAAGCTCTGATGAAGATGCAAAAAATGGGGAAGCGGGTGGTGCTGGCGTCCGGCCGCCCCACAAAGGGAGTTCGTCATCTGGCGGACGAGCTGGAGCTGGGAAACTACGGCGGCTACGTGCTCTCCTACAACGGAGGGATGATCATTGACTGGAGCACGGGAGAGACTGTGTTTTCCCGCCTGCTGCCGACAGAGAGCAACCGGACGATCATCGGTCTGGCAGAGGAACACCAGGTGGACATTCTCACCTACGAGGGGGAGGATATTATAACGGAGACGCCGGAGGACCCCTACGCCAGGCTGGAGAGCCAGGTCAATTCCATGGAGATCCGCAAAGTCAGCAGCCTGGCGGACTATGTGGATTTTGCCGTGCCCAAATACCTGATGCTGGAGGACGGGGACTACCTGGCGGTGGTGGAGCCGAGGGTGAAAGCAGCCCTCGGAAAAAATTTCAGCGTCTACCGCTCGGAACCTTATTTCCTGGAAATCCTTCCCCGGGGAATCGACAAGGCCCAGTCCTTAGAGAGACTGCTGGAGACGCTGGGACTTGGCAGAGAGTCGATGATCGCCTGCGGGGACGGCTACAATGACCTGTCCATGATCCAGTACGCTGGCCTGGGAGTGGCGATGGAGAACGCGGTTCTTCCGGTGCGGAAGGCAGCAGATTTCGTCACAAAATCCAATAATGACGACGGAATTGCTCACGTAATCGAAAAATTCATATTTTCTTAAGAATGTGGGATAAAAACAGGGTGGATTTTATAGCTTTAGTATGTTAAAATCGAAAAGGGCATTGGAAAAATGCGGAAATTCATATTATTAAAAGCTAAAGGGGAAAAGAAACCATGAACAAGAAGATTAAGACGGAAGCTGTGGACCACCTATTTCAGGCAATTCTGACGTTAAAGGATGTGGAAGAGTGTTACAAGTTTTTCGAGGATGTCTGTACAGTGAATGAACTTCTCTCCCTGTCCCAGCGATATGAAGTTGCGAAAATGCTGCGGGAGGAGAAGACCTATCTGGAGATCGCCTCTAAGACGGGAGCTTCCACCGCCACGATCAGCCGGGTAAACCGTTCTCTCAATTACGGAAACGACGGCTACGACATGGTGTTCGCCAGAGTCGGGGACGGGCAGGAGGAGCCGGACGGAGAACAGGCACAGTGACATTGGATGTTGTGTATGTCAGCCGGACGGGAAATACTGCCGTGCTGGCAGAGAAGATAGAGGATCTGGTCAGGGAAATGGCCGGCGGAAGATATGAGGTGCGGGTGCGGAAGCTGGAGGACGGAGCCGGAGAGGAAAACTGGGACTGCCGGGAGGAGATCCTGGCCGGAAGGCGGATCTTTGCCGGATTCTGGGCGGATCGAGGAGACTGCAGCAAAGAGATGGCCCGTTTTCTGGAGAGCCTGAGAGACTGCACCGTGTTTGTGTTCGGCACAGCCGGATCAGACCGGCCGGCCTACCAGGGAAAGGTGATGGCCCGCGTGCTCTCCCATCTGGATGGATCCAACCGGGTGCCGGGCACGTTCATGTGCCAGGGGAAGATGCTCCCCGGAGTGCGCAGAAAGTATGAGGCGTTAGCGGAAAAGGAGCCGGGAAATGAGCGTGTCCTGGACAGGATACGCAATTTTGACCGTGCAGAGACGCATCCGGACCAGGAAGATCTGAGGATGCTTGAGAGAGCGGTCCGGGCGGCCGGGGAAATGTTTCCGGAAGAGACCGAAAAATAAAAAGGCGGTGGGGAGTAACTCCCCGCCGTCTTTTGAATTTCGGAAAATTCTGCTTCTCGCAAATAAAAGCCTTCCGCAGATACGCCCTTTTCCCACAGGGAAGATGGGCTAACGCGGCCGCGTTTCGGTGCGGGTGCGGGCCTTTTTATTTTTATCCTTTGCCGGGGGATTTTCTTCCCGCAGCTGGTCGATCAGCCCCTCGATCACCAGTTTTTTCAGATATACGTCAAAGGCCAGCTCGCTGATAAAGGCAAACAGCCGCAGAAATTCCCGCTCTCCGTCGGGGGCGCCGGAGAAGGTGCTCTCCGCAGCCTCAAACTTCTGCTTCATGTCGTCGGTCAGCCGTTTTTTCTGCTCATCTCTCAGGGAGAACACTTCGCTGTAGATATCTTCCAGTGAGACGGGGGATTCCGTCTGAAAGTGATTTTCCGTTATGGGAGCCAAGAGCGTCTCGATGTCGGAGATGGAGAGCAGATTTTTATAGTAATAGATAAAAATAAGAAGGAGCATGTGCTCTTTGGAGTACTTCTTCTTGTCGGGCGGAGGGAGCAGGTTGTTCTTCGCGTAGTTGTTGATCATGGTCTTTGTGAGCACTTTGTCTGCTTCATTCCGCTTGAAATCTTTCAGATGCTCTTCCATAAAGGTAGTCACCTGATCCATGTAAAGGGGAATCTCCGGGATCTGAGACGCCCGGACATGGGAGAGACGGTCCAGGTGCCGGAGCATTTCTTCTAATCTTTCTTCATTCGTTTTCATCTTGTCACCTCATCTTCATTATATAGTATTGAAAACCATATGACAAGAGGAGAGGACGGAAAAACGGGAAATTCTCCATGATTCCGCCCTCTGATGATACTGAAATGATACTAGAATTTAAATTTTTCTAAGCGAGAGGCCACTTCTTTATTGCTTTGGAGATATGCTTTCTAACCATTATTCTCCCTATTAGTTGACAATAATGGTTAGATTGGTTAGAATATGGGGAGAATATTTCCAGGAGGCGATCAGATGATTTTTCGGGAAAGCGAAACCGTGGAATTAAAGTCTATTGTTGTGGACGACATAAAAAAAGAGATTATAGCTTTTGCAAATTGTGAGGGTGGAAAACTATATATTGGCGTGCAAGACGATGGAACTGTCATTGGTGTGGATGACCCGGACGGAACTGCCCTGCAGGTCAGCAATATGGTACGGGATGCAATCAAACCGGATTTAACCATGTTCCTGCGCTATCAAACGCTGAACGAAGACGGAAAGCAGATTGTTGCCATTGACATTCAGCAGGGAACAGAGCGGCCCTATTATATCGCCAAAAAAGGGTTAAGGCCGGAAGGCGTTTTCGTACGTCAGGGATATTCTTCTGTTCCGGCTACGAATACGGCAATCCGCCGCATGATTAAAGAAACAGATGGAGACCATTTTGAGGATATGCGGTCGTTGGAACAGAATTTAACTTTTGAAGCAGCACGGAAGGAATTTTCTGAAAGAAATATCCCGTTTGGCGAGCCTCAGATGAAAACATTAGGAATTATGACCCATGATGGAGTTTATACAAATCTGGGGCTTCTGCTATCTGATCAGTGTGTGCATACGATCAAGTTAGCGGCTTTTGAAGGAACGACGCAACAGGAGTTTAAGGACCGCAAAGAATTTTCCGGCTCTTTGTTCCGCCAGATGGATGAAGTATATGATTATATTGATTTTCGCAATCAGACTCATTCTACCTTTCAAAAACTGCGTCGGATCGATCAACGGGATTACCCCGAAACAGCAGTCAGGGAGGCTCTTTTGAACATGCTTGTTCATCGTGAATATTCCTTTCGTGCCAGCACTTTTATTAGCCTTTACGAGGATCGAATGGAGTTTACTTCTATCGGGGGGCTTGTAAGCGGTGTGACCCTGAATGATATTATGATGGGGGTTTCTGTATGCCGGAATGTAAAATTGGCAAATGTATTTTATCGTTTGGAATTGATTGAAGCTTATGGGACCGGAATGCTGAAAATCCAGGAGGCTTATTCTGGTACCGGGAAAACCCCTAAAATAGAAACTTCCGACAATGTCTTTAAGATTATCCTCCCAAATCTGAATGTTCATATAGAGCAGGAAGAACCTTCCACAGGCAAGTTGGACGGAAGTGTTCAGGAGGATTTGGTAATTGATCTGGCAAAAAAACAAGGTACTTTTACAAGAAAGGATTTGGAAAAAATATTGGAAATCAGCCAGACAACATGTGGCCGGTTATTAAAGCGAATGATGGAGAGAGGTCAAATTGTCAAAGAAGGAAAAGGCAGGAATACGCATTACCGTTTTTCAAAATAGATTGTAATTAATGAAGAAACGAGGGCCGAACAGCCCTCGTTTGCGGTGCGGGGAAATCTACTCTCCTGCCGTCTGCCTTTCGCCGATCTGGAAGTGGGTGCACAGGTAGCGGTAGAAATCCCGGACGGCCGGGTTCTTCTGGCCGTGATCGTAGATGGTGAACAGCACCTTTCTGCGGCAGATCGGATCCCGGATGGGGAGGAGGACGGCGGATTTGGTGTTTAATTCGCCCCAGGAGCGGATGGGCCAGAAGGCGATGCCCATGCCGGCCACCGTCAGGTTTTTCACCGACTCCGGGTTGTCGCTCTCAAAGATGATGTGGGGCGTGAAACCGGCGCTCTGGCAGAAACTGTCGCAGAAAGCCCGGATCAGCCGGGATTTGTCCAGGCTGATAAAGTCTTCGTGGGCCATGTCGGAGAGGCGCACGTAGGGCTGGGAGGCGAAGCGGGAGGAGGCCGGGACCGCCATGAAAAATTCCTCCTCCAGCACCACCGTGTGGTCGTCGTGGAACGGCATGTCGCCGATGATGGTGGAGACGGAAATGTCGATAAGGTCGTCCGGTTTCTTCTGGGAGAGGATGAAGCTCACGTCCGGGCGGATGGATTTGTAGCCGATGATGCAGTTGGTCACGTAGGAGGAGGCAGCCATCAGGTTCAGGCGGATCAGGTGGCTGGTGCTGTACTGGGATTCCTGCAGTTCCATAGGCAGGCTGTCGATGGAGTGGAGGATGGGGCGCAGCCGTTTTTCCAGCAGCTTCCCGTGCTCGTTTAAGGCGATCCGGTGCTTGGACCGGTCGAAAAGTTCCACTCCCAGCTCCGTCTCCAGCCGTTTGATGGATTGAGAAAGTGCGGGCTGGGCGATGTGCAGTTCCTCCGCAGCTTTTGTCATATTTTCATATTTTGCGGCAGTCATAAAATAGCGAAATTGCAGCAGTTCCATAATAGTCCTTTCGTCATAAGTAACAAATATAACATGAATGTTATTATATCATAAGAATTATATATTGGATATTATCTTTTTTGTGGTTATACTAAGGTAGTTGTATATTTTTAAATACAAAAGCCATAAAAACCCCCTGATGGGGAGAGAGGAGAGATGCCATACGGATATAGCGGAGAGAATTGTGGAGGAGCTAAACTCCAAGACCGCCTTTGTCATTCCTCTGTTCGGCGGGATCCCGGTGGGAGAGTCTGTGGTGGTCACATGGATCATCATGGCGGCTCTGGTGATCGGATCTATGATCCTGGTGCGGGGACTGAGGGTGGAGAATGTCAGCAGAAAACAGCTGGCGCTGGAATCGTTCATCGGATTCCTTCACGACTTTTTCGGAGATCTCCTGGGAGAGGAGGGGGCCGGATATATTCCCTACCTGATCACGGTAGCCATTTTTATCGGCGTTGCCAATCTGATCGGACTTTTGGGATTTACGCCTCCCACCAAGGACATCAATGTGACGGCCGGCCTGGCCATATGCAGCATAGCGGTGATCGAATATTCGGGCCTGCATAAAAAAGGGCTGAAAAAGTGGCTGAAGAGCTTTACGGAGCCCATCGCCCTCATCACTCCCATCAATATTTTGGAGATATTTATCCGGCCAGTTTCCCTGTGCATGCGGCTTTTCGGAAATGTTCTGGGAGCCTTTGTGGTAATGGAGCTGATCAAGATCGTGCTCCCGGTGGGACTGCCGGTGCCGTTCAGCCTGTATTTTGATATTTTTGACGGGCTGATCCAGGCGTATGTGTTTGTATTTCTGACGTCGCTCTTTATTAAAGAAGCGGTGGAGTAAAAACGGGGCCCTGAAGGCCCGAAAAAGAGACAAGCAGAGAGAAAAGGAGAGAAAAATCATGTCATTAGTAGCAATCGGAGCAGCATTAGCAGCATTAACGGGAATCGGAGCAGGAATCGGCATCGGCCTTGCCACCTACAAGGCAGTGGACGCCATCGCCAGACAGCCGGAGGCGGAGAGCGGAATCACGAAGGCTCTTCTGCTGGGATGCGCCCTGGCAGAGGCAACGGCTATCTACGGCTTCGTAGTAGCTCTTCTGATCATCTTTACATTATAAAAACGGAAAGGCGGCAAGGAAACGATGCTCAGCATTAACATAAATCTTGTCTGGACGATTATCAACCTGATCATCCTCTATGTTCTGCTGAAGAAATTTCTCATTAAGCCGGTGACTTCCATCATGGAGCAGAGAAAAGCGCTGATCGAAGGTTCTCTGGAGAACGCCAGAAAGCGGGAGGCGGAGAGCGAGGAGCTAAAGAAGCGGTACGAGGAAGCGTTAAAGGATGCTGACGGGCAGGCAGAGCAGATTCTGGAGAAGGCAAAGAGCGATGCCAAGGCCCAGAGCGAGCGCATGATGAAGGAGGCGGACGACCAGGCGAAAAAAGTGCTGGAGAACGCCAGAAAAGCAGCCGAGAAGGAGCGGGAGGACGCTCTCTCCGGCGCCAGGACAGAAATCGGCGAGCTGGCTGTGCTGGCAGCGAAAAAGCTGCTTTCCGGCGGGGATGCCGGAGCGGACAGCCGTCTCTATGACAGTTTCATCGGAAGGGCAGGAGAGGACAGATGACGGATACGGCGATGAATTACGGCAGAGTGCTGATGGAGCTTGAACTGCCGAAAGAGGCCGTCCGGCAGACGGAAGACGTCCTGCGGACAGTGCCGGAGGTCTTAAAGATCCTTTCCAGCCCGGCGGTAAAGCCGGCAGAAAAGGAGAGAGCCATCGACCGCATATTTCCTGCAGAGATCCGGAATTTTCTCAAGGTAGTGTGCCGCCATCAGGAGGCGGCTCTCCTGCCGGAAATGTTTGAAGCCTGCAGAGAGGCATACTGCGGAAAGCACCATATTCTGCGGGCTCATCTGCTCTATGTGACGGCTCCGGATGAGAGACAGCAGGAAGGAATCAAGGAGCTTCTTAAGAAGCGTTACCGCGCGGATGCGGTGGAACTTAGTATGGAACAGGACAACAGCCTGATGGGCGGCTTTGTGATCCGGGCCGCCGGACAGGAGACGGACTGCAGCCTGAGAGGAAGGCTGGCCCGTCTGGAAGAAAAACTGACCCGGAGGTGAGAGCGGTGAGCGCAATTAATTCAGAAGAGATTATATCCATCCTGAGGGAGGAGATCGACCGGTTTGATATGGAGACGGCTCCCCAGGATGTGGGCGAGGTCATCTCTGTGGGCGACGGGATCGCTACCGTTTACGGAATCGACCATGCCATGTACGGCGAGATTGTCACCTTTGAGTGCGGCGTCAAGGGTATGGTACAGGATATCCGGAGAAATGAAACTGGTGTGATCATTTTCGGACATGACACAGAGGTGAGCGAAGGCTCTAAAGTATACAGAACAAAAAAGAAAGCGGGAATTCCCGTGGGCGAGGGCTTTATCGGAAGAGTGGTCAACGCACTGGGAGCTCCCATTGACGGAAAGGGAGAGATCCCGGCGGACGGCTACCGCCCGGTGGAGCAGGAGGCTCCCGGGATCGTGGAGAGAAAGTCGGTTTCCGTCCCCATGGAGACGGGAATCCTGGCCATTGACTCTATGTTTCCCATCGGCCGGGGCCAGCGAGAGCTGATTATCGGCGACCGGCAGACGGGAAAGACGGCTATCGCCACGGACGCCATCTTAAACCAGAAGGGAAACGGCGTGATCTGCATCTATGTGGCCATCGGCCAGAAGGCTTCCACAGTGGCAAAGCTGGTGTCCACCCTGGAGAAGAACGGCGCCATGGAATACACTACCGTGTTTGCGGCCATGGCCAGCGAGAGCGCGCCTCTGCAGTACATCATTCCCTACGCGGCGACGGCTCTTGCAGAGTATTTTATGTATAAGGGAAGGGACGTGCTCATCGTCTACGACGATCTGTCCAAGCATGCGGTGGCCTACCGCGCTCTGTCCCTGCTGCTGGAGCGTTCCCCGGGCCGTGAGGCTTATCCGGGAGACGTATTCTACCTTCACTCCAGACTGCTGGAGCGTTCCAGCCGGCTGAGCGAGGAAGCAGGCGGCGGCTCCATCACGGCCCTGCCCATCATTGAGACTCAGGCGGGCGACGTTTCCGCCTACATTCCCACCAATGTGATCTCCATCACCGACGGCCAGATCTTCCTGGAGAGCGATCTGTTCTTCTCCGGAAACCGGCCGGCTGTGAACGTGGGACTTTCCGTGTCCCGTGTGGGCGGAGCGGCCCAGACGAAGGCCATGAAGAAGGCCAGCGGAAGCCTGAGAGTGGATCTGGCCCAGTTCCGTGAGATGGAAGTGTTCACCCAGTTCAGCTCAGATCTGGATGAGAACACGAAGGCGGAGCTGCAGTACGGAAAATGCCTGATGGAGCTGTTAAAGCAGCCCCAGAGCCATCCTTTATCCATGGCAAGACAGGTGATCACCTTATGGACCGCAACCCACAAGGCGCTGGTGGACGTGGATGTGAAGGATCTGAAGAAGGTTCAGATGGACATGCTGGATTACTTTGACGACAGATACCCGGAGGTGGGAAAGGAGCTGGAGGAGACGAAGGTGCTTTCCGACGAGCTGGGAGACAAGATTCTTAAGATCGCGGAAGAGTTTTTAAAGAAGAGCAGGTGACGGCATGGCAAGCGCAAAGGAAATACAGAACCGGATCAAGAGCGTAAAGGATACGAGAAAGATCACAAACGCCATGTACATGATTTCTTCCTCGAAGCTGAAGCGGGCGAAGAAGGTGCTGGAGGACACAGAACCGTATTTCTTCGCTCTCCGCTCGGCCATCGCCAGGGTCCTGCGCCATGTGCCGGATATGGAGCACCGGTATTTTGATACCAGGCCCCAGATCCAGCCAGAGGACCGTAAGATCGGATACATTCTCGTATCCGGCGACAAGGGACTGGCGGGAGCCTACAACCACAACGTGTTCAAGATGGCGGAGGAGCGGATCTCCGGCCCGGGAAATTACCGGCTGTTTGTGCTGGGAGAGGTGGGCCGGCAGTATTTTGCAAAGAAGCAGATGGATGTGGACACTAATTTCCGCTATACGGTGCAGAAGCCTACCATGCACCGGGCCAGACAGATCTCGGAGAAGATGATCGATCTGTACCTGACGGGAAAGCTGGATGAGGTGTACATCATTTACACCCAGATGGTAAATTCCGTCACTATGGAGGCGGAGGCGGAGCAGCTGCTTCCTCTGAATAAAGTAACGTTTAACAATCCGGATATGGCCAGGGATATGGCGGCGGTGCACCAGGAGGAGATCCAGTTCACCCCGTCCCCCTACGCGGTGATCGACAGCATTGTGCCCAATTATTTGAGCGGCATGATCTACAGCTGTCTGGTGGAGTCCTACGCCAGCGAGCACAATTCCCGGATGATGGCCATGGAGGCGGCCACGAGCAGTGCGGATGAGATGCTAAAGAATCTGTCCGTCCAGTACAACCGGGTGCGCCAGGCGGCCATCACACAGGAGATCACCGAGGTGATCGGCGGCGCGAAAGCGCAGAAAAAGAAGAGGCGGTAAGCAGATATGAATATTGGAAAGATCATGCAGGTCATGGGACCTGTGGTAGATGTGGAATTTGAAAATAAAGAATCCCTTCCTAAGATCAAGGACGCCCTTACCGTGGAAAACGGCGGAAAGCGTTCCGTGATGGAGGTGGCTCAGCATGTGGGAAACAACACAGTGCGCTGCATCATGCTGGCTGCCAGCGAGGGACTTTGCCGGGATATGGAAGTGACGGCCACCGGACACGGAATTTCCGTGCCTGTGGGCGAGAAGACTCTGGGACGGCTGTTCAACGTGCTGGGAGATACCCTGGACGGCGGAGAGAGCCTGGAAAATGAGGAGCACTGGGTGATCCACCGGGATCCGCCCTCCTTTGAGGACCAGAGCCCTGTGGTGGAGATCCTGGAGACGGGAATCAAGGTCATCGACCTTTTGGCTCCCTACGCGAAAGGCGGAAAGATCGGCCTGTTCGGCGGCGCCGGCGTGGGAAAGACGGTGCTGATCCAGGAGTTAATCAGCAATATCGCCACGGAGCACGGCGGCTACTCTATTTTCACCGGCGTGGGAGAGCGTTCCCGTGAGGGAAATGACCTGTGGACGGAGATGAAGGAGTCCGGCGTTCTGGAGAAGACCGCCTTGGTATTCGGTCAGATGAATGAGCCGCCGGGAGCCAGAATGAGAGTGGCGGAGACGGGACTGACCATGGCGGAATATTTCCGCGACCGGGAGCACCAGAACGTGCTGCTGTTCATCGACAACATTTTCCGTTTCACCCAGGCCGGATCAGAGGTATCAGCCCTGTTAGGCCGTATGCCATCAGCCGTGGGATATCAGCCCACCCTGGCCACGGAGATGGGCGAGCTGCAGGAGCGGATCGCCTCCACAAAGGACGGATCCGTCACCTCCGTGCAGGCAGTTTACGTGCCGGCGGATGACCTGACTGACCCGGCGCCTGCCACCACCTTCGCCCATCTGGATGCCACCACAGTGTTGTCCAGAAAGATCGTGGAGCAGGGAATTTACCCGGCGGTGGATCCGCTGGAGTCCAATTCCAGAATCCTGGAGCCGGACGTGGTGGGCGAGGAGCACTACCAGACGGCCAGAAGAGTGCAGGAATATCTGCAGAAGTACAAAGAGCTGCAGGACATCATCGCTATTCTGGGAATGGAGGAACTGTCCGATGAGGACAAGCTGGTGGTGGCCAGGGCCAGAAAGATCCAGCGTTTCCTGTCCCAGCCCTTCCATGTGGCGGAAGTGTTTACGGGAATTCCCGGAAAATACGTGCCGGTGAAGGAGACGATCCGGGGCTTCCAGATGATCCTGAACGGAGAGATGGATCAGTATCCGGAGAACGCATTCTTTAATGTGGGAACCATCGACGAGGTTATTGAAAAGGCAAAGAAAGAGGCGTAGTCTATGGAGAGGACGTTCGGACTGCATATTGTGGCCAGCGATAAGGACTTTTACAGCGGAAGAGGAAAAAAGATTGTTCTTCCCATGAAAGACGGCGAGATCTGCATCCTGCCCCGCCACAGCGACCTGATGATCGCCATTGTGCCCGGGGAGATGCGGTTTGAGACGGCGGACGGCGAGAAGCGCACGGCCATTGTGGGCGGCGGCTTTGCCCAGATCATCAACAACCGTGTCACTGTGCTGGCAGACTCTGTGGAGAGGCCGGAGGACATCGACTTAAAGAGAGCCGAGGAGGCTAGGGAGCGGGCGAAAGAACAGCTTCGTCAGAAACAGAGCATTGAGGAATATTATATTTCCAGAGCTGCTCTGGCCAGAGCCATGTCCAGGCTGAAGGCCGGCGGCCGGAAAGAGAGCTGACCGGAGGGCCGGCTCCGGAATGGAGAAGTCTATGTCCATGGAAAGCTGTACAATCAGCGGAAGAGAATATGCCATATGGGTCCCGGAAGACCGGGGCCCTTTTTCCGCAGCAGTCATCTGCGGCGGGGATATGAGAGAGCAGCTGCCGGATCTGGCGGCCGGCCGCCGGCCGCGGGTCCTCATATCCCCGGCGGCCGCCTGGGAGAGGGACTACACTCCCTGGCCGGCGCAGACGCCGGCGGGGAGAGAGCCGTTTTCCGGAGGCGGTCCTGCATTTTTGGCGGAGCTTGAGCTGGCTCTCCCCGTCATCGAGGGCAGGTACCCGGTTCTTCCGGGAAGGGAACACCGGGCGGTGCTCGGATATTCCTTAGGAGGACTTTTCGCCCTCTGGGCCTTCTGCGCCGGGGATCTGTTCGCGGCGGCGGCGTCCCTGTCCGGTTCCCTCTGGTATGAGGGCTGGACGGAATATCTGTCCGCCCATCTGCCGTCAAAAGGGGGAAAGGTCTATCTCTCCCTGGGGAAAAAGGAAGAAAAGAGCGGCCCCACCCGGATGCGGCTGGTGGGAGAAAAGACCAGGGAGACGGCGGAGATCTTCCGCTCTGCCGGGAGGTTTGGCGAGGTCCCGCTGCGGATGCAGAGCGGCGGCCATTTCACCGATATCCCGGGGAGATGGCAGGCGGCGATGGAGTGGCTGGATGGGGCGGAAGAATAGATTGACAATTCCCCCGTTTTCATATATAATAAACACAATTCTTCCGCACAAGCGGATACAGCGGGCCTGAAGGCCCCGGCGGCAGAAGCTGTGGAAAACTGCAGCAGAATATCTGTCCCGGAGTGATCCGGCGGCAGGAACGATCGTGAAAAAAGGAAAACAGAATCGTGAAACATGTACCAGGAAGGGAAAATCTCAGGAAGAGATGTCTTTTTCTGGTACTTTTTTGCTTCACAGGAAATGGAGGGGAAATGAGAAGAAATCTGGCAGAAAAAAGGCGTACGGGACGGCGGGGAATGGCCGCGCTCCTGTGCCTGACCGTTTTGGGAACGGGACTATACGGCTGCGGTTCGGGAAACCAGACTCAGAGTGGAGAGGAAACGGCCGGCGCTCTCAGCGGTTCTGAGGGAGAAGAGGGCGGAGACTTGTCCGGGCGTCCGGGCGGCAGCCGGGGAACGGGAGATAAGGAATCTGTGGTGGTGGTCATGGGCCCCACCTCAGAGCCGGAGGCAGGATTTGACCCGGCTTACGGCTGGGGAGCTGGGGAGCACGTCCATGAGCCGCTGATCCAGAGCACGCTGACGGTGACGACGGCAGATCTGGAAATCGGCTATGATCTGGCCACAGACATGCAGGTGAGCGATGACGGTCTGACCTGGACTGTGGATATCCGGGATGATGTGAACTTTACCGACGGGGAGCCGCTGACGGCGGAGGACGTGGCTTTTACCTACAACACGCTCCGGGATACCAGCTCCGTCAATGATTTTACCATGCTCCGGGAAGCGGTGGCAGTGGACGGGGACACGGTGGAATTTCACATGAACAGGCCCTATTCCATCTGGCCCTATACCATGGCCATTGTGGGGATCGTGCCGGAGCACGCCTACGGCCCGGACTACGGCCAGCATCCCATCGGCTCAGGCAGATATATGCTGAAGCAGTGGGACAGGGGGCAGCAGGTGATCTTTGAGGCCAATCCGGATTACTATGGGGAGGCGCCGAAGATGAAGCAGGTGACGGTCCTGTTTATGGAGGAGGACGCGGCTTTTGCGGCGGTGATGGCCGGTCAGGCGGACGTGGCCTACACGGCGGCGGCTTACTCAGACCAGACAGTGGACGGCTATGAGCTTCTGAATTTTGAGACGGTGGACAACCGAGGCTTCAACCTGCCGGCGATTCCGTCGGGGACCGAGGATGAAAACGGGGTTCCCCTGGGAAATGATTTTACCAGTGACGTGAGAGTGCGCCGCGCTATCAACATCGGCATCGACCGGGAGGAAATGATCCAGAACGTGCTGTACGGCTACGGAACGGCTGCCTACAGCGTCTGCACAAAAATGCCCTGGGACAACGAGGATGCCCGGGTGGAATACGACCCGGATGAGGCCGGCCGGCTGTTGAATGAGGCCGGCTGGATCATGGGAGCAGACGGATTTCGGGAAAAGGACGGGAAAAGAGCCGGTTTTACCCTGATGTATTCTGCGGGGGATTCGGTCCGCCAGGCACTGTCGGAGGACACGGCCAATCAGCTTAAGGAGCTGGGAATCGACGTGACAGTGGAAGGAGTGGGCTGGGATGTGGCCTATGACAGGGCCCAGTCAACGCCCATGATGTGGGGCTGGGGCGCCCACACGCCCATGGAATTTTACAACATTTACCACACGGCTCCCGGAGGAGAGTACGCCCGTTATTCTCCCTACAGAAATGAGACGGTGGACGCCTACATGGATGCGGCCCTGGCCAGCAGTGATCTGGAAGAGTCCTATGATCTGTGGAAACTGGCCCAGTGGGACGGAGAGACAGGAGTGACCCAGGACGGGGATATTCCCTGGATATGGCTGGTCAACATCGACCATCTCTACTGGAGCCGGGAAGGCTTAAAGATCGCGGAGCAGAAGCTCCACCCCCACGGCCATGGCTGGAGCATTGTAAATAATGTGGACCAGTGGAGCTGGGAGTAACGAGAAGAAAAGAGCGGGAGGAATTGACATGAATACAGCTGGGTGGATAGGAAAACAGATCCTCCGCATGGGAATTTTGCTGGCGGCCGTGACGGCGGCGGTGTTTTTTCTGCTGTCCGTCTCCCCCATTGATCCGCTGACCACAAATGTGGGGCAGACGGCGCTCGGCTCCATGAGCCCGGAGCAGGTGGCAAAGCTGCAGGAATACTGGGGAGTGGGCGTGCCTCCCCTGACCCGCTTTTTAAGCTGGGCGAAGGACTTTCTGCGGGGAGATCTGGGAACTTCCCTTCTGTACCGCCGTCCGGTGGCAGAGGTGATCGGTGAGCGCTTTTTAAGCTCTGTGTGGCTGATGGGAAGCGCCTGGCTGCTGTCCGGAATCCTGGGATTTCTCCTGGGGATCCTGGCGGGGAGAAAGCGTGGCGGCGCCGCTGACCGGCTGGTGACGGGATACTGTCTGATCACTGCCAGCACTCCCGCCTTCTGGGTGGCCATGGTGCTCCTCATGGTGTTTTCTGTGTGGTTAAAATGGCTTCCCAACGGCTTTGCCGTTCCCATCGGCGTGGCGGCGGCAGATGTGACGCTGGCGGACCGGGTCAGCCACATGATCCTGCCGGCGCTGACCCTGAGCCTGACGGGAATTTCCAGCATCGCCATGCACACCAGAGAGAAGCTGGCAGAGGTGATGGAGAGCGATTATGTGCTCTTTGCCAGGGCCAGAGGGGAATCGGAACTCTCCATTCTCCTTCGCCACGGCCTGAGAAATGTGGCTCTGCCGGCCCTGACCCTGCAGTTTGCCGCCGTCAGTGAGATCTTCGGTGGCTCTGTGCTGGTGGAGCAGGTGTTTTCCTACCCGGGCCTGGGGCAGGCGGCAGTGACGGCGGGCCTGGGGAGCGACGTTCCCCTGCTCATGGGGATCACCGTGATCACGGCGGCCCTGGTGTTCGGCGGAAATACGGCCGCCAATATTTTATACGGGCTGATTGATCCCAGAATGAGAAGGAGGAGAAGAAAATGAAAAAATGGAACCGCCGTCAGTGGATGGTCCTGCTGATGATATTTTCTCTGTTCCTTCTGATTCTGGTGACTGGGGGCGGGCTGGCCTTTTCAGAAGCCGCGGGAGCCACTGATTTTTCCAGGAGAAATCTGGCGCCCTGTCTGGAGTATCCCTTCGGAACTGATTTCATGGGGCGGGACATGTTCCGCAGAACGGTGACGGGCCTGTCGGTCAGCATCCGTCTGGGACTTCTCACCGCCGCCGTCAGCGCAGTGATCGCGTTCATTCTGGGGCTGGGAGCAGCGGGGCTGGGAAAGGCAGCGGACACGCTGATCAGCGGGGTGATTGACCTGGTCATGGGCATCCCGCACATTCTGCTCCTCATACTGATCTCCTTTGCCTGCGGAAAGGGATTCTGGGGCGTGGTCATCGGCATTTCCCTGACCCACTGGACTTCCCTGGCCCGTCTGATCCGGGGGGAGGTGATGCAGCTGAAGGAGAGCAATTACATAAAGATCGCGTCCCGGCTGGGCCATGGAAAGATCAGGGTGGCGTTTGCCCACATGACGCCCCACCTGCTGCCTCAGTTTATCACTGGGCTGGTGCTTTTATTTCCCCACGCCATCCTTCACGAGGCCAGCATCACGTTCCTGGGTTTCGGCCTGCCGCCGGAGGAGCCGGCCATCGGAGTGATTTTATCGGAGAGTATGCAGTATCTGGTCATGGGCCGGTGGTGGCTGGCCCTGTTTCCCGGGCTTCTGCTGGCGGGGGTGGTGCTCCTGTTTCATTTTCTGGGACAGGGACTCCTGCTCCTTCTGGATCCTGAGCAGGCCCACAGATAGAAAGGAGAGGACATGGAAGAACATTTGCTGGAGGTAAAAAACCTCTCCGTCTCGTTTACTCAGTATGAACACGGAACCAGGCAGACGAAGCTGCAGGTGATCCGCGGCCTGGATGTGACTGTGGATCCCGGGGAGCTGGTGGCGGTCATCGGTTCCAGCGGATCAGGAAAAAGCCTGCTGGCCCATGCGGTCATGGGGATCCTGCCCTACAACGCGTCGGCGTCGGGGGAGATCCTTTACCGCGGACAGGCGCTCACGCCGGACCGTCAGAGAGAGCTGAGGGGAAAGGAGATCGTGCTGGTGCCCCAGAGCGTCTCCTACCTGGATCCGCTGATGAAGGTGGGGGAGCAGGTGAAAAACGGGCGCCGGGGGGCCGGCATAAGGGAAAAATGCCGCCGGATCCTGGGAAGCTACGGCTTGGGGCCGGAGACGGAATCCCTTTATCCGTTTCAGCTGTCCGGAGGAATGACCAGGCGGGTGCTGATCTCCACCGCTGTCATGGAAGAACCCAGGCTGGTCATCGCCGATGAACCGACGCCGGGCCTTCATCTGGAGGCGGCAAAACGGGTGCTGGGCCATTTTAAAGAGCTGACAGAGCGAGGGGCGGGAGTCCTTTTAATCACCCATGATCTGGAACTGGCCCTGGAGGCGGCAGACCGGGTGGCGGTGCTCTATGCGGGCATGACGGTGGAGGAGACGGACAGCGGCGCCTTTGAAAAGGAGGAGACTCTGGCCCATCCCTACACGAGGGCGCTTTGGCGGGCCATGCCGGAGCACGGGTTTGAGGCAGTCCCGGGGACGCAGCCTTATGTGAAAGCCATGCCGGCGGGCTGCCCCTACCGGCCCAGATGCCCTGAGGCGGGGCCGGGCTGTGAGCAGGAGATTTCTATGAGAAAGACGGAGCGGGGACTGGTGCGCTGCATCCGCTCAGGAGAGGAGGCGGCAGGGTGATCCTGGAGGCGAAAAATATATCTTTTTGCTATGATAATGGGAACAGGCAGATTTTAAACCAGGCCTGCTTAAAGATCTCCAGCGGGGAGAGAGTTGGCCTGTCGGCCCCCAGCGGCTTCGGAAAAACCACTTTCTGCAAGATCCTGGCAGGCTATGAGAAGCCGGACGGCGGGGAGGTGCTGCTGGATAACCGTCCCCTTGCGGACTACGGGCCGTACTGCCCGGTGCAGATGGTGTGGCAGCACCCGGAGCTTTCCGTCAATCCCAGGCGGAAAATGAAAACGGTGCTGGCGGAAGGGGACCGGATCCCGGAGCGGATCAAACGCGGACTGGGGATCGAGAAGGACTGGGAGAATCGGTATCCCGGGGAGCTCTCCGGCGGAGAGCTTCAGAGGTTCTGCATCGCCAGAGCCCTGGGAGAGCGGACCAGGTTTCTGCTGGCGGATGAGATCAGCACCATGCTGGATCTGATCACCCAGAGCCAGATTTGGAATTTTCTGCTGGAAGAGACGAAAAAAAGAGAGATCGGGATGCTGGTGGTAAGCCATGAGGAGAGCCTGTTAAAGCAGGTGTGTACCCGGGTAGAGTATCTGGAGCGGATAGACGGCGCCTAGGCCGGGGAGGAGAGACGTATGGAGATAAGAGAACTTTTGAGGCAGGTTCAGTCGGGGGAGATGAGCCTGGAGGCGGCGGAAAGCCAGCTGAAAGATCTCCCCTACGAGGATCTGGGGTTTGCCAAGCTGGACTTTCACCGGAAACTGCGCTCCGGCTTTCCGGAGACAGTGTTCTGTCAGGGAAAACCGGATGAATATCTGGTGGAGATCTTTAAGCGCCTGTATGAGAGAAACGGAGAGGTGCTGGGAACCAGAGCCGACAGGCGGCAGTATGAGCTGGTGAAGGCGGCGGTGCCCCAGGCGGTTTATGACCCGGTTTCCCGGATCATCAGGGCGGAGCAGGGAGAAAAGGAGAAAGTGGGCTGCATCGCAGTCTGCACCGGAGGAACGGCGGACATTCCCGTGGCGGAGGAGGCGGCCCAGACGGCGGAATTTTTCGGGAGCTGTGTGGACCGGATCTACGACGTGGGAGTGGCCGGCATCCACAGGCTTTTAGCCCAGCGGGAGAGGATCCAGAAGGCCAACTGCGTGGTGGCGGTGGCCGGGATGGAGGGAGCGCTGGGAACGGTGATCGCCGGCCTGGTGGAAAATCCGGTGATCGCAGTCCCCACCTCTGTGGGCTACGGAGCGAATTTTAAAGGGCTTTCTGCCCTTCTGACCATGATCAATTCCTGTGCCAACGGCATCAGCGTGGTAAATATTGACAACGGCTACGGCGCAGGATATTTAAGTACACAAATTAACAGATTGGCGGTGAAATAATATGGAAAAAATTTTGTATCTGGAATGCAGTTCAGGAATCAGCGGAGATATGACGGTGGGGGCCCTTCTGGATCTGGGGGCCAGCAGAGAGCGGCTGGAGCAGGGCCTTAAGAGCCTGAAGGTGGACGGCTATCATCTGCACTTTGGCAGAACGAAAAAATGCGGGATCGACGCCTTTGACTTTGATGTTCATCTGGAGGAGGGCGCAGAGCACGGGCATGAGCATGAGCACGAGGATGACCACAGCCCGGAACATGACCACAGCCACGAGCACGGCCACGGCCCGGAGAGCGATCACGCCCATGACCATGATCATCCGCATGACCATCCTCACGATCATCCCCATGACCCCCACGGCCATCCCCATGTACACCGCAACCTCCACGACATCTATGAGATCATAGACCGTCTGGACGACCGGGAAGAGGTGAAGGCCCTGGCCAGGAAGATGTTTGAGATCGTGGCGGAGGCGGAGTCCAAAGCCCACGGTCTTCCTATCGAGGAAGTTCATTTCCATGAGGTGGGGGCGGTAGATTCCATCGTCGACATTGTGAGCACTGCTATCCTGCTGGACGATCTGGGAATTAAAAACGTGATCGTGTCGCCTCTGGCGGAGGGACGGGGCTGCGTCCGCTGCCAGCACGGCGTCATGCCGGTCCCCGTTCCGGCTACGGCCAACATCGCGGCGGCCCATGGCCTGGAGCTCCATTTTACCGACAATGAGGGAGAGATGGTAACGCCTACCGGCGCGGCCATAGCTGCAGCCATCGGCAGCGGAGAAGAGCTTCCCGCCCACTACACCATTGAGAAGATCGGCATCGGCGCCGGCAATAAAGACTTTAAGCAGGCCAATATTCTCCGGGCCATGATCCTCTGTCCGAAGGAGGAGAAACCGGATACGCTCTGGAAGCTGGAGACGAACATTGACGACTGTACGGGAGAAGCCCTGGGCTACACCATGGAAAAACTGATGGAGGCCGGCGCTCTGGACGCCTACTACACGGCGATCCAGATGAAGAAAAACCGTCCGGCCTATGAGCTTTCCGTGGTTTGCCGGGAGAGCGAGAGAGAGGCGCTGGAGGAGATCATTTTCCTCCACACCACCACCATCGGCATCCGCCGCTACCCTTTAAGCCGCACCGTTCTGGACCGTCGGCCGGTGACGGTGGAGACGGACTGGGGCCGCGCTGAGGCGAAGATCTGCGGGAGAAATGGCCGAAAATTTATTTATCCGGAATATGAGAGCGTGAGAGAGCTGTGCGAAAATAGCGGTCTTTCCTTCCAGGAGGCATACGCCTGCATTCAGCGGGCGGCAGAGAAGGGGGAAAAGAACTGATGGGCAGCAGTGAAAAGAAGGCGCGCCTGCTGGCTCTCATGGAGGAGTACGGCAGGCAGGACGTCTGTCTGGCTTTCTCCGGCGGCGTGGACAGCAGCCTGCTGTTAAAGCTGGCGGCTGACAGTGCCGCTGCCCATGGGACTACGGTGTATGCGGTGACATTTGACAGCCGCCTCCACCCAGCCTGCGACCTGGAAAATGCCAGAAAGGTGGCGGCAGAGCTGGGAGGCGTCCACGTGGTGATCACGGTGGACGAGCTGGAGATGGAGGAGATCTGCTCCAATCCCCCGGACAGGTGCTATCTGTGCAAAAAGCAGCTGTTTGGAAAACTGCTGGAGTTTGCGGCCCAAAAGCAGATCTCTGTGGCGATGGAGGGAACGAATGAGGATGATCTTCACGTCTACCGCCCCGGGATCCGGGCAGTCAGGGAGCTGGGGGTGAAAAGCCCCCTGGCGGAGGCCGGGCTCACCAAAGCGGAGGTGAAGGCCCTGGCGGCAGAGTACGGCATTTCCGCAGCGTCCAGGCCGTCCACTCCCTGCATGGCCACCCGCCTGCCCTACGGCGCAGAGTTAAATTATAAGGTGCTGAAACAGATCGAGGAGGGGGAGGCGCTTCTTAGGGAGCTGATCGGAGGAAATGTCCGCCTCCGCCTTCACGGCGACGTGGCCCGCATTGAGGCGGATCAGGAGCGGATGGAACAGGTTCTGGCTCTGCGGAAAGAGCTTACCAGCCGTTTAAAAGAGATGGGGTTTGTCTATGTCACCCTGGATCTGGAAGGATTCCGCTCCGGAAGCATGGATGTGCACATCCGAAAAGAGAAGATGCCAGAAATTCAAAATTGACAAATTCCTTCTCCTATGCTACACTCATCAGGTATGCAATTATGCGCACGCCGTCCGCCCAGTTTCCTGGATGCTCCAACCGGAGGCTTGGTGCACGGTGAGAAACTACTTATATTTTATATTAAGCAAAAGGAGGAAATCATCATGATTTCAAAGGAGAAGAAAGCAGCTATTATCGCAGAGTATGGAAGAAAGCCGGGAGATACCGGTTCACCGGAGGTTCAGATCGCACTGCTGACCGCAAGAATTACCGAGCTGACCGAGCATTTACAGAAGAATCAGAAGGATCATCACTCCAGAAGAGGTCTGTTAAAGATGGTAGGACAGAGACGTGGTCTCTTAAACTACTTAAAGGAGAATGATCTGGAGGGCTACCGTGCTCTGATCGAGAAGTTAGGCATCAGAAAGTAATGAGACAAGGACTTAGGGTGGAGAACAGACTCCACCCTACGTTTCGTATAAAGGCTTTATACGGAACGGCAGCCGCGGACCGGATCGAGGGGCAGGCAGCGGCAGCTGCGGCACCGGCAGAAGTACACTCCGGGACCGCTGAAGGGCGAAGGAAACCGTCAGGCGCATTCAGGCCGGATGGAGAAATTTCCTGCGTCGTTCAGTAGTTTCGGCGTCTTCTGCCTGAAGGAAACCGGCATCAGAAGTCAAAAACCCCGCAGGAAGCTGCGGGGCACTAAACTAGCAGCGCAGCACAGAAGCGGGGGTTTTTAACCCTCGCGGCAGCCGCCAAATGGACATGCAGACATGTCCGTCTGGCTCGCTGCCCGCGGAAATAATAAGAAAAGGAGACAGACCATGTACAAGAGTTTTTCCATGGAACTGGCAGGCAGAACACTGACAGTGGATGTAGGAAGAGTAGCGGCTCAGGCAAACGGCGCCGCGTTCATGCACTATGGAGACACGGTGGTGCTTTCCACAGCTACCGCGTCCGCAAAACCCAGAGAGGGAATCGATTTCTTCCCCCTGAGCGTGGAATATGAAGAGAAAATGTACTCCGTGGGCAAGATCCCCGGAGGTTTCAACAAGAGAGAGGGAAAGGCTTCTGAGAACGCCATCCTCACCTCCCGCGTTATCGACCGTCCCATGCGGCCCCTGTTCCCGAAGGACTACCGCAACGATGTGACCCTGGACAATCTGGTGATGAGCGTGGACCCGGACTGCAGCCCGGAGCTGACCGCAATGCTGGGATCCGCTATCGCCACCTGCATTTCCGACATTCCTTTTGACGGCCCCTGCGCTATGACTCAGGTGGGCTTAATCGACGGCCAGTTTATCATCAACCCCACTTCTGAGCAGAAAAAGGTATCAGACATGGCTCTGACCGTGGCGTCCACCAGAGAGAAGGTCATCATGATCGAGGCCGGAGCCAACGAGGTGCCGGAGCAGACCATGATCGACGCCATTTTCAAGGCTCACGAGGTAAACCAGGAGATCATCAAATTCATCGATCAGATCGTGGCAGAGTGCGGAAAAGAGAAGCACACCTATGAGAGCTGTGCCGTTCCGGAGGAGCTGTTTGCAGCGATCCGCGAGCTGGTGAGCCCGGAGGAGATGGAAGAGGCTGTATTTACCGACGACAAGCAGACCAGAGAGAACAACATCGCAGCCATCACGGAGAAGCTGGAGGAAGCCTTCGCGGAGAACGAAGAGTGGCTGGCTCTCTTAGGCGACGCAATCTATCAGTATGAGAAGAAGACCGTGCGCAAGATGATCTTAAAGGATCACAAGCGTCCCGACGGCCGTGCCATCACGGAGATCCGTCCCCTGGCAGCAGAGATCGACGTTCTGCCCAGAGTGCACGGTTCCGGCATGTTCACCCGCGGACAGACCCAGATTTTAAACGCATGTACGCTGGCTCCTCTGTCCGAGGCTCAGAAGATCGACGGACTGGATGTGACAGAGACATCCAAGAGATATATGCACCACTACAACTTCCCGTCCTTCTCAGTAGGCGAGACGAAGCCTTCCAGAGGACCGGGACGCCGTGAGATCGGCCACGGAGCGCTGGCAGAGAGAGCTCTGGTACCGGTTCTTCCCTCCGAGGAAGAATTCCCCTACGCCATCCGCACCGTGTCTGAGACGATGGAGTCCAACGGCTCTACTTCTCAGGCCAGCATCTGCGCGTCCACCCTTTCCCTGATGGCGGCAGGCGTGCCGATCAAGGCTCCGGTGGCAGGTATTTCCTGCGGACTGGTGACAGGCGAGACGGACGACGACTACATCGTGCTGACCGATATCCAGGGCCTGGAAGACTTCTTTGGAGATATGGATTTCAAGGTGGGTGGAACCCACAAGGGAATCACTGCCATCCAGATGGATATCAAGATCCATGGACTGACCCGCCCCATCATCGAGGAGGCAATCGCCCGCACCAGAGAGGCGAGACTTTATATCCTTGACAATGTGATGAAGCCGGTGATCGCAGAGCCCAGAAAGAACTTAAGCCCCTACGCTCCCAAGATCGAGCAGATCATGATCGATCCTTCCAAGATCGGCGATGTGGTAGGAAAGCAGGGCAAGGTGATCAACAAGATCATCGAGGAGACAGGCGTTAAGATCGATATCACCGACGACGGAGCTGTCAATGTATGCGGCACCGACAAGGCCATGATTGACAAGGCCATCTCCATCATCAAGAGCATTGTGACCGATCTGGAGCCGGGCATGATCATGAACGGCAAGGTAGTCCGCATCATGAACTTCGGCGCCTTTGTGGAGCTGGCTCCCAACAAGGACGGCATGGTGCACATCTCCAAGCTCTCCGACAAGCGTGTGGGCAAAGTGGAGGATGTGGTAAACATCGGCGATGAGGTCACGGTGAAAGTGATCGAGATCGACAAGATGGGCCGCGTGAACTTAAGCATGCGTCCCCAGGATTTGAATCCGAAGAGCGGAAAATAAAGATACAGAAAAAAGGAAGGCGGCTGCCCCATTCACATGGGCAGCCGCCTTCCGCACTTGGAGGGAGAGCGGATCTTTCACTCCAGCACATAAATACGCGATTCAAAGTCACAGCTGGCTTTCCGCCCCTCTAACGCCTCTCCGGAACCGGAGTCGCTGGTGATGAGGCCGGCGTTCATCAGCTCGTCCCCGTAAAATTCTCCCAGGAACCGGTCATCCTCCCGCACCCGGTAGAGGCGGTTCGGGTCAAGTCCCGTCAGGCGCAGGCGGGTGTAGGGCGGGTTGGGAGTATTTAAGATGCGGTACCAGCCGACGATGGCCTGTGTTCTGCTGTCATTTACCGTCATCCAGGAGGCGGTATTTCCCTCGAAAGGACTGCTCAGGCGGTAGAAAGTTCCGAACTGGAGCAGCTTTCTCCATTTTTTCATGAAATCCACCTGCGCCCGGATCTCCTCCAGCTCCTCCGGGGAGAGACGGTTTAAATCCAGCTCATATCCGGACGTGCCGAAGCAGGCCACATTGGCTCTCGTGTTTAAGGGCGTGTTCCGGCCGACCTGATGGTTGGGAATGGCGGAAACGTGGGCTCCCATGCAGCTGACCGGGTAGCAGTAGGAGGTCCCGTACTGGATCTTCAAGCGCTCAATGGCGTCCGTGTCGTCGCTGACCCAGCCCTGGGGCGCGTAGTAGAGCAGGCCGGGATCAAAACGGCCGCCCCCGCTGGCGCAGGACTCAAACAGCACATGGGGAAATGCCTGGTTCAGCCGCTCATACAGACTGTACACCCCGAGAATGTACCGGTGGAACACCTCTCCCTGGCGGTCGGCGGGGAGAGCGGCGGACCAGCACTCTGTGATGCTGCGGTTCATATCCCACTTCACATAGGAAACTTTTCCGTCCTTTAAAATGTCGGACATCATCTGGAAGATGGCGTCCACCACTTCTTTTCTGGAAAAATCCAGCACATGCTGGTATCTGCCGTGGGACTGGTTCCGCCCCGGAACGGACAGGATCCAGTCAGGATGTTCCCGGTAAAGGGAAGAATCCTTGTTGACCATCTCCGGCTCAAACCAGAGGCCGAGCTTCATCCCCAGGGCTTCGATCTTTTCCGCCAGGCCGGAAATGCCGTTCGGCAGCCGGTCCCGGTTGGCCCTCCAGTCGCCCAGTCCGGCGCGGTCGCTCAGCCGCTTTCCGAACCAGCCGTCGTCCAGCACAAACAGCTCGATGCCGGCGGAGGCGGCCGTCTTTGCCAGAGTCAGGAGTTTTTCCTCCGTAAAATCAAAATAGGTGGCTTCCCAGTTGTTGATCAGCACAGGCCGCTCCCGGTCGCGCCAGAATCCCCTGGCCAGGCGGGTCCGGTACAGCCGGTGGAACGTCTGGCTTAAGCGGTTCAGCCCCTGGCTGGTGTAAACCATCACAGCCTCCGGCGTCTGGAAGGATTCTCCCGGCTCCAGCTTCCAGTCAAACCACTCCGGATGGATGCCTAAGAGCACGCGGGTTGTGCCGTGGGTGTCCACCTCGGCCTGAGCCAGGAAATTTCCGCTGTAGATCAGGGAAAATCCCATAGCCTCACCCTGGAATTCGTCGGCGGACGGCCGCTTTAAGATGAGGAACGGGTTGTGTTCATGGGAAGAGTGGCCCCTCATGCTGCCGACAGACTGGATGCCTTCCTCCAGACGGTGCATGCGGGGATGGCGCTCCCTGGACCAGGCTCCGGAAAACTGGATCCAGTCGTAGCTGCAGTCCGGCAGGTCCAGGCAGAGACTCATGGCCTTTAACAGATGGAGCGGCTCATTTCCGCGGTTGGAGAAAGAGGCGCTGCGGGCGATGATGCCTCCCTGGGCGAACAGGGTGTAGAGAAGTTCCAGCTGCACGCCGGTCACAGGGTCGAGCAGGGTCAGGATGAGGGTCATGGCCTCGCTGTCAGATTCCGTATAGGTGGCGGGCAGGCCGGGAAGAGCCGGCTTTCCGGCCTGGATCCGGTGGGACTGATACTGAAAATCAGAGATCCGGCTGCCGTTCTTCTGAAGGATCTCCACTGCGGGGAAGCGGTAGTCGGAAGAACCGTACACTCCGTACTCCTGTCTCACATGTTCCAGTGATAATGTTCTCTCGCCTTCAAAAACGTAAGAAGCCATAGAGCGGGGGATCATCTCCAGCAGGTGGGAATAATCTCTCCCCGGGTGAAGTTTTTTCCCGAAATAGAGCTGTCCCATCTGGCCGTTCGGGAGAATGATCATGATATAGCTGATTTCGTCGTTGTATAAATGAAACGTTCTGCTGGATTCATCGTATAAAATGTTCATGTGCGTCCTCCTTTTTTAGTAGACAGTATAATCAGAACGGGAGAAAAAAACAGGAGCAGATGTTAAAGAAAACAGTCAAAATGTTAAATACTGATGCCAGAAGCCGAAGCTCCGGAGTTTCTGCGGCCGCGCCCGGAGGGCCGGCTGAGCTTTTCCCGGCGGTAGGCGGACGGCGTCAGGCCGTTTTTCAGCTTGAACGCCTTGGAGAAGACCAGGGGATCGCTGTATCCGCAGGAGAGGGCGACGGCCTCGATGGAGAGATCGGTGATGAGAAGGAGCTCCGCCGCCTGGGTGAGGCGGTAATTGGCCAGATATTCCTGGGGGGACATATTTAATTCCTTCCGGAACAGAGTGCAGAGGTAGCTGCGGTTGATGCACACGTAGCCGGCGATGTCAGTGACGCGGATGGGAGTGTAGTAATTGTTCTGGATAAATTCCACGGCCTTCCGCACGTACAGGCTTCCGTCCGCCTTTCCCGCCGCGGACATGACGTCCAAATCCTCTGAGAGAGCGGCAAAGAAAGAGAAGAGAGCGCTCTCTAGGGCAAACTGGCTGGCGGAGGTGTAGGTGTTGTGCTTCAGCATGTCCTCCACGATGGCCTTCAGATCTTCTCCCCGGCTGCTGTGATAGGTGAGACGCCCCTCGCCCAGCCCCATGCCGGACAGATATTCAGCCGCCCGTCTGCCGGCAAAGCCCACCCAGAGGTAGGTCCAGGGGTCGTCCCTGTCTGCCTGGTAGTAGGTCTGGGAGCCTGGCTCAATGAGGAAGCCCTGGCCGGCTCCCAGCTCGTAGGCGGCCTTTTCCGTCTGGTAGATGCCCTTCCCCTTTAAAATGTAGTGGATGATGTAGTTGGGGCGGACCGCCGGGCCAAAGCTGTGGCCGGGGCGGCACTCCTCGTACCCGCAGTAACAGAGGTAGAGGTCGTCAAAACGGCGCTGGCCAGCCTGGGGAATATAAGAATGTTCCATAAAAATCAGTCTCCTTTCCCGGAAAGAGGGGCGCTTTCCTGTTTCTGTTTTCGGTACTGGGTGGGGGTCCGCCCTTTCTTCTGGCGGAACAGCCGGGAAAAATAGAGGGCGTCGTCATAGCCCACGGAGCGGGCGATGTCGCCCACCGGCAGGCTGGTCTCTCTCAAAAGAGTGCAGGCCCGCCGGATGCGGAAGTCCAGCAGGTACTCCTGGGGAGAGGTGCCGGTGATGTCCTTAAACAGGCGGTAGAGATAGGTTCGCTCAATGTTCAGATAGTCGGCGATCACCTGGATGCTGACGGCGTGGGCGTAGTTGTTCTCAATGTAACGCAGCGCCTCCTCCACGTAGGAGATCTTCTTTTCCCTGGCGGGAATGGATCTGCGGGGAAATTTGCTGGCGAGGAGGTAGAGGTATTCGTAGAGGATGCTGTTCATCATCAGGTCCCTGTTTTCCGGCAGGTTGTAGGCTTCAAACATTTTTTCATGGCAGAGGCGGACCCGGTCATCCCTTCCGTAGTGAAAACAGGGTTCTTCGAGCAGGGAAGTGCGCCGGAAATATTCTTCCATCTTGATGCCCTGAAAGCCGATCCAGGTGTAGGTCCAGGGGTGGTATCGGTCCGCCTCGTAGTAAATCAGGGTGTTGGGCCGGATCAGAAAGGCGTCCCCCTCCGACAGCTGGTAAAGGTGTCCGTCCGTTTTGTAGATCCCTTTTCCGGACAGAATATAGTGGATCAGATAGCCGCTGCGGACCACCGGCCCGTAGCTGTGGGACGGGGAGCAGGTTTCATTTCCGCAGGTGTAGATCATCGCGTCCAGATTCCTGGAAAAATCATTGGAAAAGATATAATCCTTCATCTTCTTCATTCTCCCAACAAAACTGTATACATAGACAACATTTATCTATATTATCTCCATTATAATCCGATATAATAAGAATTACAAGGACAAAGGAAACAGCAGTTGTCCATACCGCGGTGAAATGAGCGGCTCTTTCCGGACGGATAGGCTTCTGTCCGGGCGGCTGCCCAGAAAAAGATGCTGTTAAAAGGATTTCAGTCATATGGGAGGTATAAAAAATGGATGCTGGAAAAAGACAGCGCTATGAGAAGATAGCGGCGGACATCGTCAGGCTTGCCGGCGGCAGGGACAACATTCTTGGTGTGGCCCACTGCGCCACCAGGCTGAGGCTGGTGCTGGAGGACAATGACCGGGCGGACACGGCCGCGATCGAAAATGTGGATCTGGTAAAGGGGGTATTTGTGGCGGGAGATCAGCTGCAGATCATTTTCGGGGCCGGCCTGGTCAACGACGTGTGCCAGGTCCTGGCCGATTCCATTCACATGGACAGCATGAGCCTGGGGGATCTGAAGACAAAGGCCAACAAGAGGATGAATCCTCTGCAAAGGGCGGTAAAGGCTCTCTCGGATGTGTTTATTGAGATCATGCCGGGAATCCTGGCGGCGGCTCTCCTCACCGGCCTCTCCAGCGTGCTGGGGAATCTGTAAAATGGAGCAAGGTTTTCTTAGTGTATAGTGTGTATTATGTGCGATTTATAAAGATGAATATAACAGCATACACAGAGAAGAGTGTGAACTGTGTATAGCGTTGAGATAGATATACATAGTTAGAAGGAGGTTAATCCTCATGATAAAACGTGGTTTATTATTACTTACAGCATGTATAATGGCAGTTGGGATATTAGCAGGGTGCAGTTCTAATAGTGAGGAAACAAGCAGTACAACGCAGGAGGTACAGACAACAGCAGAAGTAGAAACTGAGGCTGAAGGTAGTTCAACTGCAGCAGAGGAAACGACTTCTGAAGGAGCCAGTACGGAGGAAGTGAGCGTTGAAGGAACAGAGGGTAGGACGTTAGTCGTATACTTTTCTGCAACAGGAAATACAGAACGTGTGGCTGAGATGATTGCAGAGGCTACAGGTGGAGACTTGTTTGAACTGGAACCTGCTGATCCCTATACAGATGAGGATTTAAACTATAATGATGATAACAGTCGTGTTTCTCAGGAGCACGCAGATGAGGGACTGAGAAAAGTGGAACTTGTTTCTACAACGGTGGAAGGGTTCGATGAGTACGAAAATGTCTTTGTGGGGTATCCTGTATGGTGGGGAACTGCGGCATGGCCGGTAAATACCTTTATAGAAGTAAATGATTTTACTGGAAAAACGGTGATTCCGTTCTGCACATCTGCCAGCTCCGGCTTGGGTGAAAGCGGCGAATTGCTGGCTGAATTGGCAGGAACAGGAGAGTGGCTGGAAGGGATGAGATTTCGGTCAGGGGCTTCGGAAGAAGATGTTGTGGCCTGGGTGGAGAGCTTAGGTCTGTAATAGAATAGGGAAATTCAGGATGAGGCATGATTCCGAGGTGGATCATGCTTTTTTATACATAGTAAGTTTTATATTGAGAAATCGGAATTTTGCAGAAAAGTGTACTCCAAAGATGTATTCAAAATAAACGAAATATATTATAATAAAAATACTACGAAGCTTTAGTAGTTAGCATAAGTACTGAAACAGTTATTTAAAAACAGTTTGTTGTGGTGTCAAAAAATTTGAAGTGCCTTTTGGAGAATTAACAGTAAAAACAATACTATAGAAAATTTGTATGTGTTTATCACGAAAAATATTTTTAAGAAATAATATAAGCAATAAGGGTAGGAAATTGTGGGGTAGAAAGTTATGGATACACAGAAAAAATCTGATGAATATTCAGTTTCAGTATTTGATATAAAGCAAGAAAAGAAAGATTATGACTATATTGCTCCTTCACAAACGGCGGATACTCTGTTTAGCTTTGTGAAAGAAATAAGATTTTTAGAGCAAATCATCAAAAATAAAAAAATAAGTGCGAGATATTGTAAAGAAAATATAGAATATTTAGGCCTGGGTATAAAAGAAATAGCATTTCCGATGAAATGTTTTTGCGATATAAATATGCACAGATTAGGCGAACACTTATGGTGGTATGGATATTATGGCATCGCCTTTTCTAAAAAATGGGGGATGGCGCATGGAATCCAACCATTGCAATATATAAATGTAAAATCAGATTTGTGTAAAGATTTTGGAATGGCTTTTCAATGTGCGTTAAAAAGCAATGATAAAGAGCATGAAGCATTAAGAGATTATCTGGCATTACAGTTGATGTATTTGAAACCATATTCAGGAATATTTAAAAACAGAAATACAGGAGAAGAAAAGATTAAATGTTTTACAGATGAATGTGAGTGGAGGTTTGTAGCAAAGGTATCGGCTTTAGGGATGGATGAGATTATTACAAATCCCGCCCGAATGTCGGATGGTGCACTTACACTTATGAGCAATTCTTTGGATGGAAAAAATGAATCCTCAATTTGTTTTGAATATGAAGATATAAAATATATTATTCTTGAGGACATGCCCGCATATCATACGTTTTTGTCATTTATCAATGATTCAGAAGAAATAGAGGATATACATAAACAACGCCTTATATCAAAGATACTCGTATGGTCAGAGGCAAAGGGGGATTTTTAGTATGTTTGTAAGTTTTGATAAAGCATTTAAACAAAAAGAAAATCAAAATGTTATTCCGGATACAGTTCTCGAATACCTTAATAAGCAATTAGATTCGCCAGATTTACGATATGTTTCGGATGAAAATGGACATTGCGTTATTACGTCTACAAATGGACAATATAAACTTTCTGGTATTGCCTTTGAATTACCTGCCGAAATGAAAAAAATATTAGGAGAGACTCCTAGTATAAAAGATATACAGGAATATTCTTATAATTCTCAGAAAACTATACCAATAAAATTACTTGAAGAGGGTTATATCCGTCTTAATGGAAAAAAAATCAGAATCGAGAACCTTAATTTTGATCCTTTTAATGAAGTGCATTATGTTACCGGATCATTATATGCTCATCCACCGAAAATGGACGAAAAGATTGAGATTAGTATATCTGGTTCTACAGAAGAAATGCTTTTAAAATTTATACGTATTCCAGATAATAGCCTAGACTGGATAGTATTTAAGTCCGAAAATGGTAAACCAATTCACTTTCTTATTAAGATTAATAAGAGAGAGCACAAAATGGCTTATAGCATTTCGTATGATTTGAAAAAAGTGGAAAATTTAAAAGAGGCAATCAAGGTTGCCGATATTTATAATGCTTTTGCTTCTGGAGAAGGGAAGATGAATAATATACCTATTACCATTGACAGTGGCGAAAAGAGAGAGAAAGAATTTACTGAAGAACAAATTCTTTTTTGGAAAAAGATGATGTCTCTTGAAGAAAAAATAGGTACTTGTTTGAATCCTTTTTCGGAAGATGTTACTAATCTGGATATTTATACAGGAGAAGTATTATATAGAACATTAGTATGCAAAATTCCAGTAAGAATACAGGAGAATATTGTATCTATAGAAGGTACTGGCAATATAAAAACGATGAAAGAAAATTTCGGTATCCAAAAGCCTATGGCATTTTATTTTGAAGATTATTCAAAAGCAATATTGTTTGGAACAGAGGTGCAATTGAGGAGTATAAAAGCTCTATATAATTGTATTATTTCTGAGTTGCAGGAAAACGATGAGACTTTCAAAATAGTTTTAAAAGATGAAAGTGATGAGAGACAAAAATTTACTGTAGCAATGTATTTTCTTAGCGATGAGGAGTTGGAAGCATATAAGCAGGAACATAATATTATCGAAGAATTTAAAGACGCAAAAAGAGCAATGGAATATTTGGCATTCGACTAATAGGAGGATACAGTATGGTTATTAAGAATGTAAATGATATTATAAATATAGTAAAGGAAATATAGTAGGAATAATTATTTACTGTGGTTTAGAGGGCATTCTGATGAGAACTGGGATTTAATTCCTTCTGTCCAACGTGAAGAATTTGCAGGAGAAGAAGTTGAACAATTTATGACAAACGATTTTTACATGAGAGCATGCGTATCAATGAAAGAAAGACCCACACAAAATGATTGTGGATGGATTACTTTAATGCAGCATTATGGATTGCCTACTAGGTTGTTAAATTGGACTTTATCTCCATTAATAGCGTTGTTCTTTGCTACTAATGACTATAAAAAACATCCCAGTAAAGATGGATGTATCTGGATTTTAAAACCAGGCTTACTTAATGAATTGGAGGGATTTGGAAAGTACATATATCCAATGGATAAACAGACAGTAATTGATATGATAAAGCCAGCTTTTAATTTAAAAGAAGATAATAGAGAGGTTGCTGATAAAATTATTGCTTGCTATCCAGTAGAGTATAATATGAGAGTTTATACACAACAATCTGCATTTACAATTCACAATACGAAAAAGAAATTGACCAATATAGATAATCCAAATTTGTTAACGAAGCTTATTATTCCATTTGAATACAAAAAAACATATTAGAGGAATTAAGAATTTGTGGAATTACTTTAAGAAATATATATCCTGATGTAGAACATATTGCACAAGAATTAAAAGATACTTTTCGATAGCCATTTTATTTTATTAATAATAAAGGATAGGACAATAGTCTTAATCCTTGTTCTCATATACGTACCAACAAACGGACACAAAAGCGGTCGGTTATGTTCTTTGCAGCAGCGAAAGCATAGCCGGTCTTTTTTTGTGCCTGTACGGAATTGAGTATCAGCCGTTTAAAAACGGATGGTTCAAGGGAATCAGGAGGAATCGAATGAAAAATGAAATCCAAAACAACCAGACGACAGAAATCATGGATTTCCCATATGGCTGGAATAAGGGAGATACTTGCGTATTGATTACGAATAAAGCGAAAAAGAGCACTTGTGAATATATCGTAGAAAGTTACGATGGAAAATATTTTGGTGTCCGCAGCCATACAGGGTTATATCACAGAGTATCTCCATGGAGGATGTTCCGTACGCGGGAGGATGCGGTAGAATCGTTGACAAGCCAGAGATATGGTGGGATGTCTCTTCAGTAGAATGGAAGAAATGACAGAAAAAATTCAAATAACCTCTGAAGAGGATGTTTTAGTATACGAAGATAGGGTAGAGAGGGTGAGGTGTGAAATGTTCCAGATGGTTCTAA
>DWWL01000077.1 GCA_019119775.1 Candidatus Lachnoclostridium pullistercoris | reverse complement strand
CTTTTTCCAGCCCAAAACTGATGTGATCGTTTGCCACTGTCTGGCCGAAAGTTTTCGTTATCTCTTTTAATTCCAGGAACATCCCGCACCCCTCCTGCCGTAAAAGGAAGGCTGCCGCAGCAGCCTCCTTTTCTTTCCACACACAGCGCTTACTGAACGTAACTCTCCTCATCCGGCACCACGGAGAGATCTATTTCCTTGTTGGCGATCTTCTCTGCGGTATCCTTTAAAATTTCAATATCCTCATCTGTCAGGCGGTCACTTCTTGGATTTTCTGTCTCATGGGTCACATGCACAGCGCCTATGGCTCCCTCCGCAATGCCCAGAGATTCATTTTCCGTATTCCAGCTGTCGCCGTAATATTGATCCATCAGGTAATTCATCGTCGCGTAAGTATCCTTGATCTGGCTGGTCACAATCCACGGATTATCAGGAGATGTCAGATCCACATCCTGTCCCGATGTATAGAAATGTTTCTCCAGAGCAGCTTCAAAAACGCCCTTATCTCCGCCTGCGGCGGCAGAATTGATAAACTGGCATCCCTGCTCATACTGCTGGATCGCATATTCTTTGGCCTTTGCCGGATCATTGTAGCTTCCCACATAGTTAAACACAAATTCCGCATCCGGTTTTTCTGATTTTACCCCTTCCATATACCCCCATCTCCACTTAAAACTGCTGGGGCCCTGGGATACGTGAACCGCACCAAAGAGCTGATCCTCCTCGTCCGTCACCATTCCTGCAATTTTTCCAATCAGATAAGCACCTTCCTGTTCCCGGAAAGAAATACATTTTACATTGTCTACATCCACTTCAGAATCAATAAGTGCGTAATCAGCGCGGTCCGGAAATTCCGTGGCCATTTTGCTGATGGCATCTCCTGCCTGCCAGCTTCCACCAATCAGCAAATCCACCCCTTCTTCCACCAGAGCACGGCAGTTGTCCTCATAGGCTGCCGCGTCAGCGCATTCCGCAATCACAACCTCAAACCCATGTTTCTCTGCGCTCGCCTTCAACCCATCGATCATATCCAGTACAAACACCTGGGTCCCCGCCACATCACACACCAGCCCCACTTTTTTCGTCTCTTCCCCATTTCCGGATGAAGACTGATCGTCCGCTGTGTTTCCTGAACCGCCGCAGGCAGTCATCATAGCCATAGAAAGTACAAGTGCAATCGCCGCTATTTTCTTCATATTCTTTTCCTCCCTCGTCTGTGGAAACTTATACCATATTTTTTACGATTTCTTTTAAATACAAACGGAATTCCCCTGCGGACTCGGCTGCCACCTGATCCACTTCTTCTCCGTTAACCGCCCGGTTGTCCACACCTGCTCCCATATTGGTGATCAGAGATATAGCTAAAGTTTTGATTCCGCAGTGCGCCGCTGTTATAGCTTCCGTAACGGTGGACATTCCAGCCGCATCGGCGCCTGCCATCCGCAGGAAGCGGATCTCTGCCGGAGTTTCAAAATGGGGGCCAACCTGGTATGCGTAAATTCCCTCCTGGACACGGAGCCGGCAGGTGCCTGCCAGATTCTTCGCCAGCCGCCGCAGTTCCTCATCATAGGCATTGCACAGATCAAAAAATCTCGGGCCAATCCTGTCATCATTTGGGCCCCTCAAAGGAGAAGCTCCCGGAAGGTTTATGTGGTCTTTTATAATCATCAGATCTCCCGGACGATATCCGGTATTGATCGCTCCGGCCGCATTTGTCAGGATCATGGTCTTTACTCCCAGCTGTTTAAAGAGGCGGACCGGTGCCACCAACTGCTCATAATCGTATCCCTCGTAGTAGTGAAACCTTCCGGACATACAGACCACTTTTTTCCCGCACAGTTCTCCCAGAATCAGCTTTCCCGCATGGGATTTTACTGTACTCACCAGGAAATTGGGAATCTCTTCATAAGGAATCTCTGTACGGTGGGAGATATCTTCCGCCAACGTTCCCAGGGCAGATCCCAGAATGATGGCAATTTCCGGCTGGTAATCGATTTTTTCCCTCACATACGACGCACTTTTTTCAAAATACTCCAAGTTATAACATTCTTTCATCCGATCTCCCTTTTCTCTTTTTCTCTTACGCTTAATATCCGTATTCCTTCGATGACTGTTCTGATCGCCGCTGTCATATCCCGAACCGTTTCGCAGGGAAGTCCCGCCTGTTCCCGTTCCTTATTCCAGATCACATGGAGAACAGCTCCTGCCCGGACCTTCCGGATCTGAGAAACCACAAACACAGAAGCGCACTCCATCTCTGAGGCCAAAGCCCCTGCCCGGATCCAAGAATCATAGTGTTCCTTCAGATCCCTTCCAATGGGCATGCTCATAGGTCTGTGCTGTCCATAATAGGAATCCTTGCTCTGCACCACCCCTTTATGGGCCTTGACTCCAACTTTGGCAGCCCCTTCATTCAGGGCACACAGCACATCAAAATCAGGAACTGCCGGGAACTCCGGATAGATATACTCCTTCGTTGTTCCTTCCTGTCGAATTGCGCCTGTTGGAAGCACCAGTTCTCCGCTCATCACTTCCGGCTGCATTCCTCCGCATGTCCCCAAACGTATTATAGTATTTACTCCAATCATTGCCAGCTCCTCCACCGCTATGGCAGCGGAAGGGCCTCCCATGCCAGTGGATATTACTAGTACCTTCTCCCCGTCCACCCAGCCTTCATAACTGGTATACTCCCGGTGAACGCTCAGCGGTCTGGAGTCTGCCAAGAACCCGGCTATAACGGGAACCCTGGCTGGATCGCCGGGAAGGATGGCATATTTCGCTCCCAGATCAGAACTTAAATCAATGCTGCTCGCATATACCTTCTCGCTCACATTATCCCCCCTTTACTCAACCGTTTTTTGAAAATATTTCTCCAGATCATAGGGAGAATACACACCCTTATCTGTGACAATTCCATTGCAGAGCTTCGGAGGCGTAATGTCAAACGCAGGATAGTACGCTTTGACGCCTTCTTTGGTCACTTTTGTTCCCATAGCCTCCATAACCAGCTCCGGATCCCTGTATTCAATATTTACCGTATCAATGGTGCTGTGATCCGGATTTGGCGTTCCCGTGGCAAAATAAGGAATTCCATGATAAGCCGCCGCCAGGGCAATCTGGAAAGTTCCCACTTTATTTACCACATAACCGTCCATGGTAATCACATCTGCTGCGGATGTAAATACGTCCACATGCTTTTCTTTTAATATAAAGCCAGGCATATTATCAGTGATAACAGCCACATCTACGCCCATGTCATAGGCCACGCTGGCCGTCAGCCTTGCCCCTTGGAAATAAGGCCTTGTCTCTGCACAAATCATCTTGATGTCATTGTTCCTTCTGTGACATTCCCGAATCAATGTTCCAATAATTGTCTCCGCAAAGCATTGAGTCATAATCGTACCGTTCTGCGGAATCAGATCTGCAAGATATTTCCCTACTTTTTCATATTTCAGGTAATTATTATTAATATAATTGAAAGCATACTCTCTCAGAGGTTCTGTGATCTCCTCTCCATTTCGTCCTTCCCCTGCCAGCTTTTTTGCCAAGTCCAAAGCTCCGTCTGTAATACGGACCATTTTCGCCACTGTAGTAGGTCTTGCATGGGACAGGGTATAAGCGGCCTTTTCCATATAGCTGACCAATTCGTCCCCAGCTAGGTTCCTGGCCTCGTGAGCTGCTAAAGCCATTCCCATGGCCGCCGCCGTGTAAGGGCCTCCGCTCTGGGTAACCATATCCCCAATGGCTTTCGCCACTTCCTCATGTTTGGTACAGATCACATACTCTGTTTTCACCGGATAGATTCTCCGATCCAGGATCCGTACTGCCCCATCCTCATACCACGCCACATTTTCATAGCGCAGCAGAAATCCCATTCCTTCATCTGCTCGTTTCATTTTTACCTCCTCCCTTTCATCTGCTCCACATGCTTCTGTTCTATCACCTTCACATCCCCGCTGCTCAGTGCCAGACTGTATATTTTTGCGGCATCTTCCACATAAACTGCCCGGATATGCGCCTGATCCAAGTTTGCTCCCACAGCAAGAACTCCATGATTTGCCAGCAGACAGGCATGCTTGCCGTTCAGTTTTTTCACTGCTTCTGTCCCCACTTCCACAGTTCCCGGAAGGGCAAAATCCGCCACTTCTACCTCTCCTCCCAGAAACGGCACCATCTCAATCAGAATCACAGGCACCGTCTGATGAGTCACTGCAAATGACGTGGCATAGGGAGAATGGGTGTGTACGACCGCATTAACCTCCGGCTTGCAGCGATAAATCTCCCCGTGCATTCTCCACTCAGAAGAGGGGATCTTATCTCCTTCCAGTACCTCCCCATCCAGTGTCATTTTGACAATATCTTCCGCTTTCATGGTTTCATAAGCCACGGAGCTGGGAGTGATGTACATAATTCCGGCCATGCGGTCATACAAGCTCAAATTTCCGCTCGTTCCGGCAAACAGTCCTTCTCTGTAGGACAATTTTGCCATCTCTAAAAGTTCCTCTTTGATATCCAAAATACCTGCCCTCCTTTTGTTGATTTATGTTGTTTTTAATTGTTTTTTGTTTTATATCAACACAATACCACACGCATGGACACTTTTCAATTATTTTTGATATTTTCTCTAAATGACACGAATTAAGGAGATCTTTTTTGTGCAATTTGTATTAACCCACTCTGTTTTGGGGCAAAAAAATGCCGTCCCGCAGGTACTTTCCCTGTAGGACGGCATTGAATACTAAATTTATTTTATACATTCCACCAGCTGAATATCATATTCTTTCAGCAGATTTCCCCACTCCTCATCCACCTTCTGATCCGTGATCAGCAGATCAATGCTGGTCAAGGGACAGGTACGGGTAAATGCAGAACGGCTGAATTTCGTGTGGTCAGCCATTAGACACACCTTGTCTGCACACTCAATAATGCACCGATGCACTTCCGCGATCATATCGTCAGAATCGTAAATTCCGTACCCCAGATCCAGGCTGGTACAGGAGATAAATGCATAATCAAAACAGTGCCGTTTCAGATACTGAAGCGTCTCAATCCCGAAAAATGCCTGACTCTTCTGGTCAAAATCTCCCCCCGGGGCGCAGAGACGTATCCCTCCGTGCTGGGTGACGCTCTCCATTACCGGAAGGGAGTTGGTCATGACTGTTAGAGGCATATCTGAAAAATAATCACACATATTAAAAACTGTAGTGGAATGATCCATAAAAAAGCAGTCATTGGGCTGAAGAAGGCTCACAGCAGCTCTGGCCATTCTTTGTTTTTCTTCTTTCATGACCGCTGATTTGATCTTCTGCGATATAGTTATGTTCTTCTTCAGCAGCAGAGAAGCTCCGCCATAAGTTTTAATCAAAAATCCCTCACTGCCCAGGGCTTCAAAATCTCTTCTTATGGTTTCCGTACTAACTCCAAACAGTTCTGCCATTTCCGCCACCGTTACATTTTTTTTCGCAAGCAGTACTTCTTTTATCTTCTCCCTGCGCTCGATGGTTAACATAACTTCACGCTCCTCTTTTGATTTTCACTTATATGATGCTGTCGAAATCAGATGCCTCCGTATAGTTTTTTCGGTTTATCACCAGATCAATTCCCTTTTCCAAAAGCATTCTTTCCGCTTGGCATCGTTTCCGTCTCTCCAGACTCTGTACATCCTTTACCTTGGCAACTCCCAACACCCGGCGTATGATTTCTGTACCGCAGTATCCGGCGCTGTCAGCGAGTATGTTCCTAATATACCATTGATTCAGTTCCTTTTCAAATGCATCTTTTCCCGGCTTCCGTTTCTGCCCTGCCGCCTCTTTAGTAAAAATCCGCAGAATGCTCCTGATCTGCTTTTCAGTCCAATCCACCACTTCATTTCTGTCCGTCAACAAAGCGTTTGTTTTTGCCAGCAACAGATGAGCAACAATATTTCCTACATCATATCCCGTCGGCCCGTAAAAGGCAAATTCCGAATCAAAGATCTTTACCCCTTCCTCGTTGATAAACAGAGACCCAGTATGAAGATCCCCGTGTATAAAGGACTGACTGGAGGTCATAAACTGAAACTTCAGCTTTCCAACCTCTTTTTTTAATTCCTCACCAGCATAAATATTTTCCTCCACATAAGCATTATTTTCTGGCTCTACCCTGTTGCTGCCGGACAGATTAAAGATAGGTTCGTCAAATACCAGTCGCTCACTGATCTCACACAGCTCCGGATTAATAAACTCTTTCACCTCATATTTTTTTCTGATATGATCTGCCTGCACATCTGAAGTCTGCCTGTAATTTTCCGCCAGAATATGACCGATCTGCACCCCGAAAGAATCCCAGAGAGGCCCTCCGTCCAGCAGTGCCTGGCGCATGACTGCATAATCTTTCATATCTTCCATGACCATACAGTCCATAACTTCATCGTAGAGATATACCTTCGGAGTACTCCCAGGCACAATTTCGTTTTGCCTGATCATCGCTCTTGCTTCTCTCTGATTTCGTTTCCGACTTATATTTTTTCCAGAAGAAAGCCTCGTAGCTTCTCCTGCCTGTTTTAAAATCAGGCTTTTCTCTCCGCAGGAAATTCGATAAATATAATTCATATTTCCGTCTCCGATCTCCCTGCTTACCAATGGCTCCCTGGAATCCGCAAAAAAACCTTTTCCCAGAATATAGTCTGCTGCACTCTCCTGATCAAACATTTTATAAGTTTTGCTGTCCATGCGTCCCCCATTATTTATTCATATAAAATTTGCGAATTGCTTTCTCCCTGTCGATCTGGACCAGCTGCCCAATATTCATCTCCTCCGGCCGGTGATTCAGCCGGTTATTGATGTCAATCACCAGCATGCCAAAAGTCAGTCTTCCTTCCAGGTCTACTTCTCCGTACCGCATTTCTCTGCTGCATAGCTCCGGGGCAACCGCGGCGGCCACCGCCGCCATATCCTGCAGAGGAAGATGCCTTCGACGCTGTCCAAGCGGAAGTTCCGCATTAATGTCACACCAGCGCTTTTTCATCAGACGATTAAACTGATGAAGCACCGGATCTTTCTCATACATATGAATATCCACTTCCTCTTTCGTGACATAGCAGATTTCTCCTGCATCCACCGGACACATCGTCAGCGGAATCTTCTGTTCCAGCACATACTGCGCCGCTTCCGGATCCAAAAAAGTCCCATAGTCTTTCACCATCTGAAGCTGGGCATGTCTCCACGTTCCCCCGCACCAGATAATTTCCTCAATCAGCTTCCCCGCATCCGGATAGCGTTCCAAAAGTATCGCCAGATTAGTCAGACAGCCAGCGCACAAGATCTTTCCTCCGCCCTGTTCTCTCAGCTTTCTGTATATAAAATCCGCTCCATCCTCCCCGGAAACCGGCCAGGTCCGATCGGTGTCAATCTGCAGCCCGTTGATGGCCTGTCCCACATCCTCATCGGAAACCGGCAACATATAATCTCTCCTCCATGGGCGTTCTGCCCCCAGAGCAACTTCCGTATTCCATCCTAAAAGCTCCAGCAGACCTCCCATACTTCTCCTGGAGCTTTCCAGAGACACTCTGCCAAAACAGAGAGAAATCCCCAGCACCTCTACCTGCTCTTTCACATGATCCAGGGCAAACAAAATTCCCGCACTCTCTTCTGTCACGCTCATATCCAGCAGCAGACTTATTTTTTTCATAAGCGGCCCCCTTCCCTGTCTTCATATTTTTGAAAACACTCCATAAAATACCTGGCAAAACCTTCTCGATCCACTGAGTCCACAAAAAACAGATTTTTCTGGTCTTTTGGCAAACGCAGGGTATCCTCATAGTCGATCACTGTCATAGCCACGCAAAGACGGCTCTGGCTTTCTACCCTGCAGTAATACCGTCCATAGGTAAAAAGTTCCGGGTGTTCAATAAAAGCCAATGCGCAGTTATCATGCATGGACTGTCCAACCAGGCCGTTTACCACATTCTCACCCAGTTTAGCGCAGGTTTCATAGTATGAGTGAATCATGGCGCAGGCTGCCTTTCCCACCGGCGAGCGGAATTTCTCCATCTCCTTCATCTCCTCCAGCGTAATCAGGGCATCTCCTGTCAAGTCCCCCGGACACATGTAAAAGGGAATTCCTGAATCCATTACAATTTCCGCCCCATGAGGATCATAAAAAATATTGACGCTGGACATGGGACTTAGAGTACCTTCCCGAATATATCCCCCCATGTTTACGAAACACCGGATGTAATCAGACGCATCTGGATATTTCCGGAGAAGAATTCCCGCGTTTGTCAGAGGCCCCAAGCAGCAGTAAACCACCGGTTTCCCATAATTTTTCACGGTCTCATAAACGAAATCCCAGGCTTTTTCCTTTCTCAAGGCTTTTCTGGCATCTTCAAAAGGAAATTCATATCCCCCCAGCCCGTTTTCCCCGTGGACAAACATTCCCCCAGCTTCCTGCTCCTGATCTCTGTCCATCTTTCTGAGGATTGGCGCCGCAGCTCCGGCAGCCACCGGAATGTCTTCCCTTCCGCAGAGTTTCAGCACGTTCAGGGTATTACGCAGCGTATGAGTCAGATAATTATTCCCATGAGATACTGTTACACCCAAAATTTCTAAATTTTCGCTGATGCATGCCATCATGAGAGTCGTTCCATCGTCAATTCCGGTATCCACATCAAAAATAATCGGTATCTTTTTCATGATCTGCCACCTCCTTTTCTTTTCTTCATCTTATCGAACAGCAAAACTCAGTACAATAATCAGGCTGTTGAAAGCCCCCGAAAATTCAACTAATAGTTGAATTCATGGATTTCATTCGATATACTCAAAGAAGAATCTGCGGCAAATTATCAGGAGGTTTCATATGGATCTGGGAAAAAATATTGCGAAATACCGAAAAGAAAAAAATCTGACCCAGCGACAGTTGGCTGATCTGCTGGGAATATCCTTTCAGGCTGTTTCTAAATGGGAAAACAGTCATTCCATGCCCGACGTATTTCTTCTGCCCCGGCTGGCTGCCGCTTTGGACGTAAGCTGTGACATGCTGTTTGGCTACTATCCGCCCACTTTTTCTTCTCCTTACGAAGAACTTTACCAATCCGCAGAATATTACTGGGGTACACAGCCCACCGCCTTGAGCATGAAAGTGCTGACTTACTACCCGCCCCAAAGCTGGCCTTCCCTCTTGGACATCGGCTGCCGAGAAGGTCAGAATGTGCTTTTTTTCGGCCGGAACGGCTACCGGGTTACAGGTGTTGACATCTCCGAATCCGGAATCCGCAAGGCCCGCCTTCTCACAGGAAAGTATCATATACCGGCGGAGCTGGTATGCGCTTCCATTGAAAATTATCTGCCCGCTCAGCCGTTTCACATTTTTTTCTGCGACAACATGCTACACCTGGTCACACCGGAAAACAGAAGGCAGCTTCTTCTCACCTGTAAAGAGCTGACTCCCCCCGGAGGAATCCACGTGATCAACGTCCCGGTTCAAAAGCCATTTCTGCCCCTGGGAAAGGAGGTTCAAAAGTGCTACCCCTGGTTCTCCGGTGAACTATTCTCTTTCTATTGGGACTGGGAAATTTTAGAAGGCGGTGAAGTACGCTCCCATTCCGAAACAACGCCGAAATCATCGGAGATCTGCAGCTATATTGTGGCCAAAAAGCCAATCTTCACCTAATCTTTCAGAGTTTCTATATCTTTGTCTCCTGGGCTGGCTGCTGTCCCATAATGACCAGCGCAGCTACCCAATACGGGAATCACTTGATTCCCGCCCTTGTATTGGCTAACACACAGGAGTATCGGCCGGCCTTTACCGCACTCTGCTGCTCATAGAAAAACTTTATTTTCCTTTGGCAGAGATCGACGCCGCTTTCAAAAAACGTCTGGATATCATCAAAACAGCCATGATACGTCAAAAAAGATATCCGGGAAGTTGCCGCCGCACAACCAAATTATTCAGATCAATTCAGTCAGCTCAACAAAGTAATCAAACATAGATTGTAAGTCCCATTAGAAATTCTGTTTAAACCGGGGAAATTCGAAAACATCCGGAACAACGGAAAAGCCACAGAAATTCCGTAGTTCCTGAGAATATTTCAAAAAAAGGATCAGCAGGGAAGTGGTCGGAGTAGAGAAGATCAGCTGTAACTACGGAGCCTTGAGCATCGGGAAAAGAAAATGTCTGCGAGACTTAACATTTCACAAACGCCTAACCATTGAGGCATAAAAAAAGGAGACGAAACCGCCTCCTTTCTCTCTGCTTCTTCTTAATACTATTTTCCCAGCTTCATCCCGGCCCGCAGCATCCGAAACATCCGGTCGGCAGCTCCTTTGTACAGCTCGTCGGCCCGCTCCAGAGCCTCCTCAATATCCATGGCTCCGTTGATGGTGGGAAGGATGCTCTCCACGCCGAAATCGTAGATTTTTTCCGCTCCGTCTCCCATGCCGCCCACGATGGCCACTGCCGGGATTCCTTTCTTCTTGCAGCGCATGCCGATGCCGCTGGGCACCTTTCCGAAGGCAGACTGCCAGTCGATCCGGCCCTCGCCGGTGACTACCAGATCCACGCCGTCCAACAGGCCGTCAAAATCGATCAGATCCAGAACTGTCTCGATTCCGGACTTCATGTTGGCGTGAAGGAACACCTTAAAAGCTGCTCCCAGTCCGCCGGCAGCTCCCGCTCCCTCAAAATGATCGGCGTCCACGCCCAGCTTCTCCTGGATTACCGCCGCATAGTGGAGCATTCCCGCCTCCAGGCGGTCCAGAATCTCCGGAGTGCCGCCCTTCTGCTTTCCAAAGGTATAAGTAGCTCCCGTCGGTCCGGTCAGAGGATTGTTCACATCGCACATTACGGTAAACTCCGTTTCTTTCACCGCCGGATGCAGACCGCTCATGTCAATGTCAGCCACCTTCTCCAGATCGGCTCCCACTCCGGTCAGCTCATTTCCATCTTTGTCCAGAAATCTCACTCCGAGAGCCGCCATGGCTCCCATGCCGCCGTCGTTGGTGGCACTGCCGCCGATGGCAATGGAGATCTTCCGGTATCCGCTCTCCAGCGCGTCCCGGATCAGCTCCCCCGTGCCGTAAGTGGTGGTATTCAGCGGATTTCTCTTCTCCGCCGGCACCATGGGAAGTCCGGACGCAGCTGCCATCTCAATAATGGCCGAATCGCCGTTAAACTCCCCGTAGGAGCTCTCCGTTTCCTCCATCAGGGGGCCGTGGACCTTCACCTTTTTGATCGTTCCCTTCGTAACGGCGATCACGGCGTCCACCGTTCCTTCGCCTCCGTCGGCTACCGGCACTCCGAATGTCTCGCAGCCGGGAAAAATCTTCTCCGCGGACTCCGTCAGCAGGCGGATGATTTTCTCTGAGGACAGTGTCCCCTTAAATGAATCTGAAGCAAATAAAAATTTCATACGATCCTCCATTTCCATCTGTACGATTTTTCTGCACAGCAAGCTGGTCTCTGCTCTGAGTATATCACGCAGATCTCCCTTTTGTACAGACAGACCGGCAGCCTGCCATCAATCAGGTAAGCCGCCGGTCCGCGATGTATCATATTATTTTTTCATTAGGGGGCGAAATTAAATCAGTCCTGCTTTCTGCATTTCTGTCTTGATCTTGTCCAGCACAGGACCTTCCGGAGTCGGCAGGTTGGGGGTGTAGGGAACGCCCACATTTCTTCCTCTTAAGTTTGCCATATCCTTGGCCGCTACCGGGAAGCTGGCAGCATCCATGGACAGTCTCACCGGATTCAGCTTAAACTGTGCCTCCAGAGAACCGGCCAGATCGCCGGCCACAAACTTGTTGTACACATCTGTGATCAGCTCCGGCATGAAATTGGCTGCCGTACATACGCCGCCCACAGCGCCGTGGCACATGGATGCGTACAGAAGAGTATCCTTGCCGCCGAATACCTTAAAGCCCACATCTCTCGTTCTTCTGATAAACTCGGAAGTCTGAGTGATGTCGCCGCTGGTATCCTTCATTCCCACAATGTTGGGAACTTCGTGGGCCAGGCGCTCCACCAGGCCCGCAGACATGGTGTAGCCCACCCGTCCGGGATTATTGTAAAGCAGCATGGGGGTTTCCGGCACGCTCTCCGCAATGGTCTTAAAGTGGTTGTAGAGCTCTGCCTCCGTGGGCTTTAAAAACATGGGCTGAAGAACGGAGATTCCCGCTGCTCCTGCCTCCACGGCCATCTTCGCCAGCCTGCAGCATTTCTTTGTGCTGATGGCACCGATTCCGAAATAAACCGGAACCCGTCCTGCTGCCTGGTCCAGCATGATCTTAAGGCCGCGCTCCATCTCGTCTTCCTCGACCATATAGAACTCGCCGTTGCTGCCGAATGCCAGGATTCCCAGCACTCCGCCTTCGATCACGTAATCCACCTGATCTCTTAATCTGGCCTCATCAATTTTCTCATTCTCGTCAATGGGCGTGAGAATGGGAACGACTACGCCCTTGATAAAATCTGTATTCATGATAAAACTCTCCCCTGCTACGACTGTATTTCCGATCTGTTCGCTTCGGATTACTGCTTGTCCGGCTCAACTACTACGTTGCCGATCTTCTCATAGTATTTCACAAGGCTGGAGTGATCCTCTTTCTCGTATCCGTCAGCCTTTAACGCCTGCATCATTTCCATTAACTGTCCGGTCAGCGGAACAGGAGCGGAAATTGCGTGAGCTGCGTTCAGAGCGTTGTTTAAGTCCTTAATGTGAAGCTCGATACGGAAACCGGGCTTGAAGTTTCTGGAAAGCATCATGGGAGCCTTTGCGTCCATAACGGTAGATCCTGCAAGGCCGCCTCTGATTGCCTGATATACCAGCTCCGGATCAGTTCCTGCCTTCTTTGCGAAGGAAAGAGCCTCGCCTACTGCTGCGATGTTGCAGGCAACTACGATCTGGTTTGCCAGCTTGGCAACGTTTCCGGATCCTAAATCGCCAACGTATACAACAGAGCCTGCCATTACCATTAACAGATCATAGAACTTGTCAAATGTCTCTTTCTTGCCGCCTACCATTACGGAAAGAGTTCCGTCGATGGCCTTCGGCTCTCCGCCGGATACAGGAGCGTCCAGCATGTCAATGCCTTTCTCTGCCAGCTCAGCGCCGATCTTCTTGCTCTCAACGGGATCGATGGAGCTCATGTCGATGACAACAGTGCCCGGCTTTGCGCCCTCGCACACGCCGCCCTCGCCTAACAGAGCAGATCTTACCTGGGGAGAATTCTGTACCATGGTGATGACTACATCACATTTCTCTCCTACTTCCTTGTTGCTCTCTGCTGCCTCAGCGCCGCAGGCAACTACATCTGCCACTGCATCTCTATTGAAGTCATTTACTACCAGTTCATAACCAGCTTTGAGCAGGTTCTTGCTCATCGGTCTGCCCATGATACCTAATCCGATAAATCCTACCTTCATTTCAAATACCTCTCTTCATATTTTTTATTTGCCGGGGGATCTCTTTTTATTCCCTTCCCTCAGCTTCGACCTCATTATATCGGGACCGCGGCGGAAATTCCATAGACATTTTCCATGAAAAGGCGACCGTTTTTTGTGTCACCTGCACATTTTATCAGAATATGAAATATTTTCGTTTCATTTTGGTTTCATTTATTTCCATCATTCTATCCCGTACTTTTTCATCCAGCGCCACAAAGTCGCCTTGCTGATGCCCAGGGCCTGGGCGGCTTTCTCCCGGCTGCCGCCCCATTCTTCCAGGGCCATCTCCACCGCCAGCTTCTGCCGATCCGGCCGGCCGCCTTTCACAGCCGCCTCCAGGCGTATGTCCCCGTCCAGATTGGGGTAGAGCTCTCCCAGCAGACGGCTGACCCGCTCCCCATCCAGGGACCGTTTCCCAGCAGTCAGCACCAGCCTCTCCATAAAATTTTCCACCTGCGCCAGATTTCCCGGCCAGGAATACTGTTCCAGAACTTTCTGCGCGCCGGCTGTCAGCACATGGTAGCGGGAATATTTCCCGCACATGGCCTGAAGACTCCCGGCAATCTTGGCCCGCAAATCCTCCGGCCGCTCCCTGAGCGGCGGGATCACCACCGTCAGCCCGCTCACAGCGAAAAAAAGCTCCCGGCGAAACGTCCCTCCCCTGGTCAGATCTGCCAGCGGCACCTCCGTCCCCAGGATGATCCGCACGTCAGCCCGCACCTCCTGAAAACTCTCCTTCTCCCGGCGGATCCTGTGCCTCACCAGCTGGCACAGACAGTCCTGGGCCGCCTCTCCCAGATGCTCCGCTCCTTCCAGAAACAGGCTCCCTCCGTCGGCGCGGGCTGCCGCCCCGTTTTCCCCGAAGATCCCGCTCACCTGCTCCTGATCCGTCAGCGTACCGCACTCCACCCGGATAAACGGCCCTGAGCTTCCAACTCCGTTATTGTGGATGGACTGGGCCAGCAGCCGTTTCTCCGTGCCGCATTCTCCCTGGATCACCACCGGAGAATCAGACAGGGAATAGAGCTTCGCCTTCCGCAGGCATTCCTGCATGGCGGGAGATTCCTGCAGAAAATCGCCGAAATCTCCCAGGGCAATGGTCCCCCGCCGGTCCTTGCCCCCTTTCTGGCCTGTCTCCGGCCTCCTGGCCTTGATCCTGGTGCAGGTAAACACCGCCCCGTCCACATGGCCGTCCACCACAATAGGAGCGATGTCCGCCAGATAGGCTCCCGTTCCGATGCGCAGAAAGCAGGAGCAGTTTTCCTCCCCCGTCTCCAGAGCCTTTTTCAGTCCTTCCCGCTCCGTCTCCGGGAAGATCTCCCACAGGGTTTTCCCCTTGACTTCCCGCTCCTCCCGGCCCATCATCTGCTCCATCATAGGGTTGACGGAGAAAATCTTCCCCTCCCCGTCCAGCCGCATCACGCCGTTGGTGGAATAGTCCAAAAGCGTCTCCATCTGGGCCGCATTCCGTTTCTCCGCCCCCATGGCAAAATCCATCCGCTCTGCCACAGAAAACGCCGTCCGAATAGAATCCTCCGTGGTGGACAAAAACAGGGACGGAACCTCCGCCGCGGACGCGGCAGCCACAGCCGTATCTCCGCCGATGATCAGATCTGCCCCGTCCGCCACCGCCTCCTTGGCCGCGTCGTAGAGACTGTTTTCCCCGGAAGCGTAGTAAGTCCTCAGCTCAATGTCATACAGAGTTTCAAAATAGGACATGTCGCTGAACATATTTTTAAAGCCCACCACCGCGATGAATGGATGCTGCTTTTTTAAGATCTGTTTCGCTCTTGTGACCAGAAGCCCCATCTCCTGGGCAGTGATCACGATCTCCACCACCGGCACGTCCGTGTACTGCTTCACCAGGGAGGCCTGCAGGCCCCGGGCGATGATGATGGTAGCTCCCCCGGCGATCAGCTGCCTGGCCTCCATCACCGTGTCCTCCGTCTTCACCACCCGCATCTCCTGGATCTCATACCGCTTCTCCTGGAGAATGTTGTGGGCCTGATAGATCATTTCCTCCCTGGAAACCATCAGAACTATTTTCCCCATGGCATCCTCCAACCAGTCTCAGGGTCCGCTTTCTCCCCATCCAGCCCGGCGTAAACCAGTTTGTCTCCCTCGTAGACCACCTTCATGGAGAAAAACGGGGTATCGTCCTTCATGAGCAGGGGCAGAAACAGGCGGTCCCCCTCCCACAGGTTCAGCGTCTCCACCTCTTTTTTGGGGATCCATTTCAGTTCTCCCTCATTGCACTCCCTAAGCTCCCCCTCAAACCCGTCGGCGGTGTACACACACATATACTCCGCCTTTCCCGGCTCCGGCACAAAGGTGACGATCCCGCGGAACCGGTAGGAGGTGAGCTTCAGTCCCGTCTCCTCCATCACTTCCCGCTCCAGGCACTCGCCCGGACTTTCCGTTCCTTCCACATGTCCGCCCACGCCGATCCATTTTCCCTCATTAATGTCATTTTTCTTTTTATTCCGGTAAAGCATCAGATACTTTCCATCCTGCTCCAGATAGCAGAGCGTCGTCATCTTCATGCTGCAACTCCCCTTTCTATGTAATGGCGGGACGGGGGAAAATCCCCGTTCCCGCCGGCTTGGTTTATCCCGCCAAAAAAGCAGGCGCGGCAGACTCTGCCGTCCGCCGCGCCTCTGATCCGGCAGGGAAACTGCTCTTTCCCTGTCCGCTGTGATACGGCAGGCAGCCCGGAGCACCGCCCCGTCTGCTGTCCGCTGCTGTTTTTTCTATTTTCCGTCGTAAACTACCAGAGCGTCCACTGAATATCTGCTCAGCCTCTCTCTTCCTTTCAGGCCGGCCAGCTCCATCACAAAGCAGATCTTCACCACTTCTCCTCCCAGCTGCTCGATCAACTGGATAATCGCCTCCATAGTGCCTCCTGTGGCCATCAGATCGTCAATAATCACCACTTTCTGTCCCGGCTTGATGGCGTCCTTGTGCATCTCCAGCTCTGCTGAGCCGTACTCCAGATCGTACTTGACTGAAATCGTCTCACAGGGCAGTTTTCCTTTCTTTCTCACCGGAACAAAGCCCTTGTGCTCTGCGTAGGCCACCGGCACGCCGAAAATAAAGCCTCTGGATTCCGGGCCCACTACCACGTCATAGTCCACGTCCTTCACCATGTCGATCAGGCCGTTTACCGCCAGCTGCAGTCCGTCCGGATCCTGCAGAATCGTGGTAATATCCCGGAAGATCACTCCCGGCTCCGGAAAATCAGGAATACTTCTCACATAATCCGCTACAGTCTTCATATTTTTCCTCCTTTTCGCGGCAGGAACGCTCCTCCGGCCGCTCTTTTCCTGTATCTCTAGCCGCGGTCCGGCCTTTTGCCGCCCGCACTGTTTTTTTCACATCATTTCTATCTTACCATAGGGCCGGCTCCCGCACAACTCTTTTTCAAAACTCTCCGTATTTTCACCTTTCCTCCTCATCGGCAGCCGCCGGATGAATATACAGGCATATCCCCCCGGCCCGCCGCAGGCGGGGATTAAGAAGGAATCCTGCTTAGCAGGATTTTTCGCCTGCGGCGGGCCGCGAAATAAAAAGCGGACCCTGCTTTTACCTCCCGCAGAGTCCGTCTGATTTCTCGGATGTTTATTTTGGGTTTCCTGGCGCCCTTCTTTTCCCGACAGCTTTTATTGCCTGGCAGTCGGCATTTCCCGCCAGCCAGCATTTCCCACCGGCTTTCATTCCCCTCTGGCCGGCTCGCCTCTCACCGCCTGGGATGAGCTCCGGTGTAGACGTCCCGGACCGCCCCCGTCTGGGAATAGGCCATGTACGCCTGAGTTGTGGCCATATCCGAATGCCCCAGCATGGCCTGGACCGCATGAACATCCGCTCCATTCCTCAGCAGATGGGCCGCAAATGAATGGCGGAGCGTGTGGGGCGTAATATCCGCCTGGATTCCCGCTTTTTCACCATAATGCTTGATGATCTTCCAGAAGCCCTGGCGGCTCATCGGTTTTCCGCTGCAGTTGGTGAACAGCCACTCCGACTCATTTCCTTTCAAAAGCACTTTTCTGGCTTTTTCCATATAATTTACCAGCGCCTGCCTGGCTACCTTTCCAAACGGCACCGTTCTCTCCTTCACTCCGTCCCTGCAGGTGATAAAGCCCACGTTCAGGTTCACGTCCGTCACCTTTAAATGGATCAGCTCCGACACGCGGATCCCCGTGGCATACAAAAGCTCCAGCATGGCTTTGTCCCGGATCTCCTTGGGCGCGTCCCCGCCGGGCTGGGCCAGCAGACAGTTGACCTCCTCCACCGTCAGAATGGTCGGCACCTTCTTCTCCACCCGCGGCGCCTTCAAAAGCTCCGCCGGATCCCTGTGGATCTTCCCGCTGCTCACCTCATAATGAAAAAATGCTTTCATGGACGCGAGCACCCTGGAAATGGTAGTCGTCGCCCTTCCTTCCTTCTCCAGAAACAGAATATAAGAATTCAGACTGGTTTTCGTCACTTTCCCCGCTTCCGTGATTCCCTTCTCCTTAAGGTAAGACGCCATTTGGAGCAGATCCCGCTGGTAGGATACCTCTGTATTCACGGACGTTTTTTTCACTTCCCGCAAATATACAACAAATTCTTTTATGTCATCTACCATTTTTATCCCCCTGACCTGCTGTTTCCACCATAATCGGCCAAAAAACAGGATTGTGCTCACATTATATCCCCATTTTCCTCTAAAATCAAACATATTTTTCCCACTTTGCCGTCATTTTTCCACTGATTTACATAAAAAATACAACATGTTGGAGGAAAAAAATTTCCCCCTCAACATGTTGTAAAATTTCTGTGAAAAAATTTTTCCATTTTCCAGGCTAAAAAGCGCTGATCTGCCGGAAAATCCACGGATTTACGGCCCCTTCGCAGAATATCCCGGCTGCCAGAAGGGCCGCTCCCGCCAGAATGTAGCGGACCGGGACCTTCATCCTGCTTTCCGCGCTCCCCGCCAGAAACAGCCACAGAGGAATGTAGAAAAGCGCCTGAGGCATCACCGATCCCAGATAGAGCGGCAGCCCCATCATTCCCTTCTCCCAGGTAAACATGGACAGAACCGCCGCCGCAGAACATCCGGCGTACAGAGCGGCGCAGCAGCACCACAGCCGGCCGGCCGGCAGCCTCCCCATTCCCCAGAGAAGGGCCGTCTCCCCCAGTCTCTGAACGGCAGCCGCCCGGATCAGCTCCCAGCTTCGCCTTCCCCCCGCCAGCACGCTGCCGGTCAGCAGGATCCCGGCCATTCCGCCCTGCCCCAGAAAGCCGGAACCTGCCAGGTTGACTGCTGCCGTTCCCAAGACAATTCCCAGCATAAGACAGGCCAGCAGCCAGTCCCCGTAATGCCTTCTCATCATAAAAAACATCCCGCGCACATTCTCCATTCAGAATATGCGCGGGATGCCTCTTTCATTCTCAGAACCCCTTGGGGGCGGATTCCTTTTCTGCGCGGACCCACTTTTCAGCCCCTCGGCTTCTTTCTCCGCGCGGAATATCTTTTGGCCCTCTGGGCTTCCTCCTCCCCGCGGAACGCCGGCCTTAATGGCAGTATTTCTCTGCGTAGGCCATGATCCCCGCGATGGTCTTTCCGTCTGTCATCTTTCCTGCGTAGATCAGCTTCTTCAGCTCCTCAATATCCCATGCTTCCACGTTGATCTCCTCATCCTCGTCCAGATGCTGCTTGGACGGGATCAGATCTCTGGCCACAAAAATATCAATCGCCTCATTGCAGAACGCCACCGTCGTGTTGACGCTGATCAGATATTCCATATTCTCCGTGCGGAAGCCGGTCTCCTCCTCCAGCTCCCGGTAAGCGCACTGGATCTTCGGCTCATCCGGCGCGTCCAGCTTGCCGGCGGGAAGCTCCAGCGTATAGCGGTCTAAAGCGTTCCTGTACTGGCGGACCATCAGGATCTTTCCCTCCTTCGTCACCGGAACCACTGCCGCCGCGCCGTCGTGGTGGATAAAATCCCAATGAGCGATGTGGCCGTTCACCTCCACCACGTCTTCATATACATTTAAAATATTTCCCTGATATTTCAGGTTCCTCTCCAGGCGCTTTACCGGCGCCTCTTTTTTGTTCTGATCTTCCATCTTCTTCACCTCTGCTGCTCTTTTGGCCCCTGTCCGGGGCCGTCTCCTATTTTCATATTTCACTCAGGCTGTCCGGATCCCGTCACTGCACCCAGACGCCGGAGCTGTTCACATAATACTGGGTTCCCGGCACATATGTGCTCTTGAGCATAGCTCCGTCCGATCCCACATAGTAGTAAAATCCGCCGCTCTCCACCCAGGAATTTGCCATCATATAGCCGTTTCCGTCAAAATAGTACCAGCTGCCGTTGATCAGCTGCCAGTTGTTGGACGTGTAGCTCCCATCCTCATTCCGGAACCACCAGCCGTTGTCATCCTGAACCCACTCGCCGGGCGTCACGGACGCCGCTCTGAAGCGCTCTGCCGCCGCGCTGTCCACGTAGACATTGTCAGAAACCGCCCACTGGCCTTTCTTTTCCCAGTCTACCCGGCTCACCGGCCGCACTTTCACTGTGTAAGTGGCCGCTTTCGTCATCAGATAGCCAAAATCCACACTGGTCTGCTCTACCGTTCTGGTTCCCCCTACCGTCGTGGAATTGCGGATCAGGCGCACTTCGTAAGAGCCTGCTCCTTCCACCGGTTCCCAGACGGCCATTCCGTCCGCTCCGAACTGAACCGACTCCAGCTCGCTCATTCTTCCGGCCATGGACGGAAGATCCATGGTGATCTTTAACACGGTGGAATCCATGCCTGCCGGCTTGACCGCAGTCACATAGGTCGCTCCCTTTAAGTGGACATCAGAACTCTTCAGCGAAAAATAATATCCGTCCTCCGCGTTCACATACACCTCGATCTGGGGAACATCCTCCTCCCCCCAGTAAAATCCCGCGTTGGTAAAATCAAAGGATTCCACATAATATTTGTCGCTTTCGGCCTCTATCTCGACCTGAGACACATCCAGGTCATCCCCGATCTTCATGTCTGAATCCACCGTCAGGTTCACCGATGTGATCTTCTTTCTGCTCTCTGCCAGAGCTGGAACTGTCATCCCTGCCGCCAGAGCCGCCGCCAGCACCGCCGGGATCAAATGCTTCCACTTTCCTCTCCTCATAAAATCTGCTCCTTTCTCCTTCTTGTTCTCTACTCTAATTCTCTCCGCCTCTAAAGTCAATTCCCCCGCGGAAATTGACGGAAAAACTTAAGGTTTTCCCGGCTGGGACAGCCGTCTTCCGTGCGCAGAGCGCATATCCGCCGGAGATTTGGGCCGGCCCGGAAATGAAGTTTTCTGCTGAAAAAATAAAAGCCCTACCAGATACCGCCTGGTAAGGCTTCTATTTTTATTTTGCGTAGTCGGTCACTCTTGATTCACGGATTACATTGACCTTGATCTGGCCCGGATATTCCAGTTCATTTTCAATGCGCTTGGAAACCTCTCTCGCAAGAAGCACCATATCGTCATCGCTGATCTGCTCCGGTATAACCATGATCCTGACTTCACGGCCCGCCTGAACGGCATAGGATTTCTCCACTCCCTTGAAGGAGTTTGTAATATCTTCTAACTGCTTCAGTCTGTTTGTATATGTCTCCAGAGTCTCTCTTCTCGCTCCGGGTCTTGCAGCGGAAATCGTATCCGCCGCCTGAACCAGGCAGGCGATCAGACTCTGCGGCTCAACGTCCCCATGATGGGCCTCCACTGCATTGATCACCACAGCGGACTCCCTGTACTTCTTGCACAGCTCTGCACCCAGACGTACATGAGTACCTTCCATCTCATGGTCAACGGATTTACCAATGTCATGTAACAAACCAGCGCGCTTCGCCAGACGCACATCCACGCCTACTTCCGAAGCTAAAAGCCCCGCCAGCTGCGCCACCTCAATGGAATGCTTCAGCGCATTCTGTCCATAGCTGGTTCTGAATTTCATCTTGCCCAGAAGTTTTACCAGTTCCGGATGGATTCCGTGGATTCCCACTTCCAGAGTGGCGGCTTCGCCGTCCTCCCGCATATTGGCCTCCACTTCTTTCTGAGCCTTCTCTACCATCTCTTCGATTCTAGCCGGATGGATCCGTCCATCCACGATCAAACGCTCCAGCGCGATTCGCGCCACTTCTCTTCGGATCGGGTCAAATCCCGACAGCACTACCGCCTCCGGCGTATCGTCAATGATCAGCTCTACGCCCGTCAGCGTCTCAAGGGTACGGATATTTCTTCCCTCGCGGCCGATGATACGGCCCTTCATCTCATCGTTGGGAAGCTGGACCACAGAAACCGTAGTCTCTGCCACATGGTCTGCCGCACATCTCTGAATGGCTGTCACCACGTAGTCCTTGGCCTTCTTATCTGCTTCCTCTTTTGCCTTTGCTTCCAGTTCTTTGATCAGTTTTGCGGTGTCATGCTTGACATCTTCTTCCACAGATTTTAAAAGATATTCTTTTGCCTGTTCGGAGGTAAGGCCGGAAATCTTTTCCAGTTCCTGTATCCCTTTTTCGTACAACTCCTCAACTTCCGCAGACTTCTTTGAGAGCTTTTCCTCTCTGGCGACCAGACTGGCCTCCTTCTTTTCCATTGCTTCGGACTTCTTGTCCAGGTTTTCTTCTTTGCTCAGTACGCGCCGCTCATATCTCTGAAGCTCCGCCCGTCTCTCCTTGGTTTCCTTTTCCAGCTCATTCTTAGTCTTTAATGACTCCTCCTTCGCCTCCAGGAGAGCTTCGCGCTTCTTCGTTTCCGCAGTCTTCAACGCTTCATCTATTATTTCCCTGGACCGTTCTTCCGCGCTGCCGATCGCGTTCTCGTAGGTCTTCTTCTGATGGCTGACCGCGGCAACCCAGGTAATAGGAGCTACAATAATAATTGTAAGAATTACAGCTATTACTGACACAGGAGCACCTCCTTATTTAGTTTTCATTGTACGGTAATACAACATTTTAATTTTAATCTTTTTTGTGCATGATGTCAAGTATTGCCTCGTAAGAAAAACCTCTCCTTGAGAGAAATGCCATAGTTCTCTGCTGCTCCTTCTGGTCTGCCTGCTCCCTGTCATACCCCCTCTTTTTCAGGAGTTTTTCAATCTGTGCCCGCTCATCTAGGTCCGCTTCTTCCAGACATTCCTCCGCCAGATCCCTGGAGATTCCCTTTGCCGCCAGCTCTGCCTGCAGCTGTCTGCGGCTCTTCACAGCGGAGTGAAGGTCCACATAATTTTCCGCATAGCGCCGGTCATCCACATAATGCCGGCTCTTTCCGTAAGCAATGGCGCTCTCCACCGCCTCAGGGGGACAGCCTCCATCCGCCAGCTTCCGCCGAAGCTCCGCCTCCGTCTTGTCTGATGCCTGCAGAAGGCGGATCATCCGCTCTCTGGCGCGGCGGCAGAGGACGTCCCGCAGAAGCTGCTCATACGTCTCTCCCTCCAGCTCCTCTCCTTCCCGAATCCCGTATGCCTGAATCTCATTGTTGTAGAGAACAAAGGCAGGGCCCTCGTCCGTGAGGACCCTGCACTTCTTCCTGTCTGCCGGCTCTACTGATACAACCCGCATCCCAAAGCCTCTCCTTTACTCTTCCTCATCCAAAGGCAGGATTCCCTGGCCTGCCCCGTCGTGAGTTTCCTCCGTGTCCGGCTCCAGGCCATAGCGCACCCGTACCTTGTGCTCGATCTCGTCGCAGATCGCCGGATTGTCCGCCAGATAGATCTTCGCGTTCTCCCGGCCCTGGCCGATCTTGGCTCCGTTGTAAGCGTACCAGGCTCCGCTTTTCTCCACAATATTCTCCTTCACCGCCAGATCCAGGATATCTCCTTCTTTGGAGATTCCCTTTCCGAACATAATGTCAAACTCAGCCTCCTTAAAAGGCGGAGCGATCTTATTCTTCACTACCTTCACCCGCACGTGGTTGCCGATCATCTCGCCGCCCTGCTTCAGCGTCTCTGTACGGCGCACGTCCAGACGCACGGAGGAATAGAACTTCAGCGCCCGTCCTCCTGTGGTCGTCTCCGGATTGCCGAACATCACGCCTACCTTTTCACGGAGCTGGTTGATAAAGATCACGATGCAGTTGGAGCGGCTGATCGCAGCCGTCAGTTTTCTCAGAGCCTGGGACATAAGTCTGGCCTGAAGTCCCACATGGGAATCGCCCATCTCGCCGTCGATCTCCGCCTTCGGCACCAGCGCGGCCACTGAGTCCACGATCACAATATCCACTGCGCCGGAGCGGACCATCGTCTCCGTGATCTCCAGCGCCTGCTCTCCGTTGTCCGGCTGAGAGATATAGAGATTGTCAATATCCACGCCGATATTCTTCGCGTAGACCGGATCCAGGGCATGCTCCGCATCGATGAAGCCGGCGATGCCGCCTCTCTTCTGCACCTCTGCCACCATGTGGAGCGCCACCGTCGTCTTACCGCTGGACTCCGGTCCGTAGATCTCCACAATACGTCCCTTGGGCACGCCTCCCAGGCCCAGGGCAATGTCCAGGCTCAGCGAGCCTGTAGGCACCGTCTCAATGTTCATGTTGGCGCTGGAATCTCCCAGCTTCATCACGGATCCTTTTCCATACGCTTTTTCGATCTGCGTCAGCGCGGCGTCCAGCGCTTTCAGTTTTTCCTCTCTATTCATAAAGCCCTCCATGCGAACAAGTGTTCTGTTTCTGTAATCATAATAATATAGTTGCGTGCAAAAGTCAACTGCTTTCTGGGAAAAATTCACGGGATAACATTCGTGGGATCACGGGGAAATTCAGGATGGGGATCAGACAGAGCAGGCGGCCTCAGAACCGGCCGGAATCTTTCCTCTCTGCCAATGAACGGTTTCTCTGTCAGTGCGGCGGGAAACTCCGCTGCGGGGAACACCCCCGGAAAACTTGGTGCCCGGGTGCGCCGGCGGGGAACACCCCCGGAAAACTTCGCAGCAGGGCGCGCCGGCGGGAAACTCCGTCAAGTACCCCTAGTATACCAGATTTCCAGGAGCCGGAAAAGGCGACAGAATAACCTTTCCAGAAAGTTTCCCTTAAATTTCCATAAACAAAGTCTCCCGCCAAGCAGAAACGGCCGGAAACCACAGCGCATTCCGCGTCTATGATTTCCAGCCGTCCGAAAGCTGGGCCAGCCGGATTCGAACCGGCGGGATGCAGGAGTCAAAGTCCTGTGCCTTACCGCTTGGCGATGGCCCAATACACTGCGGCCAGCGCCGCCGTACGGAACAGTTTTCTCCGTATAGAAAAAGAGTCCCGCATACTGCGGGGCTGCCTGCTTTTCTGTCTTGAAAGGGTGGGTACAGGGATTCGAACCCTGGGCCTCCAGAGCCACAATCTGGCGCGCTAACCAGCTGCGCTATACCCACCATAACCGGATAGTTTCTATCCGAAACGAGCCTGAAGGGATTCGAACCCCCGACCCACGGCTTAGAAGGCCGTTGCTCTATCCAGCTGAGCTACAGACTCGTATGAAGCCATGACTTGCATGGCAGAGCGGGTGATGGGAATCGAACCCACGTATCCAGCTTGGAAGGCTGGTGTTCTACCATTGAACTACACCCGCAGATCTATAAGTCGGGGTGACAGGATTTGAACCTGCGACCCCCTGGTCCCAAACCAGGTG